>NZ_JBLLNL010000048.1:0-548 GCF_048158365.1 Denitraticella aggregata | reverse complement strand
CCATCAACGCTCCCGGGATGCGGTCAAAAAGCTACTACCTTGTTACCACCCTGACGGATTCGACCCGCTATGGCGCGGCTGAACTAGCCGATCTCTACCGCCAGCGCTGGGATGTGGAGCTGTTCTTCCGAGATATCAAGACGACCATGGGTATGGATGTGCTGCGATGCCGAACCCCCGCCTTGGTGAGGAAAGAAGTGCTGATGCATTTCATTGCCTATAACGCTGTGCGTCGGCTGATCGTCGACGCTGCCAACGCCGTCGAAAACCCGCCCCGCCGAATCAGTTTCAAAGCCAGCATCCAAGCCTTGCGGCAGTGGGAACCGCAGCTCCATCGAGGTGCTACCGACGCCAGCGAACGGCGGCGCTTGCTCGACTTGCTCCGCGAGGCCATCGGCGCTCGTCAGGTCACCGCCCGACCAGGGCGACGAGAGCCACGATGTTTAAAACGACGACCCAAACCTTTCGCGCTTTTAACAGCCCCTCGCCATCAAATGTTTGAACTACCCCATCGCGGCCGATACCGTGCAAGTGTCGCTTAACTTAGT
>NZ_JBLLNL010000047.1:0-650 GCF_048158365.1 Denitraticella aggregata | reverse complement strand
GGGCGCGGGCACCAGCGTGGCGTCGATGATCTGACCGCCCCGAGCGATGTAGCCGTGCTTGAGCAGTTGGGTCGTGACTCCGTCGAACAGGACCTTCGCGCCGGCTTCGCCGATACGGTTCTCGAATGTCCACACAGTCGTTCGATCCGGGATATTGACCGCGCTAGCCAACCCGCAGAAGCGCTTGTAGCTCATCCGGTCAAGCAACTGGTACTCCATCTGTTCGTCCGAAAGGTTGTACAGCCGCTTCAACACCAGAATGCGTACCATCGTCTCCGTGGGATACGGCGGACGACCGCCTTGTGGACTCATCGGACGCGGCGCCACCCGATCCACTTCCGCCGCCAACGACCCGAAATCGATGTACGACTCGATCTCGGCCAGCGGATCTCCGAGCGTGTCGATCTTCTTGCGATGATGTTCATCGGCGAACAGGTCGGTTTTGATGGCGGTGCGCTTCTTCATGGCTGGCGGCAGAGAACGAAATCAGGACGAAGCAATTTTACCAATCACAGGGGTGTCGAGGTTTTTCGAGGTGCCCTTAAAGGAGTCCACGAATCATCAGCCTTGCTGGAGCAACGGACCATGAAACGACACCCATCCCTGATCGCTTTGTCGCGCGAGCATTACGCCGCACTGAAGCTCGCCAA
>NZ_JBLLNL010000046.1:0-762 GCF_048158365.1 Denitraticella aggregata | reverse complement strand
ACAAAGATGTCGCCGCTGCTGAAACTGTCCCATTGCTGTCGCAACAAGGGCAATTCGGCGCTCTTATTGTGGCCCATGCGGTAACTCAGCAAGGCTCCCGTTTGCAGGCAAAAGCAGGCGCAAATTCTTGCCTGCGGAAAGCCGCAGCCGGGCTTCTGGCTATTGGGCTGAGGCCAGTCTTGTTGATTGGCGTGTGTATCAGGCATGCTGACACCCGTGCCGTCGACCACGACAACGCGACGATCATTCCACCAGCGGCTTCGGCCTTGCTGCTGGAGGTCTTCGGCGGTGTGCGCCAGGATCTTTTCCAGTTCAACCGGATCAAGTTTTCTGCGTGCCTGGCAATACGCCGACGTCGACGCTGACGGCACCGGCATTGATCGCGTCGCGGCAAGGGCTTGAACCTTGCGAACCACTTCCTGGCAACCGCCGTCGGCGTCGAGGACTTGCGAGAAAAAAGCCCAGAACGTATTTTCCTTGCTGAACAGCCGGCGCCGGCTGAAGGCGCCATCCGGCCCGTTCTCCAGCGTCTTTGTCGGTATGAAATGCCCGAAACAATCGCCAAGCTCGCTGATCGAGTGCTGACGAATCCGGGCCTTCTCTTCAGCCAGTCGCTGGGCCGCCGAACGCGGTCTCCGACGCAGGGTGGCAAGGTGAAAACCGGGCAGAAAAAGCGTCGTATTTGTCATGCCAGATTATCTCATGACACGCCAATGTCATGTTGCGCCAAACGTGCTAGAAGGGCTTAACTTAGTGCCATTC
>NZ_JBLLNL010000045.1:0-824 GCF_048158365.1 Denitraticella aggregata | reverse complement strand
AGGCGCCGGTGATCGCCCCCGCGCCGGCTCAGGTGCTTCCCAAGAGCAACGCCAGCAACGATCTGTTGGCGATGCTACTCATCACCAAGTACGTCGATGGCCTGCCGCTGGCGCGTTTCGAGTATGTGCTGGCCCGTGCGGGCGTCACCGTGCCGCGCCAGACACTGGCGCGCTGGGTGATCGGGGCCGCCCAGGCGCTGCAACCGCTCGCCAACCTGATGCGCGACGTGCTGCTCGGACACGACATCATCCACATGGATGAGACGCCGATCCAGGTACTCAAGGAACCCGATCGAGCGCCGACGAGCAAGAGCCAGATGTGGGTGCAGCGCGGCGGGCCACCGGGCCAGCCGGTGATCCTGTTCGAGTACGATCCGAGCCGTGCGCAGGCGGTGCCCTTGCGGCTGCTCGAAGGGTGGCAGGGTTACCTGATGACCGATGCGCTCGAGAGCTACGGGGCCATTGCCTTGCGTGATGGCGTGACTCGGCTCGGATGCTGGGTCCATGCACGACGCCGCTTCGTCGAGGCCACCAAGCTCCTGCCGGATGGCAAGACCGGCCGGGCGCACGAAGCGCTGGCCTTGATCGCCAAACTCTACGCCATCGAGAAGGATTGCCGGCAAGTGAGCGCCGCCGAGCGCCTTGCGCAACGGCAAAGCCGAAGCCGCGCGGTCCTCGACGAACTGCGCCGGTGGCTGGATCAGGTTCTTCCGAGCGTGCCGCCTTCGACCGCCTTGGGGCAAGCGCTGAGCTATCTGAACCGACAGTGGCCGCGCCTGATCCGCTACATCGACCGCGGTGATCTGCCGATCGATAACAATCCG
>NZ_JBLLNL010000044.1:0-918 GCF_048158365.1 Denitraticella aggregata | reverse complement strand
CCGCTCACCCGGCATCAGGCGCTTGAGCACCACCCGGTTCAGCCACACCACCAGCGCGCGGCGCAGGCTGTCGTAGCGTGGATGATTCAGCCGGCGCGTCAGACGCGACACGATCGCCCTCAGTTCCTGCGGGGTGGGCGTGCGCTCCAGCCGGATCATCTCGGCCAGGGTGCTCTCGCCCGCGGCGATCTCGTCGTCGCTCAGCCGCCCTTCGTCCAGCACCACATGCTTCTGGCGCGGGCAGTATGCTTTCAGACCCGCGACCGGTTCGATCAGTTCGGCCATTTCGCGCCGCGCACGCCAGACGCCTTCTCCATTGTAGACGACGATCGGGAACACCGGCGGCAAGCGATCACCGGGTCGCACCTGCTCCGACTTGACGAGGTCCTGATACAGCAGGCCGGTGTAGACCAGAATCCGAAGCGCCATCCACGGATCGACCCGGCTCTGGAACTCGATCAGCAGATACACGTACAGCCACTGTTCACCGTGCCGGGTGCGAACGCGCCACACGACGTCGTCGGCCCGACCGCGCAGGTCGTCGCTCACGTAGCTGCCGTTGGTCAGTTCCAGGGTGCCGAGATCCAGTTGCTCGACCCACGGTTCGCGCACGAAACCGGTGAGCAGATCGTATACGATCTGCGGGTGGGAAAAGATGTGTTTGTATGATCCGTCGTGAGGAGTCATGGCGCGGACTGAATGTCGTATGAATACGCATTCTATCCGATATGCATGATGGCTTCCGCTCGGATGCGATTTACAACGGGGATAGCGGCGCAAGCCGCGAATGATGGGGGCTACCGCAGGGGCAAAACGTTCGCGGCTTGCGCCGCCCACCACGGGGAAGGGAGCGGTGCGTGATGGGGATCGCGCCGAAGTCAGCCCTCGCTGAAAACCTCGTCCAGAGTGCCGGCGTCG
>NZ_JBLLNL010000043.1:0-927 GCF_048158365.1 Denitraticella aggregata | reverse complement strand
CGTCGTCACCAGGCGAGCGGTTTCGTTCCCGTGCATGTCGCTCGGCCGGGTGCGACGGCGGCAGGTCACACGGTGGTCATCGGCACCGAATTGCGGCTCGAGTGTGCAGCGCTGCCCAGCGTGGATTGGTTGGCTGCGCTGTCGGCAGCCCTGCGTGAGCGGGGGCGCTGATGCATCCGGGTCACCGCATTGGCGCGGTGTATCTGTACCGGGCGGCGATCGACTTTCGCAAATCGATCGGCGGGCTGTCGGCGCTGGTCGAGCAGGAACTGGGCCTGAACCCGTTTGGCGACGCGCTGTATCTGTTCATCAACCGCCGCCGCGACAAGCTCAAGGCGCTGTACTGGCACCGCAATGGATTCTGCCTGTGGTACAAGCGGCTCGAAGCAGAACGCTTTGCATGGCCTGCGGCCGACGCTGGCGAGCCCACCTGCGTGCTGACGATGAAGCAGCTCGAGTGGCTGCTCGAGGGCTTCGATCTATGGGCGGCAAAGCCGCATAAAACTCTGCATTTCCAATCAGTTACGTAGCGTTATCGGGTATAATTGCGGCATGTCATACAGCGCCGCCGACACCCTCTCGAACCCCGCCGGCGGCGCGCGCGCATTTGCCCTTCCCGAGCAGTTGCCGGACGATCCTGCGGCCCTCAAAGCCTTGCTGCAGGCACAACAGCGTGCCTTCGAGGCGCGTATCCTCGAACTCTACGAACAGCTGCGTTTGTCGCGCCAGCGCCTGTTCGGGCGCGCGAGCGAGTCGCATGCGGGCCAGGGCTGGCTCTTCGACGAAGCCGAAGCGCTGGTCCAGTCCGCGCCCGAGGCCAGCGACACCGCCGATCTACCGCCTGCGGCCGATGCGCGCGCAGGCGCTGGCAAGAAGAAAGCACGGGGCAAGCGCAAGCCCTTGCCGGCCGAACTGCCCCGTATCGAC
>NZ_JBLLNL010000042.1:0-962 GCF_048158365.1 Denitraticella aggregata | reverse complement strand
GCGCGAGAACGACCCGGTCGAGCGACAACTCGACGAGGCCAAGCGGCGTATCGGCGAGCTGGTCATGGAAGTCGAGATCCTGCAGAAGGAAAGGCGGGCGAAGCACCCTTTGGTCGGACGGAGGTCGTCGCGATGAGCCGCGAGACCTCCGAAGGCGCTGGCAAGCCCTACGGCCTGGAGCGGGTCTGCCGGGTGCTCGAATTCCCCCGCTCGACCCTCTACGCCCAGCAGGCCCGGGAATCGGCCACGGTGGTGCTCTTGCGCCCGCAGCGGCGCGGCCCGAAGCCGAAGGTGGCCGACGCCGAGCTCCTGGTCGCCATCCGCGCCGATCTGCAAGCCTCGCCCTTCACCGGCGAGGGCCACCGCAAGGTCTGGGCGCGGCTGCGCATGGTGCACGACATCCGCGTCTCGCGCGCCCGCGTGCTGCGCCTGATGCGCGAGAACGCCTTGCTGTCGCCCCATCGCCGGCCCCAGGGCGCCCCCAGCCTGCACGACGGATCGATCACGACGGATCGCCCGAACGCAATGTGGGGCACCGACGGCATCCGGATCGAGACCGTGGATGAGGGCTGGGTCTGGGTGTTCTCGGCGGTCGATCATTTCGATGCCTGCTGCGTGGGCATCCATGCCGTGAAGACCGGCAACCGTTTCGCGGCCTTGCAGCCGATTGCCCAGGGGCTCCACACCGAATTCGGCGCCACCGGCGCCGACGCCGGGCGCGGTCTGGCGCTGCGCATGGATCACGGCACGCAATACACGGCCGATGACTTCCTCAACCAGGTCAAGTTCTGGGGCATCGCCCCGAGCTTCGCCTTCGTCGCCGAGCCGCAGACCAACGGCGTCGCCGAACGCTTCAACCGGACATTGAAGGAGCAGGCCATCCACGGCCGCATCTTCAAGAACGTCGAGGAAGTCCGCGCCGTCGTGACCGATTTCAAGGACCGCTACAATCGCCATTGGCG
>NZ_JBLLNL010000041.1:0-1091 GCF_048158365.1 Denitraticella aggregata | reverse complement strand
GAAAATCATCTAGCCGGCCTCCCGGCGCCGCAGTGGCGGCGGAGTTAAAGTGAGTTTGCGAACCTGCTTTAACCGTCGGGAGGCCGAGATGAAATATAGCGGAATTGACCTACACTCGAACCACAGCGTGGTGACCGTGGTGGACGAAGAAGATCGGGTCGTGGCGGAGAAGCGTCTGCCCAACGACTTGGCGAAGATTGTTGGATTTCTCATGCCCTGGCAAGAGGAGTTGGCTGGGGTCGTGGTCGAATCGACCTTCAACTGGTACTGGCTGGTGGATGGTCTGCAGGCGGCGGGGTTCAAGGTGCATCTGGCTAATACCACGGCGATCACGAAGTACGAAGGGCTCAAGCACAGCGGCGACGAAACCGATGCTCGTTATCTTGCCCATCTTCTGCGGCTGGGGATCCTGCCGACCGGAACGATCCTGCCGCCGGAACAGCGTGCGGTTCGCGATCTGGCCAGGAAGCGCATGCAACTGGTGCGTAGTCGCACCACGCACATCCTCGCCATCGAGAACATCACGGCCCGCCAGCACGGCGCACGTATCAGCAGCAATCAGGCCAAGCGCCTGACGGCCGAGCTCGTCGATCAGATGCCGCTACCGGCGGATGTAGCGCTGGCGATCAAGAGCAATGTAGCGGTCATCGCAACGCTTTCCGCGCAGATCGACCTTCTTGAAAAGCGTCTGCAGGAAAAGGTAGGGGCGCGCGCCGAGTACGCACTGCTCACCAGCGTGCCGGGCATCGGCCAGGTGCTGGCGACCACGATCCTGCTGGAAACGGGACCGATTGACCGCTTTGCCGCCGCCGGCAACTTCGCCTCCTACGCGCGCTGCGTCGACAGTGTGCATACCAGCAACGGCAAGAAGAAAGGGGAAGGAAACACCAAGAACGGCAACAAGTACTTGGCTTGGGCCTTCGTCGAGGCGGCCAACTTTGCGTTGCGCTACTGCGCTGAGGCGAAACGGTTCTACGAGCGAAAGAAGGCGAGGACGAACAACGTGGTGGCGATCAAGGCGCTGGCGCACAAGCTGGCGCGGGCATGCTTCCACATCCTGAAGGAGCGCCAACCGTTTGACGTGACGCGCT
>NZ_JBLLNL010000040.1:0-1179 GCF_048158365.1 Denitraticella aggregata | reverse complement strand
GCCAGGCGCGAGCGAACTTTGCGATGACGATGATGGCCGCCTGCTACAACCTGAAGCGGCTGGTGTACTTCCAGAAGGCCGGAATCGTGGCCTTCTGATGCCCGAAATGGGCCGAATCGCCGGTTTCCCGGGCGATTCGCAGAGAAAACGGGGCGACACCGCCTAGAAAAACGGTGGTTCGCTGAAGAAAATGAACCGAGTTCGGTTGCGGTCGTCATTTCGCGCCGGAATCCATGCAAAACCTCGGGTTATTCGAGGTGCCCGTGAGATATTTGCCTAACAAATTCTTGCAGACGGACCAAAACATGTTGTCATGCCTTTTGCAAAGGGCGCAAAAGCCACGCCAGCACGCTTTGGTCGCTGAAGAAAGGCGTAATGCAAAGCGTCCGTCTTGACGTACGTTCCTGAAGGCGTACACTTGGTGAAAAGCTAAATACGCAAGAGGTGTGTCATGACCGGAATTACCGCCACTGAGGCGCGCAGCAACCTTTACCGATTGATTGACGAGACTGCTGAGTCCCATCAACCAATCGTCATCATGGGCAAGCGAAACAAGGCTGTTCTGATCTCGGAGGATGACTGGTCCGCCATTCAGGAAACGCTTTACCTACTCTCGGTACCGGGTATGCGAGAGTCTATTCGTGAGGGTATGGATACTCCCGTGGATGAATGCGATGAGGAGCTGAACTGGTGACATGGACGTTGGTTTACACCAAACGAGCCCAGAAAGACGCAAAGAAGCTGGCCTCCAGCGGCCTCAAGCAAAAAGCCCAAGAGTTGTTGGCACTCATTGCAGAAGATCCGTACCGCAAGCCACCCCCGTTTGAGAAGCTGATTGGTGATCTTGCGGGTGCGTATTCACGCCGCATCAATATCCAGCACCGTCTGGTGTACCAGGTACTCGAAGACGAGAAAGTGGTAAAAGTCCTCCGCCTCTGGAGCCACTACGAATGATGCATAACCAGTCGCTGTTGCCGGACAATTTCTCCACCGCTTCGCGGCTACAAAATTGCCGCAAAGTTCTACGTTAGAGCGTATGGGTTTCGGTCCGAGCATCCGCCAAGCCGCAGACGAATCGCAGCCTCTCGCTCTGCGCTACACGGCATTGCGCCACGCTCTCACCTACAGTCATATGGACGGAGAAGTGGAAGCAGGAGGGGCTGCGACAAGGCATGCAAG
>NZ_JBLLNL010000039.1:0-1188 GCF_048158365.1 Denitraticella aggregata | reverse complement strand
CAAGGCTTCGGTCGGGCTCAGCAGCCTGCCCTGGGCCGCCTTCGTCGCGGCGATCGGGCCGTCTTCCTGGTAGAAGCGCGCCGCGATCCGCGACAGGCCATTGACCATCGGGTAGGTGCCGAAATTCATCGCCGACAGCGCGATATGGTTGGGCTTGTCCGGGTCGTCGAGCATGTAGGCGCGGTCGGCCGCCAGCGCGATCTCGGCCAGCGTGCCGGCAAAGCAGCTGCCCGGCTCGATCAGCGCGAACAGGCTGCGCGAGGACACGTCGATGCGCGCGAGCGTGCGGCGCAGCATGCCGATCGTCTCATTGACGAACCAGTGCGCGCGGTGCGTATCCAGCGTCGCGTCGATGTCGAGCACCACCTGCGCGTCGCCCTCGGTGCGCAACTGCCACAGGCCTACCTCCAGATGATTGGTGCGCAGGTTCAGGATCGCATCATCGAGCTCACGCGCCATCTTCAGCGGCCACCAGTGGGCCCCCTCGGCCTCGATCTCGGTCACCGTCCGCGCGGTGACCGCGGCCGGCGCCCGCACCGTCAGCGTCACCGTGCGGGCGGCCGCGTCGATCGCGGCATCGACGAATTCGTAGTGGTAACCCTTGTCATCGACCGTGCGCTCGAGCCGCGGCAGCGCGACCCCGGTCGCACCGGCCGGGCGGCTCGAACCCTTGGCCAGTTCGGCCGCGCGGGTGGCGATATGCGCGGCGAACTGTTGCTGCCTGACCACCTCATCCACGAGGCGCCAGTCCTTCGCACGGCTGCCGCGCACCCCCTCCGAGATCGTGCAGAAGATGTCGGCATGGTCGCGGCGCACCCGGCGCTTGTCGGTCACCCGCGTCAGCCCCCCGGTGCCCGGCAGCACGCCCAGCAGCGGCACCTCGGGCAGCGATACCGACGAGTTGCGGTCGTCGACCAGCACGATCTCGTCACAGGCCAGCGCCAGCTCGTAGCCGCCGCCGGCGGTGGTGCCGTTGCACGCGGCGAGGAACTTCAGCCCCGAGTGTTGGCTGGAATCCTCGATGCCGTTGCGCGTCTCATTGGTAAACTTGCAGAAGTTCACCTTCCACGCGTGGCTCGACAGCCCCAGCATGTAGATGTTGGCCCCCGAGCAGAAGATCTTCGGCTTGCTCGAAGTCACCACCACGGTGCGCACCTCCGGGTGCTCGAAACGGATGCGCTGCAGCGC
>NZ_JBLLNL010000038.1:0-1211 GCF_048158365.1 Denitraticella aggregata | reverse complement strand
GAATCCGCGCCTATCTGGACCCTGCAAGATTCGCAGCCTTCCGAATCGAGTATGGCGAACTTGTCTGGGGAGACTACGACTTGTGTTTTCCCATCATCGATCTCTCCCGTGCCGAAATCGACCACTCGGAGCCCGAGCAAGTTGCGATCTGAAGCACGCGATCCATGAACGCCATCCTTGCTGGCGCATGCCCCCCCTGTAGGAGCGGCGCAAGCCGCGAAACCAGCGCATCCACACCCCACCGCCGATTCGCGGTTCGCACCGCTCCCACCTGCACCGGCACGGCCATGCCGACAACCCTGTATGCCGTGCCGACCGCGGGAGACCGGTCAGGCCGCCTTCCACTCGAATGCGCCTCTCGCCGTCCTGATCCCGATTGGGTCAGTGCATTCCTGCAGTCCAGATCAACTTGCGCTTTTGGTTGCAGTAGCTTTTAAGCTACATTATCCTTCATGAACGAAGTGCTCCGTTACCAGCGCGAAGACGGTCGCGAACCCTTCACCAAGTGGCTTATTGGCCTGCGGGACAAGTTGGCGCAGGCACGCATCCGTGTCCGTTTGTTGCACTTGCAGGCGGGCAACTTCGGTGACTGCGAGGCGGTCGGAGAAGGTGTGATCGAGTTGCGTATTCACGTGGGCGCCGGGTATCGCGTGTATTGCGGCCGGCACGGCAAGAACATCGTGATTCTGCTGTGCGGGGGTGACAAGGCCAGTCAGGTGGCCGATATCAAGCTGGCAAAGGAACTCTGGGCAGAATGGAAAAGGAGGCAAGCATGAGCAGGATCAAAGGCGCGGTATCGCATCATGAGGCCGAACTTGCCGAGCTTCGTGCCGACCGCGAACTGGCCGTGGCTTATCTGAAAGCGGCAATGGAGTCCCTGGACGATCCCGATGACCGGGCGGCCGGCCTGTTGGCGCTGCGCACGGTCGCCGAAGCCTACGGAGGCCTTGGTGCGGTTGCTGCAGAAGCTGGCATCAGCCGGGAGTCGCTCTATCGCGCGTTATCACCCAAAGGCAATCCAACGCTCAAGACCTTGCTCGCCGTCCTGAAGACGGTAGGGCTCCGCCTTTCCGTCGAACCTGAGGATCACGCGCATGCGTAGTCGGGGCGCCGAGCGCCACCTCCTCGCGCATGATCCCACCCCCCTGTAGGCGCGGCGCCAGCCGCGAAACAAAGTGGGTGTTCGTTTATCTCTCTGTCATTTGCGCTGC
>NZ_JBLLNL010000037.1:0-1339 GCF_048158365.1 Denitraticella aggregata | reverse complement strand
CCTATTATTTTCCGATCGGATCGGCCGCTTCGGCGCAGAAGCGGACACGCTGACGTGAGCAACTCGGCGATAGGTACGGGTAGTTTGTACGGCAATTTGCCGTATAATACCTTGCAGGAGAAACAAGTTATGCCCACAGCTATCAATACCGCTCGGCTTGAAGCCCGGATCAGCACCGATCTGCATGCGATGCTCAAGCGCGCCGCTGAACTTCAGGGGCGAACCATGACCGATTTCGTGGTCGCCGCCGTGCAGGACGCTGCCCAGCGTGCCATCGAGGAGGCAGAAGTCATCCGTCTTTCGCTCGCCGATCAGGAGTGCTTTGCGCAGGCGTTGCTATCGCCGCCGCAATCAGCCCCGGCCCTGGAGCGTGCTTTTGCTCGTCGCCGCAAGCTCTTGCGCGCTGAATGAGCAACGCACCGTTCCTCGTCGCGCCGCTTGATGCCGCACATGACCGTACTGGGTTCCACAGTGGTTCCGATCCCCTCGACCGGTACTTGAGAGAGCAGGTCACCCAAGACATTCGCCGTCGCGTGGCGACCTGCTTCGTGGCGCTGGCCGATCGACAGCGCATCGCAGGCTACTACACCCTCGCTTCGGCAAGCCTGATGCTGGCCGATCTCCCGGCTGGCATCGGCAAAAAGCTTCCACGCTATCCGACTGTGCCAGCCGTCCGCATGGGGCGCCTGGCTGTTGATGCGGCATTCAGCGGACAGGGTCTCGGCGGTGCGCTGCTGGCCGATGCGCTCGAGCGGGCCACCCGTTCCGAGATTGCCGCGTATGCCTTGATGGTCGAGGCCAAGGACCGCCACGCGGCAGCCTTCTACGGGCATCACGGTTTCATCACTCTGCCTGACTCTCCGCTAACACTGTTCCTTCCCTTGTTAACCGCCCTGGGATCGCGGAATCCGAGAAACTGAGCACGCTGATCGGTTGTCTGCCGGACTTCGAAGCCAGACATTGCACGACCGACACGGCGAATGACAGGACCGGGTAGGCAGCTCCACGTCGCAGGTGGCCAATGACGTTATGCCCAAGAACGAGCGCGACACCCGCCGTCAGCTCGTCCAGGCGTGCGACGAGATCGGGCGCCTTTCCCGAAAGGCGCTTACGGACATCCAGATCGGGTCGGAAGATGCCCAGCTCACGCAGGACCGTCCGATCCTTTTGAGCTGTCTCGATATCGATGCACAGGCAGCGTACCTTGACCGGATCAGGCGTCGCTGCCATCGAGCTGCCGGGGCTTCGGATTCGTCATATGCCAAATTCTATAGGCATTCACTGAACTCAAACGAGTGAGGACTGCACGCTCCACCACAGCGATGTGGCCGGAGGTCCG
>NZ_JBLLNL010000036.1:0-1523 GCF_048158365.1 Denitraticella aggregata | reverse complement strand
GCACCTGATCCACTCTCCGCTACAGCAGTACTACACCGTCGGTACTCATACGGTCGAGATCTGCATCTACCGAATGCCGCATACCGCGTGGACGCTGGAAGTCATCGACGAACATGGCAACTCCACCGTTTGGGACGATGAGTTCGGGACTGATCAAGCAGCGCTCGACGAAGTCATGCGAACCATTCGTGACGACGGAATCAGGTCGCTGATTGGCGAACCTAGCCACGGGGCCAGAAGCTCAGGCATTGAGAGCAACCCGCTGCGACTTGCAGCCCCTTTGTCGGACGAGGAGTTGGAAGAACTGGATGCCTTTCTGCTGTCTGATGCCACCTCGGATGAAACGATGTTGCTTGACCACCTGGACGGTTATCTGACGGCAATCATCGTCGGTCCGACCAGCTTAAAAATGAGTCAGTGGTACTCGGGCATATGGGGAAAGCGTGAGGAAGACGCGCCTCACTTCGAGACCATGGAAGAGGCGCAGCGAATCATGCAGATGATCATGCGCCACTACAATGGCATCATCTGGAGTCTTGAGCATGATGAAGACTCCCACGAACCGATCTTTGACGTCTTCGTCCCTGAAGACAAGTGCAAGGAATTCATCGATGCCGAGATGTGGGCCGCCGGCTTCATGGAAGGGCTCGCGCTTTGTCGGGCCGATTGGCAGTTGTTATTTGATGATCCGCGAGGACATGAGTGGCTGACCCCAATTCGTCTGCTAGGCGCTGACGATCTCAGCGAGAACGAGCTGGTGCAGGTGGACAAACCGGCGCAGCGTGAGGAACTCGCCAAGCATATACAAGCATCCGTTGCGTCCATTTATCGTTTCTGGTTTCCTTATCGCCAGGCGATATATGAGCTCCAACAGGCCAGAACCGTTTCACGTGGGCATCCAAAGATTGGCCGTAACGACCCCTGTCCTTGTGGAAGCGGGAAGAAGTTCAAAAAGTGCTGTGGAGTAGCCTCGACACCTCATTGAATCCCAGGTTATCGACCAATGCTGACGGCCAGCCTGCGCCGATCGAGCGGCAGGTCTCCGATTAATCGAACTGGTGGTATCGACCCAATCCTGCCGTTGGTTACTTCGGGGTTTCAAGGGCAGGTAACTGAATGAAGCAGTCGTTTGAATGACGATTCTGTTGCTAAGACGAAAGGAAACTACTGACGGATATGGATAGTTGTTCATAACTACAGTCGCCCGCTTCAGACGGCGTTGCATCACGTCGCAGTCAGGTTCCCTAATATCGCCCATTAGCTTCCCTTTAGCGTAGTGCATCTGCCACTTCGCCGATCGGTATTGCCCGAGAAGAGTTCCCACGATTCCCCGGAGCAGTCGCCGAGCAAGTCACATCAAGGGGGGTGCGATGTGGTAACGCTGCTTCGGGCTACGTCCTTCGCAGCGTTACCACATCGCACATCAGGGATCAGACTATTTTGCCAAGAACTCAGCGAACCCAAGCGCACCCCTCAAAGCCGCTGATCATGACCATCAATCAGCGAGATCATGTCGTTGGACT
>NZ_JBLLNL010000035.1:0-1657 GCF_048158365.1 Denitraticella aggregata | reverse complement strand
AACACCGATCGTCAAAGCCACGGGCGCACGCTTCAAGCTCAACCTGATCTCGGCCATCAGCCCGAAGGGGCAACTGCGTTTCATGTGCACCCAAGGCAACGTGACCGCCGATGTATTCATCGACTTTCTCAAGCGACTGATCAAGGGACGCGACAAACCGATCTTTCTCGTGGTCGATGGTCATCCCGCTCACCGCAGCACCAAGGTCGCCAGGTTCGTCGAGGAGCGCAAGGAACGGTTGCGCCTGTTTCGACTGCCGTCGTACTCGCCCGACCTCAATCCGGACGAGCACGTCTGGGCGCACCTGAAGAATCACAAGATGCGACGCAGCATCATCAAAGGCCCCGACCAGATGAAAAAGCTCGCCATTGGATTCCTTCGCTCACTGCAGAAGACTCCCGATATAGTTCGCGCATTCTTCAGTCATCCGAGCACCCAATACGTCATTGCCTAGTAATGCACGCTTACCAATGTACGTCTTAGTAACCCCAGGCCGAGTGAAGATTTCTCGGTCCGTCCCTTGTTGTAGGTTTGTTATGAACATTGTCTTGCATGCCTCTTACTTTGCACCGAACTTCGGTGACGCTCTTTTGTGGAATGCTGGTATTGATGCAGTGACATATCGGACCGGAGGGCGGATTTATTCCGTGAATCTTCCACGCCGTTTTGCATCGCATTTTGCCCATCCTGCCTTGGTGGGCAACTGGCAAGGTGGTAACGTAGATCGGTTCGCGTTCCTGGGTGGAGGTTACTTCTACCAACCCAGAGGCTCAACTTGGAAATGGGGACTACGCAATATGGTCCGGCATCGTAAAGCACTATCTGTTGCTGCTGGAGCGACCAAGGCTGGGGTTTTCGGTGTCGGCGTTGGTGTAATCGATTTCACGCCTCTTCGCTATATGATCCACAAGCAACTTCAAGCTGCTGATGTAGTTTGCGTTCGTGACCAAGAGTCGTTGCAGGCGGTATCGAATGATTACCGGCGTACGGCAAAGACCACGGTAGAATCGGACCAAGCGTTTGCTTACGTGGTGGATAGATATGCGTCGCAGTTCACTCAGATCCCTCGTCAGTTCTTGTCCTTTCACATTGAACTAGCTGGGCACAGCCAAGACGCGAGACGCGCAATCCTCGATCACGTACGTCGTACTGCAATGCAGCAAGATATGCCAGTACAACTTCTTGTTGACTGTGAAACCAGACATACGGCAGATGAGGTTGCCACCCTCCGCAGCGCTCTTGGTCCAAGGTTATCTGTTGTTACGATTTACAGAGGCAATTTGCATCAGTTTTTGGCGGCCATTGCGGCTTCCGCCAAATTGGTAACGACGAAGTTACACGTGGGAATCTGTGCTGTCGCGTTGAAAGTACCGGTACTCGCTATACCAAAGCACCCAAAGGTTGAGCGTTTCTACAACCAAGCAGGATTGGCTAGGGCCTGTCTTGCTCCCAGCGCCCTAGACTCCGATGAACGCCTAGCTACGTTTCCCCTTATCGACGACAGCGCGCACGAATTTCTTCTGGGCAGCAGTCGTCAATCGTTGAGACAGCTGAGCGATTTTGTGCTTTAAAAGCGTTAGCTCGGCGTGAACGAGACGCAGGATGAGCGTTGTTGAAAGCATTTGGTCTTTCCGTCGGCGCTACCGTACTCCCCAGA
>NZ_JBLLNL010000034.1:0-1791 GCF_048158365.1 Denitraticella aggregata | reverse complement strand
GGACGCCGGCACTCTGGACGAGGTTTTCGGCGAGGGCTGACTTCCGCGCGATCGCCATCACGCACCGTTCCCTTCCCCGCGGAGGGAGCGGCGCCAGCCGCGAATGCAGCGGCTCCGCAACCGCACCGCCGATTCGCGGCTCGCGGCACCCGCCGCGCGGGCTCAACGGCGTGCTCGGCGTGATCCGCTCCGACCCCCGCCGCGCCGAACGCGCGCTGGAAGAACTCTCCGACCTGTTCCGGGATGTCAAACAAAGTGGGTGTCCTCTAAAGCTTACGGTTAAACAAAACGAACCCGCCGAAGAAGCTTCGACGGGTTCGCAATGCTGGAAACGGGGATCAGTTTGCTACGATGCTAGGCCTGACCCTGGGGTCCTCTCGATGCTAGGCCTGACCCTGGGGTCCTCCCCTAGTCGTCCAAGTCCCGTGGCGCCCGGGCGCCGCTCAGTAGGCCTTCCGTACTCAGGTCCTCGTCGATGTCGGGCCAATGAATTCCGTATCCACCACCCGCCAACTCCCAGTGGTTACGCTGCGTTGCAGTGGCGTTGGCCAGGCGCGGATACCACGCCAGTGGGACGGCAATCGTGCGCCCGTCCATCAGATCGACCACCAGCCTCGCGTCGTCGATGCTGACGCCCATCACCCTCACATCACTTTCCTGTGCGAAAGAATGCATCCCATGCCTCCTTCAGTTCGACACGCTTGTCGCGCACCAAGCGTTGAATCTTTCCCAGCTCAGGGGCTCCGAATCCCACGCTTCTCGCCACACCGCCATCGTGCAACCAAATCTTTGCGGTTGCTGCACCTTTATCAACATGGACATGGGGTGGCTCACCCGGTTCATGGCTGTAGAAGTAAAAACGGTATCCCTCTGTCCTCAATACCGTCGGCACAACAGCCTCCTTGCGTAGCGAATCATCGCCTGGATACTAACCGCGCGTCTCCTGCGATTCAAACTGAATGCTTGCGACACTCACACCACACCTTCGCGCGGACCAGGCCGCCACGCTCGTCCGCTGGCTGCTGTGGGCCGTGGTCGCCGCCGCCGTCTGCCTGGTCTATTTCGACTTCCGCAGCCAGCGCTTTTCGCCCGCGCTCACCGATTGGCCCCTCGTTTCCTTTCAGTTCCGGCGCATCCAGACACTCGGACTTTGGGCCGTGTGGAATACCGCCAGGATGACAATGTCGTCGTTGCGAACCCGAAAATACAAGCAATAGGGGAATCGTCGAACAACAGCCTTGCGAATATCGCGGTGAGTCAGCGGAAACTGCAGGGGTGTCCTCGACACACGCTCGATGAGTCCCTCGATTTCGTCCATGACTCCCGCCCGAGACCGATTTGCAGTTGCGATTCAAGCGCGCGCGGATCTGCGGCGCGCATCAGCCAACGGTGTCAATCCACGATCGTGGCGGCACCCAACGCGACTGCATGATTATCCCGCGCCCCCTCTTGTCGTCGCGCTCACCGCCCGCATCCGCCCGCATTTTCTGTTCAATGCGCTCAACGGCGTGCTCGGCGTGATCCGCTCCGACCCCCGCCGCGCCGAACCCGCGCTGGAAGAACGCTCCGACCTGTTCCGCGTGCTGATGGTTTTTTCCGACGGCTCGGTCCGCTTCAAACCGTCGGCTCGTGTGGGCGCACCGTCAGGTCAACGCCCAAGGCGCGCATGACTGCAAGCATCGTCTTCAGCGTCGGGTTACCGTGCTCGCTGAACGAGCGACCCAACTGCTCAAGCACGGCTACATCGCTCGGGGCGGTCAGATCGTCGATGCGACGCTGGTGCCCGCGCCG
>NZ_JBLLNL010000033.1:0-1817 GCF_048158365.1 Denitraticella aggregata | reverse complement strand
CAGTGTAAGCCGGACTGATCGCTTACGTTCAACGGCGTCTGAGTCGAGACGAGTGGAGCAAAATGTCCCGCGCAAATAAAAAAGCCGCCCTGGGGGAGGACGGCCTTGATTCATGGAGTTGTGGGTCGGCGTGGCGGGACCCACTGCTAGAAGCAAATCAGTGGAACTGCTCTTCCTCTGTGGAGCCAGTCAGGGCCTTGACGCTGGACGAACCGCCCTGGATGACGGTAGTGACGTCGTCGAAGTAGCCGGCCCCGACTTCCTGCTGATGCGATACGAAGGTGTAGCCCTGCTCGCGCGCGGCGAATTCCGGTTCCTGCACCATTTCGACGTAATGCTTCATGCCTTCACCCTTCGCGTACGCGTTGGCGAATTTGAAGGTGTTGAACCAGTTGATGTGAATCCCGGCCAAGGTAATGAACTGGTACTTGTAGCCCAGTGCTGCAAGTTCGTCCTGGAACTTGGCGATGGTGGTGTTGTCCAGGTTCTTCTTCCAGTTGAAGGACGGCGAGCAGTTGTACGACAGCAGCTTGCCCGGGCAGGCAGCATGCACTGCCTGCGCGAACTCGCGGGCAAAACCCAGGTCCGGGGTGCCGGTTTCGCACCACACCAGGTCGGCATACGGGGCGTATGCGACGCCGCGGCTGATGGCCTGCTCGAGACCGTTCTTGACGCGGTAGAAGCCTTCCTGCGTGCGCTCACCGGTGAGGAAGGGCTTGTCGTTGGCGTCGTGGTCGGAGGTGATCAGGTTGGCGGCTTCAGCGTCGGTACGGGCCAGGATGATAGTCGGCACGCCCATGACGTCGGCCGCGAAACGAGCCGAAATCAACTTCTCGATCGCTTCCTGGGTCGGTACCAGCACCTTGCCGCCCATGTGACCGCACTTCTTAACTGCAGCCAGTTGGTCTTCGAAATGCACCCCGGCGGCACCGGCGGCGATCATGTTCTTCATCAGTTCGAAGGCATTGAGCACACCGCCGAAACCGGCTTCCGCGTCGGCGACGATCGGCAGGAAGTAGTCGATGAAGTCCTTGTCACCCGGGTTGATGCCGCGCGACCACTGGATCTCGTCGGCGCGCTTAAAGGTGTTGTTGATGCGGCGAACCATGGTCGGCACCGAGTCGTAGGCGTACAGCGACTGGTCGGGGTACATGGTCTCCGAGGTGTTGCCGTCGGCGGCGACCTGCCAGCCGGACAGATACACGGCCTCGAGTCCGGCCTTGGCCTGTTGCATGGCCTGACCGGCGGTGATTGCGCCGAAGGCGTTCACATAACCCTTCTTTGCGCCGCCGTTGACGCGCTCCCAAAGCAGCTTCGCGCCGCGTTGGGCGAGGGTGTATTCGGGCTGCAGGCTACCACGCAGGCGGACGACATCAGCTGCACTGTAGCCACGCTTGAGGCTCTTCCAGCGCGGGTTTTCAGCCCAGTCCTTTTCGAGGGCGGCGATTTGCTGTTCGCGGGTCATGGTCATGGCGGTTCCTTTTACTCAGGGATTGAGGAGGGTAGTAAATCGATTACGGAGCCAGCGCGGCAGCCCCGGAAACGTAAGACGTGTGCCGAACTTTGCTTTCAAGACTCGTCACCAGTGGCAAAAGTATAGGGCGCATCTCGCTTTGCAGCAAGAGGTCTTATATAAGATATAAGAAAGAAAATTAACTATCAAAAACAGATATATGAGTTCGCAATGTCACATTGCGGAACGAGAAATGCGTCAATGAAACGAAAACTTGCTGCATCGCCGTAAGGATACTTTGCCGAAGGATTCCCTCCGGAAGGAGGGTCGGAAATCATCCACCTATGTGTGGTGGAAGCTTGGA
>NZ_JBLLNL010000032.1:0-1824 GCF_048158365.1 Denitraticella aggregata | reverse complement strand
CGAGGTCGCCGTTCTTGCGCGTCTGCTGACCCGCCGTTTCGGCCCGCTCGATGACGCGACACGGTCGCGGTTGGAGCAGGGCACGCTCGAAGAGCTGGAGCGCTGGTCCGAACGGATCCTGGACGCCGGCAGTCTGGACGAGGTTTTCAGCGAGGGCTGACTTCCGCGCGATCTCCATCACGCACCGTTCCCTTCCCCGCGGTGGGAGCGGCGGCAGCCGCGAATCCAGCGGCTCCGCAACCCCACCGCCGATTCGCGGCTTCCTCCCCGACTTCCGCAACCTCGGCGTGCTGCCGCGCGTGTTGCTGCTGGTCAATCTGCTGGCGGTAGGGAACTAGGGGACAGACCCGAATTTCCTGCGACCCTCGATGGCTGCGGCTATTGCCACAATTCCCGGTCGGCGGCCTGCGCTCGAGTCGTCGAATACCTCGGCCAGACTCCCGGCCTCGAGCACGGCGTCACCCCAGCCCTCAAGATCGGTTTCGCTGAGAATCGCCGGCACCGACAGTGGTGCGATGGCGTCAGTCGGGAACCGTAGTACACTTGAATCAGCTACCCAATCTGCAATCTGACGCCAGTGTGCATCCATCCCGCACGCGCACGCCGTGGCAGCCGAGACCCATCCCATGAATCCGATCATCGATGCAAAGCGTGAACAGATCACCGAACTGTGCCGTGCGGTGGGGGTGCAGCGGCTCGACGTGTTCGGGTCTGTCACGCGTGACGACTTCGATGCGGCCGACAGCGACCTCGATTTTCTCGTTACGATAGGCGACAAGGCTGCGCCCGATTATGCCGAGGCATGGCTCACGCTGCATGAACGGCTAGAGAGCCTGCTGGGTCGCAAGATCGATCTGATCACTTTGGATGCACTGAGGAACCCATACTTCCGCGCGGAGGTGCTCAACACGCGCGCAAAGCTTTATGAAGCCTGAAACCTTGAAGTACGCTTGGGACGTGCAAAACGCGATCGACCTGATCGGACGATTCATCAATGGCAAGACCCTGCAGGATTATGAGCAAGACGCGATGCTCAAATCGGCGGTCGAAAGGCAGCTCGAGATCATCGGCGAGGCGTTGAATGGACTGTCGCGTCGAGATCCGGACACTGCCAGTCAAATAGCTGAGCTGCCAAGAATCGTTGCATTCCGCAACGCCCTGATTCACGGCTATGCCACAGTCGACGACAAGCTGGTTTGGGGTGTGGTCGAGGACAAACTACCCGCATTGCGGCAGACGATGTCCTCGATACAGCGCGACTCACCCCCTTGAAACCCCACCCCAACCACACCCCACCCCACCCCCCGTCACCCGCAAGCTCCCCGACTTCCGCAACCTCGGCGTGCTGCTGCGCGTGTTGCTGCTGGTCAACCTGCTGGCGGTGGCCACCGTGCTGGTGCGCGAGGCGGATGTGCACACGGTGCCGGCGGCGCTGCTGGTGATGGCCGGCGTCATCGAGCTGCCGCTGTTTCTGGCGGTGTTGCTGCTCTATCTGCTGCAGCCGGTGCTCAGGCGCCTGTCGTATCCGGCCGGGGTCGGGGTGGTGCTGGGCGTGGTCGCGGTCGTCAGCGTCGCGGTGTTCATGCTGCTGGGCGCGGACCAGGCCGCCACGCTCATGCGCTGGCTGCTGTGGGCCGTGCTCGCCGCCGCCGTCTGTCTGTTCTATTTCGACACCCGCAGCCAGCGCTTTTCGCCCGCGCTCATCGAGGCCCGGTTGCTCCAATGTGCCGGTCGCTGACACCCCCGCGCAACTCCCCCCTGTAGCAGCGGCGCAAGCCGCGAAACAAAGTGGGTGTTCGTTTATCTCTCTGTCATTTGCGCTGT
>NZ_JBLLNL010000031.1:0-1870 GCF_048158365.1 Denitraticella aggregata | reverse complement strand
TCGCTCACCCGGCATCAGGCGTTTGAGCACCACCCGGTTCAGCCACACCACCAGCGCGCGGCGCAGGCTGTCGTAGCGTGGATGATTGAGCCGGCGTGTCAGCCGCGACACGATCGCCTGCAACTCCTGTGGGGTGGGCGTGCGCTCCAGCCGAATCATCTCGGCCAGGGTGCTCTCGCCCGCGGCGATCTCGTCGTCGCTCAGACGCCCTTCATCCAGCACCACATGCTTCTGGCGCGGGCAGTATGCTTTCAGACCCGCGACCGGTTCGATCAGTTCGGCCATTTCGCGCCGCGCACGCCAGACGCCTTCTCCATTGTAAACGACCATCGGGAACACCGGCGGCAAGCGATCACCGGGTCGCACCTGCTCCGATTTGACGAGGTCCTGATACAGCAGGCCGGTGTAGACCAGGATCCGAAGCGCCATCCACGGATCGACCCGGCTCTGGAACTCGATCAGCAGATACACGTACAGCCACTGTTCACCGTGCCGGGTGCGAACGCGCCACACCACGTCGTCGGCCCGACCGCGCAGGTCGTCGCTCACGTAGCTGCCGTTGGTCAGTTCCAGGGTGCCGAGATCCAGTTGCTCGACCCACGGTTCGCGCACGAAACCGGTGAGCAGGTCGCATACGATCTGCGGGTGGGAAAAGATGTGTTTGTATGATCCGTCGTGAGGAGTCATGGTACGGAATGAATGTCGTATGCATACGCATTCTATCCGATATGCATGATGACTTCCGCTCCGATGCGATTTACAACGGGGTAGAGAACGGTGCGTGATGGGGATCGCGCGAAAATCAGCCCTCGCTGAAGACCTCGTCCAGCCGCTCACCCGGCATCAGGCGCTTGAGCACCACCCGGTTCAGCCACACCACCAGCGCGCGGCGCAGGCTGTCGGGAGCGATAGGCGACAGACCACGATTTTTCCCCGCAGACATACGCGGTTTGAAATTTGTCCAGCCGGCCTTCCATTGCGCGGGGGCAGCGGGGCTCGATCAAGAAATTCGCATCCCCTATTTGCCCCGCAGCAGACGCTGCAAACGGGGCCTCAGCGGCAGGAATCCTCGGTAGCCGAGTTCCAGCATCCAGGACAGGGGCGGCACCGAGCACAGGCGACCCAGCCAGCGCCAGCCCGGAATGTGTCGCCACAGGGTCGCAAAAGCCAGCCCGCCCGAATGAAGGCGTCCGTCCGCCAGTCGCACATGAAAACGGGCCATCGCGGCGGTGCAACTGAGGTCTTCGCCGAGCGGGTTCGGCGTGCTGACGTCGACCCATTCGATGGCTTCATCGCTCGCGCGCCGGCGATAAAAGCCAATTTCGCGACGACACAGCGGACAACTGCCGTCGTAGTAAACGATCAGACCCGCACAGGTATTGTTTTCCATCGGCGTCAGACCGGTCGAGGGCACTGCCGTTCCCGCAAAATGAGAATGCCATCAGCCGGCGAATGTCGGGCGAGCAAACGAACCGCCGACCGCGCCTGCGCCATTGACAGGCCGCTGCCGGCAGGCGCATTGTCTGCGTGGCCTTCGGCAGACGCCGCATCCCCCGGCGAGCGTGACGACAAACCCTCAGGAGACAAGATCATGTCCGACAACCCCAGCCCCCACATCGCCCAGCAGTCGCCCTACGCCGTCGAGGTCGAGGCGGGCAGGAAATACTTCTGGTGCGCCTGCGGACAGAGCGCGAAGCAGCCCTTTTGCGATGGTTCGCACAAGGGCAGCGCCTTCAATCCGATCCCCTTCTCCGCCGACAAGACCGAGACTGTCTATCTGTGCGGCTGCAAGCACACCGGCAACGCACCATATTGCGACGGCAAGCACACCAAGTTATGAGCAGGAAATCAGAAAATTGGGGCCAGACCC
>NZ_JBLLNL010000030.1:0-2628 GCF_048158365.1 Denitraticella aggregata | reverse complement strand
GAGAGTGGATCAGGTCATGTTCGTCGTACATGGTGCGCGCATCCTGTGTGAGGTCGGCATGGTAGCAGTTAGGATGAAAGTCACTAGCGCTCCCGACTGGATACAGGCGCATAGCTGCCTTTGTAACCGCATAAACCCTAATGGCAGCTCCGGCCGATGACTTGCCTGAGGTTCGAAGAAGGACAGCCGACCGGTCCAGGATCAGTTACCTGCCGTTCGCGTTGGCCGGAATTTCTTAGGCTCTATGTCTCTTGATGGCCGATAGTGCCCTCCCGGAATCATCGCCGTAAGCAGCCGCCCGTCGCGTCGAAGGCTTTCGGCGGGCGGCCGTCGGGGCACTGTCAGACTTCGATCTGCTCAGAGATCTCCAAGGCATCGTCGACCTCGATGCCGAGGTACCTGACTGTCGATTCCAGCTTGGAATGACCAAGCAGGAGCTGGACGGCTCTCAGATTCTTTGTCCGCTTGTAGATCGGTGTCGCCTTCGTGCGGCGCATCGAATGCGTCCCGTAGGCTGCGGGATCCAAGCCAGCCGACGCCACCCTGGCCGGCCTCAGCTTTGCCTTCTCAATCCACGCTGCCACCGTCGTTCGCGTCGGCTCGGTCAGTTCGAACTGAACCGGCCGCTGCGTCTTCCGCTGGATGACCATCGCCCGCGACAGCACTTGGTTGCCGTGGGTTACGTCGCGAACGCGCAGGCTGACGAGATCGCACCCGCGCAGCTTGCTGTCGATGGCGAGGTTGAACATCGCCAGATCGCGCACGTGATGGGCGTTCTGAAGGTGGATGCGGATCGCCCAGATGTCCTTGGGCTTCAGCGGCGCCTTCTGGCCCACCAACTTTCCCTTGTTCCAGGGTTCCCTATGCTCGTAGGATTCCATGCCAGACTCCTTGGCTGTTGATCGGAGTCTGATTATTCGCCAGGAACCGTCCGGCGGCTTTACGGAAGGCAGATGAAATCGTGCTATCGGCCAGATGCAGACATAGCCGTATGAAAGAACCAAGTAACGCGCATGACCATTAACTGATCCCGCACCTGCCGTTCGGAGCGTCAAGGCCAACCGCGAAAGTCGGTGACGCCGATTCGGTGGCATGAGTCTTACCCGGCTGGGTCTCCCTCGGAGTAGCCAGCCTCACGCTGGCTGCGTAACGCCAGCACGAACACCGTATCAATCTCAGGCACATAGCGATACAAGGCTACATATCCATGTGAGCGACGGCCAATCACCAGTTCGCGTTTTGCATTCGCCACCAGACGACCGATCAACGGGTTCTGCCCCAGAATTTCCAAGGCAGCAATGATCTCGCCAATACGCTGCCCAGGATTTTCCACCTCGTAGTTGCTCAGATGATCCAGAATGCGATCAAAATCATCTGTAACCTCCGGTGCCAACTCGATGCGGGCCACCTTCAGCGTGCCAGCTTTCGCGCAACGGGGCGTTTCGCTGCCTTGCCGGCCATGTGCGCTTCCAGATAGCCGCGCATTTCCTGCCATGGGATGGTCTTGCCGGTTGCCACAATGCGGGCATAGCGAGCTTCCGCTACCGAATCGAAATCGGCGCGACATTCCGCTTGCTCGGTCTTCTCGGCAATCGCTTCGAGGATGAAGCCGTGAGCCGTTGTTCCGGCGTGCTTTGCAGCAGCTGCGACTCGAGCTTTCAGATCGTCCGGCAGGCGGATGGTGGTCGTGGACATGTCAGGCTCCAAACAAATTGCCGTAAGGCAATGTAGCACACGCGTGCTACATTGTACAAACCGTGAGTTTGTATAGATATGAGCCGGCGAAACGAGCCTCCAGACGAGCCGACATCAGGCCCATACGAACGGCTGCTTGCCCAACAATAAGTTGCCGAAGCGCTTGAAAATGTCATCAGGTAGCTCCGAGTCGCAAGGCAACAGTCTCATGTCGGTAATGCGGTGAAGTCCGACTGCAGACCCCCTGAAATGCCTACGCTTCGCCGCTACGATCAACGATCTCGAGCTTGAACTGCCACCCCTCGAACATCATCAGCATGCGTCCGAACTTATCCCAGGAGATTTCCCAGGAGATTTCCCGGCCATCGATTACCAGAAGCGGTGTGCGCTCGATGGCGGAGAGATCGCAGTCAATGCGCCCGCGTACCGACTCGTTTGCGATCTGGGGTATAGGGTCGTCGGTCAGGTCTTTGACCGAGAGCATGCGACGGAGCTTCTCGACGAGCCGCCTGAGTAGGCCGAGCAGATCGTCTTCGGGGTCACCGACAACCTCGCACTGATACCCTGACGGGTATCCGTTGAGTAACTCAAATGCTTCCAGCACCACAATGTGCCCAAGAAGACGGGTGCGGAAATGGAACTGATGCGCTTCACCGGCACAATCCACGAGACCGATCGGCTCGAAACGGACGTGCTCGAAATCTTCCAGGTCGTTCAGTCGGGCGAACTCGGCGTTGAAGCATCGACTGCAAAGTTGCCGGTGGCCACCGTCGATTGCGCCATAGGTGGTGATGTCATGGCTGGGGGTGGCCTCGCGACATCCCTCGCATTGAGTCATTTGTACGTTAGGGCACCTCGAAAAACCTCGACACCCCGGTGATTGGTAAAATTGGATTGTTCTGATTTCGTTCTCTGCCGCCAGCCATGAAGAAG
>NZ_JBLLNL010000029.1:0-2720 GCF_048158365.1 Denitraticella aggregata | reverse complement strand
CGATGACAAAATCTGGACCCGGCATACAATCCCTACCCTGTTCGGGTCAGCTATGGCTTTGGACCCCCCGTGACCGCCGATTCCGCCAACGTGACCGCCTGTTCGGACACTCACTAGCGGGCGCTCGTGAAGTCGAGATGCTCGGCATCGAGGGGACCGTTGCACGAGGGATGTGGTTCGGAAAGCACAATTCTCTGGGAGTGCATTCTTGATAGAAACGGCATCTAGTTCAGCTTGGCGAGAACCGTTCGAAGGCAGAGACGCCCCCGTTGGCATGCCTATCTGTCATTCCAGTCGTTGGCAGCACTTGCGAGATATGATCAGAGCTTTTTTTATGCTCTTGGTCTGCGGTCTGGTTTTGTTAACGGCCGTATCGCAAGCAAATGCTTTCTGGGGGTCGGTCCATAAGTTTGTTCCGAAGCTACACCCCTTCGTGCGGAGTCCGCTTGCCTTACCGGATGCGGAAATCGTGCGGCTTTCCAAGCTTGCTGACGAGGTAAGGGGGACCGAAAAGCTCGGGATTGAGCTGGGCAAGCGGAATTTGCCAAACGACGTGCTGGAAGACACCTTTCTGCGCATCGCGCTTCATAAGGAGACGCTGCCCCGCGCGGAGGCGAAGGGTATGTTTGCGAATCTGACTGGCGTCCCAGGTTTCAGAACGACGCTGCGAAAGATCATCGGGAACAGCGAGGTTGGCACGGTGGGGCATCTCTATGAGTTGCGCCTGGCGAACGAAGCGGTCGATCGCGGATTCTCGGTAAGGGCAATCGGCGAGAAGTTCTCGGACGGCCTGAAGAGGGGACCCACCGATATTGACGTGATCCTCGAGCGCGGGGGGCGTGTGGTCGCCATCGAGGCGAAGCATTACGGTGCGTACTCGAGAATGCCCCTGGACATGTATCGCGCGGATCTGGATACGCTGGTCGCCTTCAGGGCGTCGGGAAAAGGGAACGTGATGCCGGTGTTCACGATCTCGAGCAAACCGGTGGATGAGGCTTATCTGCGCATGCTCAAGCTCGAGGCAGCTCGGCGTGACGTCGAGCTGGTGTTTGGCGATGCCGGTTCAAGCATTGCCCAGATTAGACAATTGGTGGATATCAGATGAATCGATACGTCGTGCTATGTTTGACTGTGTTCTTGCTGCCTGGCGCGGTTTTTGCGGCAGGGGATGCTGCGAGCTTCGAGTCCTTCTACAAAACACCGTGGGCGATTGGCTGGTTGATTGCAGCCTTTGCTGCCCTGGCCGTGGTGGGATTGATCATCTTCACCGGGGGTACGGCAAGCCCGCTAGTCGCATCCATCGGCACCCTGATCGGCAATGCTATGGGGCTGTCAGGCGCGGCGGCGACTAACGCCGGGCTTGCTCTGCTGGGCGGTGGATCTATTGCATCGGGAGGCTTTGGCATAATCGGCGGAACGGTAGTTCTGACGGCCGCGCTATCGTTTTCGACCGACGTCATTATCGACTACGGCGTGGGCAAGGTTGTGACCGAATATCGCTATCGGGATCTGGTGGCCAAGAGCCAGGATATGCCTACCCTGCCGCTTGCAAGCAATACCAGGGGTCCCAAGGGTTACAGGTTGGCTATCGAAGAACTCGAGCGAGTCAATCAGGACCTGCCATTTCACGCAGAGAGCAATTTCGCGGTGTTTCGAAGCGCAATGGAACAGGCGGAAAAAGTGCGTGCAAATCGGTCGCTCGAGATGGCGGACAAGATCAGGGTCGAGGCTTTACTGGCGCTTCTGAAGTTCCAGACGAACGACTACACCGGAGCGAAAATATATGCCGAAAGAGCGCTGAGGGATGCGAGCCGGGAGGGCGAGTCCGCAACGCTACCAGCATTCATATTCGCCACTAGCCGTTTGTATGACGAAACGCCACGTTTCGATTTATTGACCCGCGTCTATCTCAGTCGCGCAGTTCTGAGCGAACCCGCAAACCCCCTGATCCCCTTGCTCTTTTCAATCTACCTTGATCGCACGATGCTGAGGATCGATCAGGGTGAGCTTGGACCGGAGGCCCTGGCCCGCGTGCTTGAACTGATGAATCACGCAGATCTGGAAAGGCATCGTCTGGTCAACCTTACTGGATTGATGTCGCGATACTTCCAGCGAATCAAGCTCGAGCAGCAAAAGATCTCCTCGCTGGCCGAAACCTCCAATGATACGTTGAAGAACCGCCCAGAGGCACTCGAAACCATCGAGGCCGCCCTCGGTACTTACCAACAGCTATTGGATGGGGCGAAAGTCGTTCTCGGCGAGGTGGAACCGAAGAGTCTGAAGAAGGAGGCGAGAGAAACTTGGGATAAGTTCGGACAACTGCACGAAGACTATGCGAAGGACACAGAAAGATTAGAGGGCCTGGTGGGCGCGCTGGCAGCCTATCAGGAAGAACAGGCTCGCCTGGCTGAGGAAGCACGTCTGGCTGAGGAAGCACGTCTGGCCGAGGAAGCACGTCTGGCCGAGGAAGCGCGTCTCGCCGAGGAAGCGCGTCTCGCCGCGGAGGCCAGATTGGCGGAAGAGTCGGAGCGCTCACGTGAGACGGTGAGGTTGGCGATGTGGGTCGTCGGTTTGATCGCTGCCGCGAGTGTTTTCTTGGTGGTTCGCGTGCGCAGAAGAAGAACGCATGAGGCTCGCGACCTACCCTAAGTGTCAAACAAACTATCCAAATTTGATTCGCACTGTACAGACCTGCTCCGTCTGCCATCGTCACTTTGTGC
>NZ_JBLLNL010000028.1:0-3270 GCF_048158365.1 Denitraticella aggregata | reverse complement strand
CGCTCGGTCTGGTGACCGAGGCACCGGACGATCTGGACTGGGCCGACGAGATCCGGATCGCGATCGAGGAGCGGGCCGCGCTGTCGCCGGACGCGCTCACCGGGCTGGAGGCGAACCTGCGCTTCGGTCCGGTCGAGTCGATGAACACGCGCATCTTCGGTCGCCTGTCGGCCTGGCAGAACTGGATCTTCAACCGCCCCAACGCGGTCGGCGAGGCCGGCGCGCTCAAGCTCTTCGGCTCGGGCAGGAAGGCACAGTTCGACTGGAAGCGCGTCTGATCGATGAGTTTGAATTGCCTCACGAGGCCACGTGGCAAGCCGACCCTCTGCCGTTGCAGTCGGTCCCTTGGCGTGGTTCTGGAGGTCCGTAGCCAGTACCGGCGATTTCCCGATCGGGAAGCACCGCCGCGAACCGATGAATTGGAGGAGTTTCTAAAATGATCAATTACAGCGAACGGATTCCGAACAACGTCAACCTGTCGAGCAACCGCACGCTGCAGCGTGCGCTGGAGCAGTGGCAACCGTCCTTTCTGAAGTGGTGGGACGACATGGGGCCGGACGGCTCGCAGAACCACGACGTCTATCTGCGCACCGCGGTGAGCGTGGACCCCAAGGGATGGGCCGATTTCGGCCATGTGAAGATGCCCGACTACCGCTGGGGCATCTTCCTCGCCCCGGAGGAGGGTCAGAAGAAGATCCAGTTCGGCGAGCACAAGGGCCAGGACGTGTGGCAGGAAGTGCCGGGCGAGTACCGCTCGACGCTGCGCCGCATCATCGTGACCCAGGGCGACACCGAACCGGCCTCGGTCGAACAGCAGCGTCATCTGGGCCTGACCGCCCCGTCGTTGTACGACCTGAGGAACCTCTTCCAGGTGAACGTCGAGGAAGGTCGCCACCTGTGGGCGATGGTGTATCTGCTGCACGCGCATTTCGGCCGCGACGGCCGCGAGGAAGGCGAGGCGCTGCTCGAGCGGCGTTCCGGCGACGAGGACAATCCTCGCATCCTGACCGCGTTCAACGAGAAGACCCCGGACTGGCTGTCCTTCTTCATGTTCACGTTCGTGACCGACCGTGACGGCAAGTTCCAGCTCGCATCGCTGGCCGAATCCGCCTTCGATCCGCTGGCCCGGACCTGCAAGTTCATGCTGACCGAAGAGGCGCACCACCTGTTCGTCGGCGAGTCCGGCGTGGGGCGCATCATCCAGCGCACCTGCGAGGTGATGAAGGAACTGAAGACCGAAGACCCGGCACTGCTGCGCGCGGCCGGCGTCATCGACCTGCCGACGCTGCAGAAGTACCTGAACTTCCACTACAGCGTGACCAGCGACCTGTATGGCGCCGAGATCTCGTCGAATGCCGCGACCTACTACACCAATGGGCTCAAGGGGCGCTTCGAGGAAAGCAAGATCACGGACGATCACAAGCTGCAGAACAACGAGTACGAGATCATGGACGTGGCCGGCGACGAGGTGATCAAACGTCACGTGCCGGCGCTGTCCGCGCTGAACGAGCGGCTGCGCGACGACTGGGTGCGTGACGTGCAGGCCGGCGTGGACCGCTGGAACCGCATCCCGGCCAAGTTCGGCTTCGACTTCCGCTTCACGCTGCCGCACAAGGGCTTCCACCGCAGGATCGGCATTTTTGCCGACGTGCATGTGAGCCCCGACGGTCAGCTGATGTCCGAAGCCGAGTGGACGCACCGTCATCTCGAGTGGCTGCCGAGCGAGGCCGACCGCCTGTATGTGCATTCGCTGATGGGTCGTTGCCTGGAGCCGGGCAAGTTCGCCAACTGGATCGCCCCGCCTGCCCGCGGCATCAACAACCAGCCTATCGACTTCGATTACGTGCGCTTCAACTGAGCCCACTGACGCCCTCCCCTCAAGGGGAGGGTTGGGGTGGGGATGGGTTTCGCGCGACACTCGGACCAACCCATCCCCCTCCCGGCCTCCCCCTTGATGGGGGAGGTGTCTGGTCACCCTATCCGAGGCAAGACAGGAGACTCCCCCCATGAACGCGCCAGCAGAGCATGCCGACCTCGCCCGGCAACACCTGATCGACCCGGAGATCTGCATTCGCTGCAACACCTGCGAGGAGACCTGTCCAGTCGATGCGATCACGCATGATTCGCTGAACTACGTGGTCAAGTTCGACGTCTGCAACGGCTGTCTGGCCTGCATCTCACCCTGTCCGACCGGGGCGATCGATTCCTGGCGCAATGTCGAGCAAGCCGTACCCTATTCGCTGGAAGAGCAGTTCGGCTGGGATGTACTGCCCGACACCCGCGATCTGGACGCGTTCGAGGCGCAGACCAGTGCGACCGGCTCTGCGGTCGAGACGCCCTCCGAAGTCCAGGCGCTGACCGATGTGGCCACCGCTGGCCAGGGCGGCGCTGCGCTCGCGCCATGGTCCGCGTCCCACCCCTACGTCAATCTGTACGGGCCCGCCAATCCGGTCACTGCGACCGTGAGCGGCAATTACCGACTCACCGCCGAGGATGCGTCCAGCGACATCCATCACGTCGTGCTCGACTTCGGCGCGACCCCGTTCCCGGTGCTCGAAGGCCAGTCGATCGGCATCATCCCGCCCGGCACCGATGCCAAGGGCAAGCCCCACCTGCTGCGCATGTACTCGGTCGCCAGCCCGCGCGAGGGCGAGCGTCCGCATCACAACAACCTGTCGCTCACGGTCAAACGCGTCACCGAGGACCATGAGGGACACCCGACCAGGGGCGTCGCCTCCAACTATGTGTGCGACCTGAAAAAGGGCGACAAGGTCCAGGTCACCGGCCCCTATGGCGCGACCTTCCTGATGCCCAACCATCCGGGTGCTTCGATCATGATGATCTGCACCGGCACCGGCTCGGCCCCGATGCGCGCGATGACCGAGCGCCGTCGTCGGCGCCGGTCGCTCAACGAAGGCGGCGAGCTGGTGCTGTTCTTCGGCGCACGCACCCCCGAGGAGCTGCCCTACTTCGGCCCGCTCAAGAAGCTGCCCGAGGATTTCATCGACATCAACTTCGCGTTCTCGCGCGTGCCGGGCGAACCCAAGCAGTATGTGCAGGACCGCATCCGTGAGCGGGCCGACAAGGTCTTTGCGATGTTGAACGACGACAACTGCTTCATCTACGTCTGCGGCCTCAAGAGCATGGAGGCCGGCGTGCTCGAGGCCTTCCGCGACATCTGCCGCAGCCAGGGCGCCGACTGGGAGACGCTGCGCCCGCAGCTGCTCGCAAAAGGCCGCTTCCACCTCGAAACGTACTGACCGGCAAGCC
>NZ_JBLLNL010000027.1:0-4397 GCF_048158365.1 Denitraticella aggregata | reverse complement strand
ATTAAGGGGCATTAGTGATCATCGCAGCCACATGCTTGATCAATTATCGCGATTAGCGCAAGCGTACTTTGCTGGCATCTAAATCTATTATGAAAGTACTCCATGTTACAAACGCATTTCCGAATATGGAAGCACCCGTTAGGGGTGTATTTATTGAGGAACAGATCAACTCCCTCCGGGAAGCTGGCGTTTCATGCACTGTATTCGTCATTCCGTCACAAAAGGATGGCATCAAAGCCTACGCAAGTTCGATACCCCATATTCAGAGGCTGAGTCGAGACTATGATGTGGTTCACGCGCATCACGTTTTGAGTGGTTTTGCCTCCGTTCTCGCAGGAGTTGGTAGTAAACTAGTCGTTTCCTACATGAACGATTATGGCCGGAATGTATTAAAGGTAGGGCGATGGACCTCTTTAGCCATAGAGCGTTTCGTTTACTGGAATTGCAAACGTGCTATATTTAAAACACAGCCCCCCTTTGCTTTGTCAGATGAAAAGGATCTTCTCGCTCCAAACGGTGTTGATTTTGATTCGTTTCGTTTGCTCGATAAGCATCAGGCAAGGCATTTGCAAGGGGTCCCAGATGACGCATTCGCTCTGTTGTTTGTATCAGCAAACAATCTGCATAGGCCGGCTAAGAGGTATGATCTGTTCGTACAGATTCTGAACGAATTGAAGCTCCGGGGATTAAACGTTTATGAGTTAACTATGGTTGACCGAACTCGAAAAGAGACTTTAGAGCTATTTAATGCAGCAGATGCATTACTCGTTACGTCAGATTTTGAGGGGTCACCGAACGCGGTAAAAGAGGCCCTCGCCAGCGGGCTTCGTGTTGTGTCCAGAGACGTGGGCGACATATCAAATCTTCTGGAAGACGTCCCTTTTTGTAAAATAGTTTCCCCCTTCACTGTTACAAGCTTTTCAGACGCTGTTTGTAGCGTGCTCTCAACTCAAGATGCAAGAAACCCGATAAGGGACGCCTTCAGACTTAAGAGCTACGATCAGAAACTAATTGCTGAGCGTATAATAACAATGTACCGCACGATTGTTGAAAGTGATGACAATCGTTAAGGAAGCGCCAATATATTCTAGACCAGATGCGCATCGACCGAATGCGCTCTGTGAGCCTGTCCCCGTTTAAGTGCCTGCTGCTTATGGTGCGCACTGAAACGAAGGCAGCTTCACAAAGGCAAACCTCAATTTCCACTGGGCCCGATTAGAACCCATGATCAGCAGTTTCAACTGCGCCTCTTGCACCAAGGTAGACGTTCGACCAAGTCCACACCACCGACCGCGTTGCCCGCCTTTGACCGCTCGATCGAAGCCGCCCTTGATTGCCTGTGTCGCCCACTTCCGGACAGCACCGAATATGCACACCACTCACATTGGCAATGCAAGCCTCTATCTATCCTTGTCTTCGAAGTACAAACCCCTGGCGTCGAATATGTGGAACCGGTTGAGGCGGGAAGTTTCTGGTGCCGATCTTTTCCAAGCCAAGACTATATAATCGGCTAATTTATTGCCAGGTTGATAATGAAAATTCAAAATGCATCGGCTTGGGCATTGCTAGCATATCTCGCTACCTTAGGAATACTGCCGGCCTATATAGGAATACTTTTTTTGCTTCTTTCCGTTCTGCTGGTCGCAACGAGCCTAATGTTGTGTCCGTCAACCACAAGGCCTTTAGAGTCGGCAAAACCTATTCTCGTAATTCTGTTAAGTTTCGTCATGATTGGCGGAATCTCGGTATTCATTGCGTCCCTGAACGAGCTACCGGTGTCTGTTTCGCTCGAGGCGTGGATGAGGTTAGTGATTGCATTAGTTTTTTTCACTGGCGGATTGCTAGTCCCGGAACAGTCACGCTGGCGGTTCATCAAAGCCCTGATGTTGGTGCTTGTTCTTCACGCGTTAGTTGGCATAACATTTTATTTTGCTGGGCAGGCGCCAGTCATTCAAGGAATTCCACGAGCTTCCGGCGCTCTAACGCCGAATGTGTTCGCAAACATGATGACGGTAGCACTATTTCTCAGCTTTTCGATAATGATGGATCGAGTACACGTAACCCCAAACTTGCGACGTCTAGCCTTTTTTAGTTTTCTCGTTTTTCTTTTGGCACTGACATTAGGCGCCACATTGAAAAACATCATTGTAGTCGCACCGATTCTTTTTTTACTCTTCTGGACTAACTCTAAATCAGGTCTTTTTGGTTCGAAAGGACTGGTTGGGGTGGTGCTTGTTTGTACTGTTATTGCAGCGTTCCTTCTATATGAGCCTATCGCTACTCGAGCAATAGAAACTATCGATAAAGGAGTGCATCTTAGTTCCCTGGCTGCAGGTGAGAAGCCCACTTCTTTGCAATGGCGATTGATGCACTGGCTCGCCCTACTGGAGGAATGGCAGGATAGCTATCTTCTCCTTGGTGCTGGCATCGGACAGACGAGGAGTCTTGGCGGCATCCGGGCTCAATCGGGTGGTGAAGGCACGATGGCCCATGGAGATTGGGTGTCGTTCGCTATTGAGTACGGCGTTCTACTCGCGCCATTTGTAGTCAGCTTCTTCGCTTGCGTGGGATTCTATATTAAGAAGAGTCGTTTTTTAGACCAATTTGGTCGAAGAACTTTGGGCGCGGTTTTTATAGGGATTTGCTTGCTGATGATCGGAGGAAACGTTTTTTTCTCCGCGGGATTTTTGTATGTCTTTTGGTTTCTCTTCGGGCTTTTGATTCTGAATCGACCGGTCAATGAGTTGTTGAACAACCGTCGCACGCACCTAGCGTAAGGGCGACATTATTCAATAGTCCGTTGCCTTATAGCGGATAGACTATGCTGACCAGGTTGGCGTGCTGAGGCGAAAGGCCATTCGGAAGAGGTAGTTATGAGAAGGCGATGCGACATTATGTTCATTTCATCAGCAGGCGGACACCTGACTCAGTTGTTGCGCCTGCAAGGGCTTTACGATCGAAAGGAGACTGTACTAGTGACCGAGCGAGTACCGTCGACAGCGCAGCTCCGTGATGAGCTAGACTCGACCGTGCTTTTTCTACCCCATGGGGGGCGCGAAGCGCCTTTGTCATATGTTTGGAAGTTTGCTTGGAATGTACTTGTTAGTTTATCTAGGATAATTCAGTATCGTCCTGCAATAGTGATTTCGACAGGTGCGCATACAGCCATTCCAACTTGCATAATTGCAAAGCTTTTAGGAGCGAAGTTGATTTACATTGAGACTTTTGCAAAGATTCGTTCGCCTTCTCTTACGGGTCGAATACTGTATCCATTTGCGGATTGTTTCTACGTTCAATGGCCCGAGCTTCAAAGATTCTATAGAAAAGCTCGTTACGCAGGGAAACTGTATTGATTACGGTCTTGACTGGAACCCAGAGTATGCCGTTTGATCGGCTCATCGCTTGCCTATCCAAAGGATGGTCTGATTTGGAGAATTATAAGCCGATGGCTATTCAGGCCGGTGGAACAAAGGTTAGGAACGCTCCAGATTGGGTACGCGTTTTCGACTATTGCAGTAAGCATGAGGTTGACGCGTTTCTCGCCAAATCTAACTTTTGTTTCACTCACGGTGGTACTGGCTCAATAATTTCCGCGCTGACAGCGGAGTGCAAGGTAGCGGTAATGCCAAGGCTACAGGCTTATGGGGAGCATAATGACGACCATCAGGTGGAGATTGCAGAGCTATTTGAGGCTGCGGGCTTAGTGGTGTTCTGGCGTGAAACGATGGCAGTCCAGGATGTCTTAAAGCGTCTGGAAGCGTTTGAGCCCAAGAAATATCAATCATCGTTCGAGAGTTTGCGTGAAAGTGTGGCGGCCGATATCGTCGAGTTCCTAGGGAAGCGCTGAACGAATGGCGACTTTCGCGATCCGGACATACCGAGCACAAAGGCGTTTCGAGAGACGTGGATGGATCCTATGATTGGTGCGATTACATTCTTATGACTTTTCCCTCAACCGACTTCAATGCGTAGTCTTACTGCAATCGAGAGTGTGCCATGAGAATTGGGATTGAAGGCTTCTGAGACCTGAAACCGGTGGAGTCGCCGGCCCCGTGGCGGCTCGGAGGGATAACGGGACAGCACCGTCGAGATTAGCGGCGATTCGCCGAGAGAGTTGAGCTAGGTTTGGCTGCTATCGTCGTGGTGCGGCAAAATGCACTCATAAGTTCAGGTTGTTCGAGGTGTCCTCAAGCATATTCACTATGTGCGGGGACCAACTGTTTAGATGTCAATGTGAGATTCAATTGCAAATCATGTCGGACAAACGTCGGGGCATGGGAGCGCGTGTGCTCGAACTCTGTCTTGCAGCGTTCGAGCGGGACTCGGTTATTTCGAAGTTGCTGTCCCGGTTCGACCATCCTGCAAAAGCCGGACAGCAAAGCAAGGAGCCCTGCTGC
>NZ_JBLLNL010000026.1:0-4420 GCF_048158365.1 Denitraticella aggregata | reverse complement strand
CGCACGTAATCGTGGTCTGTCCCCTGTTATCCCTGTACTCCAGTCGGACTGATTGCCTTCAACAGTCGCGCGATTACACCAAACCGGGGTGCGGTGAATAGACGAACGTGCAAGGGCGGTCGAATTCTCTCCTTGAATATATATACTGGTATCCCGTATAATTCAGGGCGTGCGCACCGTGATCGAAACCCCTACGTTCCAGAAGCAGGCCGGGAAAATCTGGTCAGAAGCCGAGCGGCTGGAGTTTATCGACTGGATTGCGGCCAATCCAATGGCTGGCGATGTGATTCCCGGCACGGACGGGGCGCGCAAGGTGCGATGGAGCCGCGCCGGTTCTGGCAAGTCGGGCGGTGCGAGAGTGATCTACTTCAACCTGACCGAAGAGGAAGTTGTATTACTGGTGGCGATATATGCCAAGGCCGAGCGACCCAACATGAGTCCTGCTGAAATCAGAAAGGTGGTGTGACATGGGAAAGAAAACCGATATCGAGGCTGTTGCCAAGGCCATCGAGGCGGATATCGGCGAGGCCCTGCCCGATCTGCGGCAGGCGCTCAAGGAGGCGCAGGTGGGCGCGGGGCGCGTCACCACGCCAGAGCAGATACTGGTTCGTCAGGCACGGCAGAAGTCTGGGCTGACGCAGGCCGCGTTCGCGGAGCGAATCGCCACGCCGGTGGCTACTCTGCGCGACTGGGAACAGGGTCGCTTCAAGCCGCCCGGTGCCGTTGCCTGCCTGCTACGCCTGATCGTCAGGCATCCCGAACTAACGCGAGAGCTGACTGCTTGACCCTGTAGCGGAAAACGTCGGAAATCGCTGCACTGCCGACGTTGGCTGGGTGGCGTTCGGGATGTATGCGTGGGACAAGGCGGCTGCGGGGCGCTCGGGGGCGGGGCGCACGCCGGAGAACACGCTGTACATGCTCGGCCTCGCGGGCGGCTGGCTTACATCGCATCGACCAACTCGCGACAGGGTACGCTGTCAATTCAGTGCGAATGCCGATGGTGAATATCCGGATAGTGCGGATGCTTGTGCGTCAGCGCTTCATGGCGATGCCAGTGCTCGTGCGGTTCGTCGCCATTCCAGTCGAAGTCGTGGGCGTGGCGGTGATGCGCGTCGTGGATGTGGGGGTGGGTGTGCGCCAACGGTTCATGGGCATGTTCGTGTTCATGATGCTCGGTCAGATGCAGCCACACGCCCCAAGCCATCAGAAGCGCGGCGAACCAGAACGCGACCGACGTCGATTCACCCAATAAAACGAGCGATATCGCCGCACCGATGAAAGGCGCGGTCGAGTAGTACGCGCCTGTCCGGGCCGTGCCGAGTCCGCGCAGCGCCAGCACGAACAGCACCAGACTGATGCCATAGCCGACGAGCCCGACCGCCATCGTCCCGGCCAGGATCGCAGCCCCAGGCAGGCTCGCACCGAGTGCAAGGGCAAGCGCGGTGTTGACCAGACCCGCCACCGTGCCCTTTACGGCTGCGATAAACAGCGCGTCGGAGGCCGAGACATGGCGGGTCAGGTTGTTGTCGATCGCCCAGCACAGGCATGCAGCGACGATCGCGAGCGGCCCGAGCCAATCGACCGGACCATCGTGCCCACCCGACCAGGACAGCAGAACGCCGCCTGCGACGATCGCGAGCATGCCCAGCACGATGCGCAGGCCGGCGTTCTCCCGGAAGACCACCCACGCGATCACGGCGGTCAGCACCGCTTCGAGATTGAGCAGCAGGGACGCGGCTGCGCCACCGGTGCGGGTGAGCCCGTACATCAACGCGAGCGGCCCCAGCACCCCGCCAACGAAGATCGCCGCCGACAGCCACGGCCACCCGCCTGCGGCGAGACCGGATGGCCTCCAGCTCCGGTCACGAATCAAGCGGATCGCGGCGAGCCCGAGTCCGCTCCCGAGATATAGCAGGCCGGCGAGCAGCCATGGCGACATCTCGCCCACCAGCAGCTTGGCAAACGGCGTGCTCGCACCGAACAGCGCGGCTGCGAGCAGGGCATGAACGACATGGCGATTCACCATGATGGACTCCACGGCCAGATTGGCGCGATCCGCGGCCTTCGCGTCGCGGCGACCCCTCACCGCTCCGGCGTGAGGGGCCACATGCTCAGAGAACGCGCTTGATTTCCGAGTACTCGCCCTCGGCGTTCAACGTGACGGTCACATCGCCATTCGAGCGGTTCCGCCAGAACCAGCCATGATAACCATCGAACGCGGCCTGCAGTTCGCCGACATCGCCCAGCTGATTCCGCCCCTTGCCATAGCCATGGTAGAAGCTCCGCGGGGCATTCGGGGGGTCTCCATGGGTATCGTAGTTCACTGCGCCGCCGGCCGTCGTCCATTCGAACCGGACACGCTTGTCCTTTTCCATGGTCAGCTTGATTTCGGCGGCCTCGCCGGGCTTGAGCGTGACGCTCATCGTGTCCCGGCGCTGTGCGACGGACCCGGCCGGGGCCGTCTCGACCGTTGGCACAGCGGCTGTGACGGTGGTGCTGTTGGCCGCCTCCACGGCTTCCGCGGCTTCTGCGACGTCGGCCGCTTGCGCTGGTTCGGACACGGCGCTTCGAGTGTCCTCGCCCGGCGACATGGGCATCGGGGTGGCCAGCTGCGGCGCTGGCGCCACGACCGCCGTATCGGCTTCCGCAAGCGCCTCGGTGGCCAGTGACATCTTGATTTCGCCCATCGGGGTCAGGCCCAGCGCACGGCCGATACCGGTCGGATCGATGCCGTACTCGGCGGGCAGGATGGTGGTGATGAGCAGACCGCCGGCGACGATGGCGGCAAGCGCGGTCGAGCGCAGCAATCTGGCGGTGCTGGGCAGCTCCGCGCGATTTGGAAGGTCGGTGTTGTACATTTCGAACTCCGGATGATCAGGCAAGGAAGTAGCCGGTCAGCTGATAGCCGACCAGCATGAAGCCGGCGCACATCAGGGCGACGTTGGCGGTATAGGCGTGACGGAAGAAGCTGGCCGAGCGCCGCCAGAAACCCATCGCGATCAGAATCAGGGCAAGCGCCATCAACTGGCCGATCTCCACGCCGACGTTGAACGCGAGCAGATTCGGCAACAGTCCGTCCTGGGCGATCTCGTACTCCTGGATCTTCGCCGCCAGGCCGAAGCCATGGAACAGGCCGAAGACCATGGTGGCCACCTTGGTGTTGGGCTGCACGCCGAACCATCGCTGGTAGGCACCCAGGTTGTCGAGGGCCTTGTAGACCACCGACAGGCCGATGATCGCGTCGATCAGATAGGCGTTGACGTTCACCCCGGCGTATACGCCGTAGATCATGGTGACCGAGTGCCCGACCGCGAACAGGCTGACGTAGAGCGCGATGTCCTTGAGCCTGTAAAGGAAGAAGATCACCCCGGCGAGGAACAGCAGATGGTCGTAACCGGTGACCATGTGCTTGGCGCCAAGGTAGGTGAAGGGCAGCAGATGCGTACCCGAGATCTCCTGGATATAGCCCTTGTCGCCGTCGGCCACGCCATGGGCGTGTGCGACGGTGGCAAAGAGCAGATAGAGCAGCGCCGCCATTAAGGCATGCAGCAACGGCCTCAGGCGCGACAGCGAGGCTGCCCGCCCCGGGCGCGGGAAGGGTTGGGTCATGAAAGTCTTCCGATGGAATGTGTTCGGGCGTCCTTCGCCTAGGTGGGCGCAGGACTCGAGACGTCAGACGATCGGAAGACCTTTGGGTGGGCGTTCGAGACAGACGCAGGGCGCCGGATAGACGAGGCGATGCTCGTTGGCTGCCCACTGATTCGATAGCGGCAGAAAGCGCATTGCATGCGAGGGCGGCACGTTCGGTTTGTCGTGGCTATGATCGGCCGGGTTGTGGCCGTGCTTGTGCGTCCCGCCGTCCTCTTCGAAGACTTCATGACCGTGCCCATGATCGTCATGATCCGCGTGCGCCTTGGCAAGCGCGTGTGCGTGGGTGGTGGCACGCAAGGGATCGTGAGACGGAGAGATCGCGCTCGAGAGCGCCAGGGATCCATGCGACAGAATCAGCAGCGCGACCATGCCTCTCGCCAACGCATGGGCGATCCTTCTAAAAAGGCAAAAAGTAGCGCGAAAGAGGGTCATGTCGGATCGAAAGCGGGAAGGCCTGGTGCCTTCCACGGCGCGTGTGCAGTTTATACAGGTGATCGGCTCGCAAGTGCAACCTGGCGCGCCGGACAACCCCGGGCAGGCCGATGCCTGGATGGTCCGCGACATGCGCATGAGCCTGCCCCAATGCGCCGACGAAACCCGACAAAGTCGCGGTCGGGCGAAACTCGATCAGCGCGGCAGCAGCAGGATCTGGCCCGGATGGATGCGGTCCGGGTCGGGAACGGTGGTGGCGTTGGCGGCGTGGAGTTGAGGAAATAGTTGAGGAAATAGGGGACACCCATTAGCCGGCCGGTGTCAAGCGAGCAACCCC
>NZ_JBLLNL010000025.1:0-5803 GCF_048158365.1 Denitraticella aggregata | reverse complement strand
GTGTGTTGAGTTGATCATAATTCCGCTTCTTCGCTGGCGGTGATTGCGGCGGTTCTTTAAAAACTTGGACAATCGATAAGTGTGGGTGCTCGGATCTTTGAATCGTCTTCGAGGGTGTCTTTTTGGATGCCTGCAAGAGTTTGAAGATTGAGTGCTCAAACGAATCAGGAATGATTTTTGTCAGCAATGACTTTGAGTGCTGTTGGATTGAACTTAAGAGTTTGATCCTGGCTCAGATTGAACGCTGGCGGCATGCTTTACACATGCAAGTCGAACGGCAGCGGGGGCTTCGGCCTGCCGGCGAGTGGCGAACGGGTGAGTAATGCATCGGAACGTACCCAGTCATGGGGGATAACTACGCGAAAGCGTGGCTAATACCGCATACGCCCTGAGGGGGAAAGTGGGGGATCTTCGGACCTCACGTGATTGGAGCGGCTGATGTCGGATTAGCTTGTTGGTGGGGTAAAGGCCTACCAAGGCGACGATCCGTAGCTGGTCTGAGAGGATGATCAGCCACACTGGGACTGAGACACGGCCCAGACTCCTACGGGAGGCAGCAGTGGGGAATTTTGGACAATGGGCGCAAGCCTGATCCAGCCATGCCGCGTGAGTGAAGAAGGCCTTCGGGTTGTAAAGCTCTTTCAGTCGGGAAGAAACGGCGCGCTCTAACATAGCGTGTTAATGACGGTACCGACAGAAGAAGCACCGGCTAACTACGTGCCAGCAGCCGCGGTAATACGTAGGGTGCGAGCGTTAATCGGAATTACTGGGCGTAAAGCGTGCGCAGGCGGTTCGCTAAGACAGGTGTGAAATCCCCGGGCTCAACCTGGGAATGGCGCTTGTGACTGGCGGGCTAGAGTACGGCAGAGGGGGGTGGAATTCCACGTGTAGCAGTGAAATGCGTAGAGATGTGGAGGAACACCGATGGCGAAGGCAGCCCCCTGGGCCGATACTGACGCTCATGCACGAAAGCGTGGGGAGCAAACAGGATTAGATACCCTGGTAGTCCACGCCCTAAACGATGTCGACTAGTCGTTCGGAGAGGTAACTTTCTGAGTGACGCAGCTAACGCGTGAAGTCGACCGCCTGGGGAGTACGGTCGCAAGATTAAAACTCAAAGGAATTGACGGGGACCCGCACAAGCGGTGGATGATGTGGATTAATTCGATGCAACGCGAAAAACCTTACCTACCCTTGACATGCCTGGAACTTGCCAGAGATGGCTTGGTGCCTTCGGGAGCCAGGACACAGGTGCTGCATGGCTGTCGTCAGCTCGTGTCGTGAGATGTTGGGTTAAGTCCCGCAACGAGCGCAACCCTTGTCGTTAATTGCCATCATTGAGTTGGGCACTTTAGCGAAACTGCCGGTGACAAACCGGAGGAAGGTGGGGATGACGTCAAGTCCTCATGGCCCTTATGGGTAGGGCTTCACACGTCATACAATGGTCGGTACAGAGGGTTGCCAAGCCGCGAGGTGGAGCTAATCTCTTAAAGCCGATCGTAGTCCGGATCGTAGTCTGCAACTCGACTACGTGAAGTCGGAATCGCTAGTAATCGCAGATCAGCATGCTGCGGTGAATACGTTCCCGGGTCTTGTACACACCGCCCGTCACACCATGGGAGTGGGTTTCACCAGAAGTAGGTAGCTTAACCTTTCGGGGAGGGCGCTTACCACGGTGAGATTCATGACTGGGGTGAAGTCGTAACAAGGTAGCCGTACCGGAAGGTGCGGCTGGATCACCTCCTTTCAAGAGAAACGAAGCACGTGCGAAGGGATTCGAGTCCCCACACCTTATCGGTTGTCCAGTCAGAGAATCGCCTCGAGAAAGACGGCGGCGCGCGTGGTATTGGAAGCGGCGCCGGTCTGACTCGAACTACACCTGGCAAGAGCGGGTGCTCGGGGTCTGTAGCTCAGCTGGTTAGAGCACCGTCTTGATAAGGCGGGGGTCGTTGGTTCGAACCCAACCAGACCCACCACAGACTTCGGTTCGTGTGTTGAGCGAAGAAGGGGCTGTAGCTCAGCTGGGAGAGCATCGGCTTTGCAAGCCGAGGGTCGTCGGTTCGATCCCGACCAGCTCCACCAGAGCGGAACGCGCGGCGCGCGAACGAGGTGTAGGTCAAGCAAGCGACAGTGGTGTCGAGGCTTAAGCAGTGCGGACAGCGTGTGCCCTGGTGGTGGGGGTGCAGGGTGTGTGTGCAGTGCTTAAGGTTTCGAACTGGTCTCCAGAGGCGAAACAGCTCTTTAACAAGTGGGTAGAAAGTAAAGTGTGCAGCCGTTGGTGGCAATGTCAGGCCAATGGTTGCATGGGTTGTGTGATTGCATGTTTTACAGACGTTACTCGTTTCCGTGTCTTGAACCGGCTTCGGGACGAGTGACAAAGCACGAAGCGTGGTTTGTGTTTTATGGCGGTGTTCGCCTCGAGTATGTGGAGGCGGCATGGTTATAGGATCAAGCGACTAAGTGCATGTGGTGGATGCCTTGGCGATCACAGGCGATGAAGGACGTGCAAGCCTGCGAAAAGCGGGGGGGAGCTGGCAATGGAGCTTTGATCCCCCGATGTCCGAATGGGGAAACCCGGCCCTTCACAGATGGCTTTCGGCGTGCGCAAGCACACCAAAATACATCTGCTGGCAATAGAAGTTGCTGGCACATGTGGCGCGAGAGCCATGTGTGAAGGGTCACCACTGGCTGAATACATAGGCCAGTTGGGGCGAACCCGGCGAACTGAAACATCTAAGTAGCCGGAGGAAAAGAAATCAACCGAGATTCCGTAAGTAGTGGCGAGCGAACACGGAACAGCCTGCACGACTAAACCATCGATTTAGCAAAACGGTCTGGAAAGTCCGACGATACAGGGTGATAGTCCCGTATGCGAAAAATCGGTGGCGGGTCTGAGCGTGCGACAAGTAGGGCGGGGCACGAGAAATCCTGTCTGAAGATGGGGGGACCATCCTCCAAGGCTAAATACTCGTGATCGACCGATAGTGAACCAGTACCGTGAGGGAAAGGCGAAAAGAACCCCGGGAGGGGAGTGAAATAGATCCTGAAACCGCATGCATACAAACAGTGGGAGCCCCTGCTTCAAGCGTCTTTGGGTGCTTTGATGCACGCGCTGCAAGCGCGACGCATCAAAAGTGTTCAGAGGGCAGTGAAATAGGTGACTACAACGCGGCACGCGTTGTAGTCGGCCCTGGTTCAATAAGCCCGGAGGGCGTTTGAAGCAGGGGTGACTGCGTACCTTTTGTATAATGGGTCAGCGACTTACGTTCAGTAGCGAGCTTAACCGAATAGGGGAGGCGTAGGGAAACCGAGTCTGATAAGGGCGATTGAGTTGCTGGGCGTAGACCCGAAACCGGATGATCTATCCATGGCCAGGATGAAGGTGCCGTAACAGGTACTGGAGGTCCGAACCCACTAATGTTGAAAAATTAGGGGATGAGCTGTGGATAGGGGTGAAAGGCTAAACAAATCCGGAAATAGCTGGTTCTCCCCGAAAACTATTTAGGTAGTGCGTCGTACGGACACTTGCGGGGGTAGAGCACTGTAATTGTTGGGGGGGTCATCGCGATTTACCCCGCAATAGCAAACTCCGAATACCGCAAAGTGATATACGGCAGACAGACAGCGGGTGCTAACGTCCGTTGTCGAGAGGGAAACAACCCAGACCGCCAGCTAAGGTCCCAAATACATGGCTAAGTGGGAAACGAAGTGGGAAGGCCCAGACAGCTAGGAGGTTGGCTTAGAAGCAGCCATCCTTTAAAGAAAGCGTAATAGCTCACTAGTCGAGTCGTCCTGCGCGGAAGATGTAACGGGGCTCAAGCCATGAACCGAAGCTGCGGATGTGTCTTTGACACATGGTAGGGGAGCGTTCCGTAAGCCTGTGAAGGTGTCTCGTAAGGGATGCTGGAGGTATCGGAAGTGCGAATGCTGACATGAGTAGCGATAAAGGGCGTGAAAAGCGCCCTCGCCGAAAGCCCAAGGTTTCCTGCGCAACGTTCATCGGCGCAGGGTGAGTCGGCCCCTAAGGCGAGGCAGAAATGCGTAGTCGATGGGAAACAGGTCAATATTCCTGTACCGCTCTTAGATGCGATGGGGGGACGGAGAAGGTTAGCTCGGCCATCTGTTGGAATAGGTGGTTTAAGCGTGTAGTCGTGCCTGGTAGGCAAATCCGCCGGGCTAAGATGAGGCGTGATGACGAGGGCTCATTGAGCCTGAAGTGAGTGATACCCTGCTTCCAGGAAAAGCCTCTAAGCTTCAGTCTAAGAGTGACCGTACCGCAAACCGACACAGGTGGGCAGGTAGAAAATACCCAGGCGCTTGAGAGAACTCAGGAGAAGGAACTCGGCAAATTGATACCGTAACTTCGGGAGAAGGTATGCCCATGGTAGGTGAAACCCCTCGCGGGTGGAGTCGAAGTGGGCCGCAGAGAATCGGTGGCTGCGACTGTTTATTAAAAACACAGCACTGTGCAAAATCGAAAGATGACGTATACGGTGTGACGCCTGCCCGGTGCCGGAAGGTTAAGTGATGGGGTGCAAGCTCTTGATCGAAGCCCCGGTAAACGGCGGCCGTAACTATAACGGTCCTAAGGTAGCGAAATTCCTTGTCGGGTAAGTTCCGACCTGCACGAATGGCGTAACGATGGCCACACTGTCTCCTCCTGAGACTCAGCGAAGTTGAAGTGTTTGTGAAGATGCAATCTCCCCGCGGCAAGACGGAAAGACCCCATGAACCTTTACTGTAGCTTTGCATTGGACTTTGACGTCACTTGTGTAGGATAGGTGGGAGGCTTTGAAGTGGGAACGCCAGTTCTCATGGAGCCAACCTTGAAATACCACCCTGGTGTCGTTGAGGTTCTAACCTGGGCCCGTGAATCCGGGTCGGGGACCGTGCATGGCAGGCAGTTTGACTGGGGCGGTCTCCTCCCAAAAGGTAACGGAGGAGTACGAAGGTCATCTAGACACGGTCGGACATCGTGTTGATAGTGCAATGGCAAAAGATGGCTTGACTGCGAGACGGACAGGTCGAGCAGGTGCGAAAGCAGGTCATAGTGATCCGGTGGTTCTGTATGGAAGGGCCATCGCTCAACGGATAAAAGGTACTCTGGGGATAACAGGCTGATTCCGCCCAAGAGTTCACATCGACGGCGGAGTTTGGCACCTCGATGTCGGCTCATCACATCCTGGGGCTGTAGCCGGTCCCAAGGGTATGGCTGTTCGCCATTTAAAGTGGTACGTGAGCTGGGTTTAAAACGTCGTGAGACAGTTTGGTCCCTATCTGCCGTGGGCGCTGGAAGTTTGAGAGGGCCTGCTCCTAGTACGAGAGGACCGGAGTGGACGCACCTCTGGTGTACCGGTTGTGACGCCAGTCGCATCGCCGGGTAGCTAAGTGCGGAAGAGATAACCGCTGAAAGCATCTAAGCGGGAAACTCGCCTCAAGATGAGACTTCCCCGGGGCCTCGAGCCCCCTGAAGGGTCGTTGAAGACCACAACGTTGATAGGCGGGGTGTGCACGCGTGGTAACACGCTCAGCTAACCCGTACTAATTGCCCGTGAGGCTTGATCCTATAACCATGCAAAACAACGCAACGGTTCAAAAACAACACACGCTAACAAAACAACATCACACACCCCACACACACACTCACACTTTACCCAAACCCACTTGTTACCCCGTCACAGTCTGACGACCATAGCGTCATGGAACCACCCCTTCCCATCCCGAACAGGACCGTGAAACGTGACCGCGCCGATGATAGTGCACATTACGTGTGTGAAAGTAGGTCATCGTCAGACTAACTCAA
>NZ_JBLLNL010000024.1:0-7554 GCF_048158365.1 Denitraticella aggregata | reverse complement strand
ATCAGGCGCGAGCGAACTTTGCGATGACGATGATGGCCGCTTGCTACAACCTGAAGCGGCTGGTTTACTTCCAGAAGGCCGGGATCGTGGCCTTCTGATGCCCGAAATGGGCCGAATCGCCGGTTTCCCGGGCGATTCGCAGAGAAAACGGGGCGACACCGCCTAGAAAAATGGGGGTTCGCTGAAGAAAATGAACCGAGTTCGGTTGCGGTCGTCATTTCGCGGCGGAATCCATGCAAAACCTCGGGTTATTCGAGGTGCCCTTAATAGGAATATAGAATCACTCTTTAAAAGATTCAAATAAAAAGAATCTTTAAGCGCGGAATGGGTACGATCAAGTCGACCACGTCCAATCAGTACGACCTGAGCCAGTCGGACTTGTACCAGCTCTTCGCCTATCGCATGAAGTATCTCGACGGAAAGGGAGGGATGGCACTGATCTATCCCCGCCATGCCCGCTTCGATGCTCCGCTACCGCCTTTCGACTATTCGCCCACCTTGCGCTTGTGAGCGCTGCCCTTCAATCTCGAGGTGCAATGTCTTGTCGATAGCGTGCAGGCCGCGTTACTTCGGAATGCGAATGGCATTATTGCTTGCGAGCAAGTCATGACGTACGTTTGACTCGCGTCGCGTGGAGTTGCCCGTTTTCTTGGGGGGAGCCGTTCCACTGGGTTCGCTTCGATGTAATGCCTAGAATATACCTACAAGAGTGGCCTTGCTCCTTGTGGCGCATACGGTTATGGAAGTCGAAGGGGACGAGGTCATTCGAATCATCTCGGCGCGCAAGGCTGACCAAAACGAACGGAGAATCTATGAGCAAGGCTAAGACTGGCTTGAGCGCCAAGCAGCACGAAGATCTTAAGGCGTTGGAGGCCATGGCTGAGGAAGAAATCGATCACTCCGATATTCGGGCTACAACGGCTGAGGACTGGGAGGGTGCGACGGTCGGGCGGTTTTATCGGCCGATCAAACAGCAACTGACCGTGCGAATCGATGCCGACGTCGTGGCGTGGTTGAAGTCGCAGGGCAAGGGGTATCAGACACGGATCAATGCATTGCTGCGGCGTGCGATGCTGGACGACAAGAAGCATTGAACGTGGACAAACGTCCGAGTATTCCCAGCCGGGTTCTTAATACGTGCATAAAAAATCGAGTTTTCTATACATATCAGGCGTAAGCTGTAAAGAAAATTTGAATATCCATACGTGTCCACCGCCTCAGGCGCCTTGTCATGACGAGTGCCGCGCTCGATACCCTCGATGCCAGCCGTTTCGATACGCCCGCGATTCTCAAGCGGCTGGCGAGCGCCAGTCGTCAGCTGGCCGAGTTGAAGGGGATCGCTGCCGCGATTCCGAACCAGGCGATTCTGATCAATGCCTTGGGCTTGCAGGAAGCGAAGGACAGCTCCGAGATCGAGAACATCGTCACCACCCATGACGAACTCTTCAAGGACGATGTATCGCCGGACACCTTCACCAATGCGGCGGCCAAAGAGGTGTTGCGCTATCGGCAGGCACTGCAGCTGGGCTTCGAACGGGTGCGCGGCACCGGCATGATCACGCTGGGCCACATTCTGGAGATCCAGGCGGAGCTGGAGCGCAACAGCGGGGGTTTCCGCAGGCTCCCGGGCACGGCGCTGCGCAATGGGCGGGGCGATACCGTTTATACGCCGCCGCAGGACCCGGACGAGATCGTGGCGCTGATGGGTGCGCTGGAGCGTTTCATCAATGACAGCGAAAGTTTTGGTGCCGATCCGCTGGTGAAGATGGCCTTGATCCACCACCAGTTCGAGAGGATTCACCCCTTTTACGACGGCAATGGTCGTACCGGGCGGATTCTCAATGTGCTGTACCTGGTGCGTGAAGGCTTGCTCGATGTGCCGGTCTTGTATCTGTCGCGCTACATCGTTCAAACCAAGGCCGACTATTACCGTTTGCTGCAAGCTGTGCGCGAAACCGATGCCTGGGAGGCTTGGGTCGAGTACATGCTTGAAGCCGTAGAGGAGACTGCCGGCCAGACGATCACTACGGTCCGCGTGATCAAGGACGCATTGTTCGACTACAAGCACCGGATTCGCGGGCAATTCAAGTTCTACTGCCAGGACTTGATCAATAACCTGTTCATGCACCCCTACACCAAGATCGAGTTCGTCGAGCGCGATCTGCGGGTGTCGCGATTGACCGCGGCAAAGTATCTGGATGCGCTGGCTGCAAGTGGTTTCGTGGAGAAGCGCAAGGTCGGGCGCAACAATTACTACATCAATCTCGCGCTGAACCGCATCCTGACGGGAGGGACGCCTTGACCGAAGACGACCTCGAACGCAAAGCGCTTGGCTGGCTGGAGGACGTCGGTTATTGACATCACGACCAGGCAGCCTCGAGTCGAGTGCGCGGCAGCTTCCCCCTCCAGCCGTATTACCATTCGCACTCCGCGGTTCCGTCGCGATTCAAACCTGAAGGAGTGATTCCATGAAGCTGGGTACCCCCCTTTCGTCCAGCGCGGTGCGCGTGATGCTGCTCGGTGCCGGTGAGCTCGGCAAGGAAGTGATCATTGCGTTGCAGCGCCTCGGCGTCGAAGTCATCGCGGTGGATCGCTACGCCAACGCGCCGGGCCATCAGGTGGCGCATCGCGCCCATGTCATTGCGATGACCGACGGGGCCGCGTTGCGCGCATTGGTCGAGGCCGAGCGACCGCATCTGATCGTGCCCGAGATCGAGGCGATCGCCACCGACATGCTGGCCGAGATCGAGGCCGCCGGCCTGGCCGAGGTCATCCCGACCGCTCGCGCAACCCGGCTGACGATGAACCGGGAGGGCATCCGCCGGCTCGCCGCCGAGGAACTCGGCATACCGACCTCGCCCTACCGCTTCGCCAGTTCGCTCGACGAACTGCAGGCGGCCATCGACGGTGGCATCGGCTATCCCTGCATCGTCAAGCCGGTGATGTCGTCGTCCGGGAAGGGGCAGTCGATGCTGCGGGGGCCGGACGATGTGAAGAAGGCCTGGGACTATGCCGCGGCCGGCGGGCGTGTGAATCAGGAGCGCGTCATCGTCGAGGGCTTCGTCGACTTCGAATACGAAATCACGCTGCTGACGGTGCGCGCCTGCGACGCAAGTGGCACGGTGCAGACCTATTTCTGCGAGCCGATCGGCCACCTCCAGGTGTCGGGCGATTATGTCGAATCCTGGCAACCGCAGCCGATGCGCCCCAGGGCGCTGCAGCGCGCGCAGCAGATCGCCGCCGCGGTGACCGGTAACCTCGGCGGACGCGGCGTGTTCGGCGTCGAGCTGTTCGTGCGCGGCGATGACGTGTGGTTCTCCGAGGTCAGCCCGCGTCCGCACGACACCGGACTGGTCACGCTGTGCTCGCAGCGCTTGTCCGAGTTCGAGCTTCATGCCCGCGCCATTCTCGGCTTGCCGGTGGATGTCGCGCTGCGAGAACCGGGTGCCTCCGCGGTGGTGTATGGTGGTCTGGACGAGGCCGGCATCGCGTTCGAGGGCGTGGCCGAGGCCTTGTCGGTTCCGCGCAGCGATCTGCGCCTGTTCGGCAAGCCGGAATCCTTTGCCAGGCGCCGCATGGGGGTCGCGGTGGCCAATGGCGCGGACATCGCAGAGGCGCGCGAGCGTGCGCGGCTGGCAGCGGGCAAGGTGAAACCGGTCAAGGCTTGAGGCTCGAGAATTCGACGATTGACTGAGTTCGTCATAGTTCGGATCAATGGAGCCGATTGCTTCAATAGCTGCCTTATTTTGCTAGTGTGAGTGTGTGGGCGGATGGTGCAATCGGCGCGGTTCGTCCGAGCGGACATGACAAGGCGCTTCGATGGCGCTTTGGCGGGTCATCCGCGCTGTTCGCGAAATTCAAGCATCGAAGTCAATAAAGGAGACTGAAATGAGCGCAAACGACACGAATACGGCCGGCAAGTGCCCGGTCATGCAAGGCGGCAATACGACCATGGACAACGCGGTCATGGCGTGGTGGCCGAAAGCGCTGAACCTCGACATCCTGCATCAGCACGACAGCAAGACCAACCCGCTTGGGTCGGACTTCGACTACCGTGAGGAACTCAAGAAGCTCGACGTCGCCGCACTCAAGAAGGATCTGACCGAGCTGATGACCAATAGCCAGGAATGGTGGCCGGCCGACTGGGGCCACTACGGCGGCCTGATGATCCGCCTGTCGTGGCACGCCGCGGGCACCTACCGCATCGCCGACGGCCGTGGCGGCGGTGGCACCGGCAACCAGCGCTTCGCGCCGCTGAACTCGTGGCCGGACAACGGCAATCTGGACAAGGCGCGTCGCCTGCTGTGGCCGATCAAGAAGAAGTACGGCAACAAGGTGAGCTGGGCCGACCTGCTCGTCCTCGCCGGCACCATTGCATATGAGTCGATGGGCCTGAAGACCTACGGCTTCGCCTTCGGTCGCGAGGACATCTGGCATCCGGAAAAGGACACCTACTGGGGTTCCGAGAAGGAATGGCTGGCCCCCAGCGGCAGCGAAGGAACCCGCTATTCCGGCGAGCGCGACCTGGAGAACCCGCTTGCCGCGGTGATGATGGGTCTGATCTACGTGAATCCGGAAGGGGTGGACGGCAAGCCCGATCCGCTCAAGACCGCTCATGACGTGCGCGTGACCTTCGCCCGCATGGCGATGAACGACGAGGAAACCGTGGCCCTCACCGCTGGCGGTCATACCGTGGGCAAGGCGCACGGCAATGGCAGCACGGCCAACCTGGGCCCGGTGCCTGAAGGGGCCGACCTCGAAGAGCAAGGCCTGGGCTGGATGAACCACACCACCCGTGGCGTGGGGCGCGATGCCGTCACCAGCGGTCTCGAAGGCGCTTGGACCACCCATCCCACCCAGTGGGACAACGGTTACTTCGACATGCTGCTCAACCATGAGTGGGAACTCAAGAAGAGCCCGGCCGGTGCATGGCAATGGGAGCCGGTCGACATCAAGGAAGAGGACCTTCCGGTCGATCCCGAGGATGCGTCGATCCGTGGCAAGGTGATCATGACCGATGCCGACATGGCGATGAAGATGGACCCGGAGTACCGCAAGATCTCCGAGCGTTTCCAGAAGGATCCGGCCTACCTGTCGGAGGTCTTCGCGCGCGCCTGGTTCAAGCTGACCCACCGCGACATGGGTCCGAAAGCGCGTTACTTCGGCCCCGATGTGCCGGCCGAGGACCTGATCTGGCAGGATCCGGTGCCCGCGGGCAACAAGGATTACGACGTCGCTGCGGTGAAGGCGAAGATCGTCGCGGCCGGGCTGTCGGTCAGCGAGATGGTCAGCACCGCGTGGGACAGCGCCCGCACCTTCCGCGGTTCGGACAATCGCGGCGGCGCCAACGGGGCGCGTATCCGCCTCGCCCCGCAGAAGGACTGGGACGGCAACGAACCGGCCCGTCTGACCAGGGTGCTCGCGGCCTACGAGAAGATCGCGGCCGACACCGGGGCCAGTGTGGCCGATGTGATCGTGCTGGGGGGGAACGTCGGTCTCGAGCAGGCGATCAAGGCCGCGGGCTTCGATGTGGACGTACCGTTTGCGCCGGGTCGTGGCGACGCGACGCAGGAGATGACCGACGTTGAATCCTTCGAGGTGCTCGAGCCGCTGCATGACGGCTTCCGCAACTGGCAGAAGAAGGATTACGTGGTCCAGCCCGAGGAAATGCTGCTCGACCGCGCCCAGTTGATGGGCCTGACCGCACACGAGATGACCGCACTCATAGGCGGCATGCGCGTGCTCGGCACCAACCACGGTGGCAGCCACCACGGTGTATTCACCAACCGCGTCGGCGCACTGACCAATGACTTCTTCGTCAATCTTACCGACATGGCCTACAGCTGGAAGCCGACCGGCCGCAACAGCTACGACATCGTCGATCGCAAGACCGGCGCGACGAAGTGGACCGCGACCCGGGTCGATCTGGTGTTCGGTTCCAACTCCATCCTGCGCGCCTATGCCGAGGTCTATGCGCAGGACGACAGCCAGGAGAAGTTCGTGAAGGACTTCGTCGCCGCATGGACGAAGGTCATGAACGCCGACCGTTTCGATCTGTCCTGAGCGTGGGCGCAGTCCCCGTGCGGCCATTCGTGGCTGCGCGGGGATACGCGAAGAAAAAGGGCCTGGAGAGTATCCAGGCCCTCGGTGTTGCTGGTGCGATCAGGAGGCGAACCCGCGCAGCAGTATTGCGGGAGACAGGTGCAACTGTCGCGTCAGGTAGTGTGCCCCGAGGCTCAGCACCCCCACCGGCACGCCGGCCTCCGCGAGCCTGCGCATCGCCGCAAGCAGACGCACCGGGCGTGCCGGGCGCGGCTCCATGCACCGCGCCAGGTCGTCGTCCAGCGTGGTCACCGAGAACACCACCTGCACCAGATTGTTGCGCGCCATGTCCGCGAGCAGGTCGAGATCGCGTTCGATCCCGGCCGACTTGGTGACGACCATGAACGGGTGACGCGTCTCGGCGAGGATCTCCAGCAGCTTGCGTGTCAACCCCAGTCGGCGCTCGACCGGCTGCCATGCATCGGTGTTCGCGCCAAAGGTGATCGGCGCGCAAGTGTAGCCGCGTCGCGCCAGTTCACGGCGCCGTGTGGCGGGGGCGTCCGGCTTCCAGCCGATCTTCGTCTCGAAGTCCAGTCCCGGCGACATGTCGAGCCACGCGTGTGACGGGCGCGCTTAGCAGTAGGTGCAGCCGTGCTCGCAACCTCGGTAGGGATTGATAGACCGGTCGAACGCGACGTCGGGCGAGCGATTGAACGTGATCACCGACTTCGCGGCATCGATGAAAAGTTCGGTGTGCACCGCAACCGCGTCGTCGTCCCCGTCGTCCTCGATGACAGCGCTACGTTGCTCGCGCGCAAAACGGCTGTCGGGTCGCAGCGCGGTGCCGCGTCCGCGCGCACCGCCAGGGGACGCGATACCATATGGACGAAGGCTGTTTTTTTGTACAGTCATGTGCGAAGTTTCCGCCGCATCGGAGCCGCGGTCAACGGGCCCCCGATTGGGCCGTGTCGTTAGAGGCGTGTTGTAAGCAATTGCACCCGCCGCACGACTACTGGTCACCAAGTGCGCACTTGATGAGCAACCAACCGAAACGAAAACGAAAGGAGAATCATCATGAAAACAACTGCACACAATACGGTCTCATCTCTCGTACTCGCGCTCGCGCTTGCCTTCTCGGCTGGCTCGACCCTGGCGGCTGGGACCACGTCCTCTTCCGCACACGAATTCGCCGCACGGGCCGATACCCGGGCGAGTTTCCTGGTCGGCAGGTACGATAGCGAACGGGTCGAACCGCGTCACGTTCTCACCGATGAACAGGGCAACGAGATCCTGCCGCGGTACGTTCCGACGGACGGACAGGGCAACGTCCTCCTCGCGAGTCACATCCAGACGGATGAGCAAGGCGTCGTGATCCTGCCGCGTCACGTTCTCACCGATGAACAGGGCAACGAGATCCTGCCGCGGTACGTTCCGACGGGCGGGCAGGGCAACGTCCTCCTCGCGAGTCACATCCAGACCGATGAGCAAGGCGTCGTGATCCTGCCGCGTCAC
>NZ_JBLLNL010000023.1:0-9066 GCF_048158365.1 Denitraticella aggregata | reverse complement strand
CTGCTCATTACCGAGGCTACGGTATTGGCTGCGCACGACCGGCGACTGAATCTGCAACCCACCCGGGGCTTTCGCGTCTGGCGCGGTGTTCTGCTTGGCCTGCCTAGTCTGGCGATACTGCTCTACCTCGCCGCAATTTCGCTTCCTTCGCTGTTGACTGGCTCGGCGGGTCTCCGCGATTTCACGCCGGGCGAGCGTCTGCTCACGCAAGGTCGGGTGATGTGGGATTACATTTGGCGCCTAGTGCTGCCGATGCCTCATAGCGGGGGGTTGTTCAACGATCACATCACAGTATCGACAGGTTTTTTCTCACCGCTTACCACCGCAATCGCCTGGACTGGTTGGGTCATCGTTGTCGTGCTTGCGTGGCGGAACCGTCAGCGGTACCCGGCTGCCGCACTGGCGGTGCTGTTCTTTCTCGTCGGTCACGCGGTCGAATCGGGCTTCCTTCAACTCGAGCTCTACTTCGAGCACCGTAACTACCTTCCCGCCGCGCTCCTGGCGCTGCCTGTAGCATTGTGGTGGGCGGACGAGCAGCGACTCACGCTAGTCACACGCGCAGGGCTAGCCACTGCCTTGGTGTTCGCGCTGGCAGCCATGACCGCAATGGGTGCCAGCCTATGGGGCAAACCGTTCCAGCAGGCGCTGAAATGGTCCCAGATCAATCCAAGCTCGCCGCGCACTCATCATCACCTTGCGGCCCTTTGGCTTGAGACCGGTAACATTGGCGCTGCAGCGAGCCACAACCAGCGGGCCATCGCGCTGGATCCAGCGAACATTGCCGCGCGTATCCAGGCGCTGAGCATTGCGTGCATCAACGGTGAAGATGTCGACCAGAAGTTCGAGGAAGTTGAAACCGTGTTGCAGGGTAAGGTGCTCAATGGCGCTGTGGCCCAGTATCAACTCGGACGCCTGCTGGATTATGTCGTTGCCGGCGGATGCCCGTTCATCGAGCTACCCGACGCACTTGCCCTGCTCGAACGACTTGAACGGCAACACGAATCTGGCCCACAGGTGCTGAGTGCCTTGCTGAATCAACGGGCCGCTGAAGCGCTATTGCGTATGGAGCGCCCCGCCGAGGCCTATGAACGCTTTCACCGCGCGAGCGAGAAGACACAACCTCGCGGCGTGATATTGCGCAACGTCGCGCTGCTGGCCACACACGGGGAATATGAGGCGGCGCTGTCGCTGCTCGACACAGCATGGCCGGACCACGTCGCGCCGCCGCCCGGTTTCACCATACAGCGATTGAGACATGTCTACGCAGAAGGCAGTGGCTATTACGAACGTGAGCGTCAAGCCCTCCGAATTCAGATAATCGCCGACCTGGACAATCCCGGACGATAGAACCACCTGCCCCTCCTGACACTGCCGTTAGGCGCATGCTCAACGTATGCGGCATAATCGGTACTAGCCTACTGAGTGAAGCAACATGTCTCACGTACCCCTCTCGATAGTAATCCCCGCAAAGAATGAAGCCGCTGCAATCGGCGAGGTCGTATCAAGGATAAGAGCCCACTACCCGAGCGCAGAACTTATCGTCGTAGACGATGGTTCGAGTGATAACACCGCTGAGGTAGCCGCTGGGGCAGGTGCGCGGGTGATTACCCACCGCTTCAGCAAGGGCAACGGGGCTGCAATCAAGGCGGGAGTACGCGCGGCCAACGGTGAAGTCATCGTGTTCATGGACGGCGACGGCCAGCACGACCCGGATGACATCGCGCTTCTGCTCGATAAGCTCAATGAAGGCTTCGACATGGTGGTGGGCGCGCGTCAGCAGGGTTCGCAGGCCAGCCTGGGGCGGGGCCTTGCCAACGGTTTCTATAACCGACTTGCGTCCTATATGACGAATCATCGCATCGAAGACCTCACCTCGGGTTTTCGCGTGGTCCGTGCCGACAAGTTTCGCGAGTTCCTGTATCTACTCCCAAACGGTTTCTCATACCCGACGACGAGTACCATGGCATTCTTCCGTGCGGGATATGCCGTCGCGTATGAGCCCATCCACGCCGCAGCACGCATTGGTAAGAGTCACATCAGGCCACTCCACGATGGCGTGCGTTTCTTGCTGATCATTTTCAAGATCGGCACCCTGTATTCACCGCTCAAGCTGTTCGCACCGCTTGCGCTGGCCTTCTTCATGTCGGGCGTGGGGTGGTATGCATATACATTTGCGACGATGGGGCGCTTCACCAACATGAGCGCGCTGATGCTCACCGCTGGGTTCATCATTTTCATGATGGGTCTGATATCCGAGCAAATCACAGCACTGATGTACAAGGACAGCGGCGAGCGCCCGTGAAACGTCGGCTACTCGTCCTCTCGTCGACCTACCCGCGCTGGGCTGGCGATCCGGAACCCGGTTTCGTCCATGAGTTGTGCCAGCGACTCGTCACCACGTTCGACGTACACGTTTTATGCCCGCATGCGCCCGACGCAGCCCGGAACGAAGTGATTGACGACGTCAGCATTCATCGTTTTCGCTACGCGCCCATGCAACTGCAGACACTAGTCCAGGACGGAGGCATACTCGCCAACCTCAAACACCACCCTTGGAAATGGATGCTACTGCCAGGTTTCTTTATTGGCCAAGCTTGGAAGACTGCGCACTTGCTGAGAACCTTGCGACCTGCCGCCATCCACGCACACTGGATCATCCCCCAGGGGTTCGTACTCGCTGTATTGCATTCGTTCGGGTCACGCATGCCCCCAATCTTGCTCACCTCGCATGGTGGCGACCTTTTCGGCATGCGCGGCCCCGTCCTCGCCCGCATCAAGCGCTGGGCGCTGGGCAAGGCCAGTGCGGTGACAGTGGTCAGCGCAGCAATGCTTGCAGCGACCGGCCGACTCGGTGTACCAACGCCGCGGGTCAGCGTGATCCCTATGGGCGTTGATTTTGCGACCCGATTCACACCTGCGCAGGCCACCGTCGGTGACCCATATGAGATCCTGTTCGTCGGTCGTCTGGTTGAAAAAAAAGGGGTTCGCCACCTTATCGAGGCCATGCCCGCAATCCTAGCCGCAGAGCCGCGTGCGCACCTCAGCATTGTCGGTCATGGCCCGGAATGCAATGCACTTCAAGAACTGGCCGGGACCATTGGCGTCGCCGATCGACTGACGTTTATCGGCCCGCTGCCGCAATCGGCATTGCCTGCTCTATACCAACGGGCCAGTGTCTTCGTCGCGCCGTTCGTCCAGGCCAAAGACGGCGATCGCGAGGGGCTTGGCCTTGTGACCGTGGAGGCCATCGCTTGTGGCTGCCCGGTAGTAATCAGCGCCCTCCCCGCCGTAATGGACCTGCTTGATCCAGTGGAAGATGCCACGATGCTGTGTGAGCCTGCCAATGTCGCTATGCTTGCCGAACGGGTCGTTGGCTGTCTGCGTGCGCCCGAAGTAGCTCGGCAGCGGGTCATGTGCGTTCGGAGACGCCTGCTCGAAAGGATGAGTTGGCCAACCGTGGCGGCGCGCTACGAGGCGCTGATCACAAGCCTGATGGACTCGCGCGACGACCACCTTATGCCACGAGCCCCAGCCACCACGCCGAGGTAGACCTGCATGGCCGCAACGCCAAAATGCGCAAGCTCCGAAGCCCTGCTCAGCCCACCCCCGTTTTATCAACCGCTCGATCTGCTGGATGTCGGCACTGCTCAGCGCCAACACTTCGCCGAACTGCGTTGTGTCATCAAGTGTGATGGTGTGGGCAACCTCACTGTCCATAATCGGAGGCGATTAGAAGCACCGCGCTACGACCTGGCCTACGTTAACCAACTCCTGGAACGCTGGCCCGCGCCTTGCCGCTGGGGGCTCAATCGCGCAACGTATGACTGCCTGCCGCTTACGATTGCGCAGTTCGCGGCGCTGCTGGGCGCGTCTTGTTTCAGTTTCGCCCAACATCGTGGTCGTGCCCTGCGTACGCGCTACGAACTCGAGCAGTCCAAGAAGGCGATGTACCAGCGGGTGCTAAGGCCGATTCCAGATGCCGGGTATTGGACGGCTCGAAGTGCATTCCGGACGTTGTTCGATTTACAACTGACGGAATCGTCTGAGGGGACTTCTATCGGACAAATCAGGGCAACGTGATGAGTGGTGGCAAAGAGCCAAGCGCTGCTGTTGCATCGACTGCCTATAGACCGCACGAGGTCTCAGTAGCAGGGTTGGCTATCGTCATCGTCACCTACCGACCCGACCTTGACGTGTTGGATCGACAGCTTCAACAGCTTCCAGCCGCAGCTACGAAGATTATTATCGACAACGCATCACAGTCCGAATTATTGGAAGCGTTGCGGCAACTGACGGAAGGTACGCCCAACAGTACGCTGATTGCAAACCCGGATAATGTTGGGCTGGCGGCTGCCTTGAATACTGGAGTCCATGTAGCGTCGGCGCTGCCGAGTATTACTCACGTGTTGCTGCTGGACCAGGACACCGAACCGGGGCACGGGCAGGTTGAGCGATTGCTGCAAGCCTATTCCCGATTGGCGAGACAGACCAACCGCGTGGGTTGCGTTGGGCCGAACCTCGTTGATCCCGCGACCGATCTGAGCCATGGTTTCCATCGGGCGCGCTTCGGCATGTGGACGCGCGTGTTTCCCTCCGTCGACAACCATACGCCGATCGCCTGCGACAACTTGAACGGCAGCGGAACGCTCATGCAATTAACGCTAATGCATGAACTCGGTGGGCTGGATGAAGCATTCTTCATCGACCATGTCGATACGGAATGGGCGTTCCGGGTCAAAGCTGCTGGCTACGGCCTTTACGGCATCCCAGAGGTCACTTTCCTACACCGAATGGGAGAATCTTCCCTGCGCTTCTGGTTTTTTGGGTGGCGGCTGTGGCCTTACCGCAACCCGGATCGACATTATTACCTTTTCCGCAACGCGGTGCGGTTGATGCAACGTCGGTATATTCCATCTGTTTGGAAATTCTGGGCCTCCATCAAATTATTGCTGACCGCGACGGTACACGTCACCATAGACCCAAGCCGAAAGAATCAATGGCTCCAAATGAGACGGGGAATTCGTGATGGCCTACGATCAACTACCGGCGCATCTCATGACCGATCAGTTTGAGAATGCGGGCGACCAGTTGCACTGGTCCCGAGGCCTGATGGAGCGGGTTGACAGCTGTCCGGCTTGTGGCAGCAGTTCGCGCGCAGGCAAGCCTTTGGTATGCACGGATCATCGTACCGATCTACGCATTGATGAGTGGCGCTTGCATCGTTGTGCCTCGTGCCGATCCCTGTTTCTCGACCCGCGTCCGACTCTAGAATCCTTGCCCAAGGCGTACCAGTCATACTACACACACAGTCAGGATGACGAGCAACCTGCCACATCGGGATTCGCCGGGTTATTGTGGCGCTTGATACATGGCTACTTGAATCATCGTTTCGGCTTGTCGCGCCAACCTTCCCTGAGTGCAGGCGTGTGGCTGTTTCGGCTGATGCTCCCATTGCGAATGAAGCTAGATTACTACGGTCGCCACCTCTACTCGAGCGACTTCCCGCAGCGCGGCAGGCTGCTGGATGTCGGATGCGGGAACGGTGCTTTTCTCCAACGCGCTGTGGAGATGGGGTGGCGGGTAAATGGCTTGGACCCCGATCCGGCAGCCGTTGCGGTATGCACTAACCAACGCCTGGACGTTGTGCGTGGCACATTACTGGATTCACCCTCCGAGTGGGTCGAAAAATTCGACGTGGTCACGATGAGCCACAGCATTGAACATGTGACACAACCGGGCGCAGAACTAAAACAGGTATACCGCCTGCTTCGCCCAGGCGGTGTGCTCTGGCTGGCCTGCCCAAACCCCGATAGTCTAGGAGCCCGCTTTTACGCTCAGGCGTGGAGAGGACTGCACCCGCCGTATCATCTGGTTATTCCATCTGCCCCCCAGCTCTTTCGCATGCTCGTCGAAGCAGGCTTTACTGACTTGATGCCGATCAGGCGTGGCGCACATGCTCGTTGGATGATCCGGGAAAGCGCGGAAAATGCGCGGCATATCGGCGATCTTTCAATGCAGACCAGGGCTTTGTTAGCACCGCTCATCAGGGCATTCGCCGATGCTACGGGCAGCATGATTCCTGGCGGGGCCGAAGAGACCCTGGTCATGGCCCGACGACCCAGGCAATCGTAAGTCCGATGGCGCTTGCACCCACCGTCGGGCTGATTCTTCATTTTCGGCACCAAGAACACACCAATGCCTGCCTGGTCTCACTGCTGTCCGATGGCATCACTCAGGTTGTAGTGGTGGATAACTCGGCGGACAACGGCGCCTCAGTGCTGGCGCTGCGTCCAGCGTTCACATTTCTAAAGGCGCAAGGTATGAATATTGTCCTTTGCGAACCGGGACGTAATCTTGGTTTTTCGGCAGGCGTGAACTATGGCTTGGCACAGGTTCGTGAGCGATTTGGAGCCGTTTGCGTACTCCTAATCAACAACGATGCCAGACTAAAATCTGGGGCTCACTGCGCTTTGCTCAATGCAGTGAAAGAAGGGGCAGGATTAGCGGTCCCAACGATGCAAACAGCGACGGGTAAGAGAATTAACGCAGCCTACTATCATCGGCTAACGGGATTGCTGTTTCACAAAGAGCGACCCGGTGCCTACGAGTATCTCAGCGGCTGTTGTATGCTACTTTCGGCACACTTGGCAACGCCACCACTCTTTGATGAGGATTTCTTTTTTTACGGTGACGACACCGAGTTGGGCTGGCGGCTATCGGGGCTAGGTATTCAGCAACATAAAGTAATTGATGCCGTCGTTGAGCACGAGGGTTCTATTGGAAGCCGGAACGGTTCATTTTTCTATGAGTACCACATGGTTCGCGCGCACTGGGTGCTCGCGCGGAAGTTGGCCGAGTCGGACACTCAGCACTTTCTCTTCCTGATTGGCCGAGCGGTCACTCTACCCGCCAGAGCATTGTTACGAAGTGCGAGGCACCGGTCCACGGCACCGCTCCGCGGCTTTCTCGCAGCTACGTGGGATGTTTTCCGGGGTCGGCGTCGCACCCTGACCCCGCGCGCCCCCCAGTGATGATGGGCACTCTCCTGAACCGCCGCAACAGAAACACACCAGAGAGAATAGCCATTAGGGCCTCGCTCGCGCCTACAGCCATGATCAGGCCCTGAATGCCATTGCGTGGTGCCAAAATGAGGGTGATCACGATTAGCATCAGTAGTCCAACAACTTCGAACCCGGCTCTTAAGAGTGGGCGACCTAGGGCCAAAAGAATACCCCCCCCCGCAAAACGGGTTGTCATGAAGGGGGCAATGAACGCAATCATCCTCACCACCTCGCCTATACCCTGGTAACGTTCCCCGAGTAGAAATTCTAAGGCAAGGGGACCAGTCACGTAGATCAAGACCGCAGCCACTAAGCCGTAGACTAATGACGCCCCCATCACGGTCGCAATTACGCTGCCCGGGCCGGTTCGTGAATCGTGGGACTCCCTGAATATGCGCGGCTGAGCAGCGAGGGTCATCGCGACAACCGGTAAGGTCACGATGGCCATGCCCCGCGATGCCAGTGCATACAACCCAGTCTCGTTGGCCCCGAGTAGGCGCAACGCCAGCGCCTTATCGAGTTCCGAAGGGTTGATCGCCATGAAATTCATGACCGCAAACGATGCTCCACGCCGCAGCGTCTTAAACTTCGGCCACGCGACACCCTCTAACGGTGACATTGCCCGCCAGGCGAACCAGAGGCCCAGCCCCAAACCCGCCGCCGAGCCCAACCCGTGTACAAGCGCATACGCAAACAAGCCGCTGTCAGGCAAAAGCACTATGCATGCTGCGACGCCGATCAGCCTCAAAAGCATCGGTAATAACGCAAGCGACTGACTGCGTGCGATGTGACCAAGCCCCTGCAGGCGAAACGATGCTAGGCCTAATAGTGGCGCGAACAATAGTTCCGCAAGACCTATTAAAGCCACACTGAGCATGTTCGCACTGCTGCCGATTACATAAAAACTCAACCAAAAATACAATGGCATTAGCAGCATTGCAGACAGCAAAGTCATCGGTATTGCCTCCGCAAAGACAGCGTGCCCTGCCGCGGGATCCCGTGCCGATTCACCCAAAACAAGAAAGCCCAGCCCGAACGAGGAAAGCGTTCCCAAACCGAACGCCAAGGCGGCGATACCCGCAAATTCACCGTATTCGGCGGGGTTAAGAAACCGCGCTACAAGCAGCAAGAGGGCCAACTGAATGCCTAGCCGCAGCGCATAGACGATCATTGTCTGCAGACTGTTGTGTGCAATGGATCCAGAGCGCGGCAGACGCATATCAACGCACCCTCCACGCCCAAGCCGAAGGGTCCAATACCCCATTGAGCGCGTTGAACAAAAAATGCGGGCGGATGCGGGCGGTGAGCGCGAGCAACCGGGCCTCGGTGAGCGCGGGCGAGAAGCGCTGGCTGCGGTAGTCGAAATAGAACAGGCAGACCGCGGCGGCGACCACGGCCCACAGCAGCCAGCGGATGAGCGTCGCGGCCTGGTCCTCGCCCAGCAGCATGAACACCGCGACGCTGACCACCGCGACCACGCCCAGCACCACCCCCACCCCGGCCGGATACGACACGCGCCTGAGCACCGGCTGCAGCAGATACAGCAGCAACACCGCCAGAAACAGCGGCAGCTCGATGACCCCAGCCATCACCAGCAGCGCCGCCGGCACGGCGTGCACGTCCGCCTCGCGCACCAACACGGTGGCCACCGCGAGCAGATTGACCAGCAGCAACACGCGCAGCAGCACGCCGAGGTTGCGGAAGTCGGGGAGCTTGCGGGTGATGGGGGGTGTGTTGTGGTTGGGGTGGGGGTTCAAGGGGGGTGTTGGGTTGTTTGGTCGGGGGGGTTCGCGGCTTGCGCCGCTACAGGGGGGGCATGCGCCAGCAAGGATGGCGTTCATGGATCGCGTGCTTCAGATCGCAACTTGCTCGGGCTCCGAGTGGTCGATTTCGGCACGGTAGAGATCGATGATGGGAAAACACAAGTCGTAGTCGCCCCAGACAAGTTCGCCATACTCGATTCGGAAGGCTGCGAATCGTGCAGGGTCCAGATAGGCGCGGATCG
>NZ_JBLLNL010000022.1:0-10738 GCF_048158365.1 Denitraticella aggregata | reverse complement strand
CTGCAGACGGAGTTTGGAGAGATCGAAAGTCGGCGGCTGGCGCCGCCGCGGGGGGTGTTTTGCTCGCTTGACACCGGCCGGCTAATGGGTGTCCCCGATTCTTCGATTCTTCGATTCTTTGTTACACCATGCTGCTCGGATTCTCGATGATCTGCTGATAGACAAAGCTGGTGATGATCATCCGGTCGTTCGGCTGCAGGTTGCGGAACTCGACGCCGTGGCGCAGCAGGGGGGCGGCGTCGCCTTGCGTATCGTCGTGCGGCACCGCGCTCAGGATCTTCGCCTCCACCTCCAGGGCCGAATCGACGTCGTGGAGCTTCACCTGGAAGCGCAGCCGCACGGTGTCACCCGGACTGCCGAGCGGCTCGCGTGCAGTGACGAGCGCGCCGGTGGCACTGATGTTGTCGATCGTTGCGGGGCCGCACGGTGATCCGGCCGTGCCGGCTTCAACCGCGAACCCGCCCCGCACACGTGTGGACTTGCGTATCACCGTGCCCTGCACCTGTCGTGGAAAGGACAGGTGCAGGTAGTCGAACGGGCGCCTGCACACCCGCAGGATGGCGCAGCTGAACGCGAATGCGCTCTGGCGCGAAAACGCGCGGACGATGAGATTCTCGTTCTCGAGCAGATCGAGACGCATGCCGTTGCGCCACGGCGCAGTGACGATCAGGCTGACGTTGTCGACGTAACCGACGACCTTGACGAAGGCACGCTCGGACTGCATCGGCGCCGGACACTGGATCTGCAGCCGGTGGCCGACGCCCAGCTTCATGTCTGCGAAGGTAAAGATCTTCGGGGGTTCGGCTGCGGACTTCTCGCCAGCGTCACCAGGCAGAGCGGTCTCACCCGGGGACGGCGCGGCCACGTCCTCTCCGTTCGGGTTGGTGTCCTTGTTGGTCATCATGGCTCACAATGTCGGCATGGCGTGAGCCGGGATTCTGCCACGGCGCCCGATGAACTGCCCGACATGTAGAAATCGGAGACAGCACACGATTAATCAGTCGTTAATCGTGGTCCCCGATTTCTGTTTTTTGCTCAGCGATTGTCGGTGCGGTGGATCTTTTCGGGGTTCATCTTCGCGCTCCACGGCAGGCCGCTGTTCTGCCAGCCGTTCTGCAGGCGGAAACCGGCCTGCGGGCCTTCCTTGATGGCCCCGCCCTGAAAACCGTTGATGACGAAGCGCGCATTCGGAAAACCATGTTGGCGCAGCAGCGCTGCGCTGGGTTCGCCCCGCTCGCTACCCGAACGACACATGGTGATGATCTCGGCGTCATCACCCAGGCCGCGCTTGTCCAGTTCGGCCTGGATATCACCCAGAAAGTCAGGATTGAGATACGTCCTGAAAATGCCGCGCTCCGCGTTCCATTGACTGCGATCGACCAGCACGTAAGGAATGTTGACATGCACCGCGTCGGAAAACCCGACAAACATGATCTCGACCGGATCACGCACATCGACCAGCAGCACGTTCTGCTCGGCCTGCTGAATCTTCTGATACGTTTCTTCGGCAGAGATGCCCAGATCGGAGGCATGCACGGCAAAGTGCATGGCAGCAATCGTAACGGCAGCAAGCAGACGCTTCATGGCAAACTCCTCGTGTGGTCGATGGATGACAGTCGAAGCAGTAGCTTATCATGAATAAGCATATTCCTATATATCAATAAATAGTTCAGCGCCTGACCCCAACACCGCCTACCCGCCGGGCAATCACCCTGAACGCTGGTCCCAGGCCCTACCCGACGCGCTGGCGTTCGTGGCCGTGCGAGCGCCCTTCGCCTAATGTTGGACTAATTGCCAACGCGCACTTGCATTGTTATCTTTTCCAACATGAGTGCGAAAGAGCTCGGATTTCATGTCCGATGTAGCGAGGTGGATGAATGACAACAGTAACGCTTGATGTGCGATCGCTTGCCGATACACTCGACGACGTCGCGACGGCGATGGAAACACTCACCCCTACCGGTCCGCGACTCAGCTTCGCGAGTCCCGAACTGCTTTGGAAGACGATGACCGCCAAACGCTGGCAGATCATCAAGGCCATGACCGGGGCCGGACCGCTGGCCATTCGCGAAATCGCACGGCGCGTCGACCGTGACGTGAAAGCCGTGCATACCGACGTGCATGCCTTACTCGATGCAGGTCTGATCGACCGCGACAATCGTGGCTTCGTGTTTCCTTACGACGCTGTGCATGTCGACTTCATGCTTCAGGCGGCCTGACCCCGTAACGTGGCGTTGAAGGGGATCCAGGCCCTGCCCGACGCGCTCGCGTTCGCCGCCGGGCTGGCGATGGCGTGGTGGCTGGGGTGGAGCATCGCCGACCTGGTGTGGACGCTGTGGCTGGCGAGCCTCGTGGTCGGCTACGCGACGATCATGTGGACGATCTTTCGTCCGGTCACGCTGGCGTGGCGGCATCGCGACGAAGTGCGTGCGAGCTTCGACTCCCACCCAGGGCTGTCGACCATGGGCGTGCTGATCGTGCTGCTGAGCGGGCTATTCATGCTCGCGTTCTTCACCGTGCACTTCGGCGGCTTCCACTTCGTGCATTCGGTCTTTCTGAACGGGTTCTTCCCGGTCTATGGCGAGTCCTCGGCGACCGGCGACATCCCCGACCTAGCGCTGTATATCGAGGTCTTCCGCCGCTATGGATGGTTCATCCCGCTCGCATTCGCGGCCGAGCGCGCCGCCTTCGCGATGCCGGTCAGGCAGGTCGAACAGGAAACCACCACCCCGATCACGCTCGACCGGAGCACGCTGCGCAAGGCCGCGCGGAAAAAGTCCGGCAACGATGCCTTCCTCGCGCCCTACCGCAACGTGATCCGCATGCACCTGCTGATCTTCTTCTTCGCCGCCGCAAGCGCCGCCAACCTGGACCACTTCGCGGTATATGCGGTGGTCTATGCGGTGTATTTCTTTCCGTGGCGAATGGTGGTCGGGCAGGCGGGCAAGGCCTGATCGGCAGTCCCGCCGCCGTTGCGTCGCGCACATCCAAAGATCACGAATCAGCGCTGTGGCTTGCGTTCTTCGATCACCATTGGCAGGATATGCCAACAACCCTTTTTCGGAGACAGCCATGCCGACCCGTAACGTGGTGTTAACCGAGATCCAGGCACAGTTCGTCGAGCAGATGGTAGCTTCCGGCCAATACCAGAACGCCAGCGAAGTGCTACGCGAAGGGTTGCGCCTCGTGCAAGCCCGTGAGGCTGATCGAGCCACTAGACTGGCTGCATTACGCGAGGCTGTGGCTATCGGCGTTGCCGATGTCGAAGCGGGGCGATACACCGATTTCGACACCACGCAAGCTCTGGATGCCCACTTGGTCGCGCTGGCCGACAAGGCGATCAACACTGCATGAAGCAGCGCTGGCGCATTCGTCTGGCGCACGCTGCCGAGCGTGATTTCGTCGATATCCTGCAGTGGACGACCGAACACTTCAGCCCGCGACAGGCGCGGGTCTATGAGACAACCCTGCGCAATGCGTTGACAGCACTTGTGCACGGCCCGGGCGCGCCCGGCGTTCGTGCACGTCCGGATCTGGGAGTGGGCGTCATCTGCCTGCACGTTGCGCGCAAAAGACGCAAAGGGCGCCATTTCATCGTCTTTCGTGCCCACGACGACAAGAACCTCATCGAGGTGCTTCGCATCCTGCACGACAGCATGGACCTGGCGCGGCATATCGATACCGCGGACTAAGTCGCGGTAGCGGTAGCGGTAGCGGTCGAAGCCGAATTCTCCAGACCCTGCATAATCAACGCATGAACATCGGCGCGACGTCGTCGCGCCCCACAGCCCTTCCAACCTGGTAGCCTGTCGGTCGCCATCGCCGAACATGTGGATCGCATTCGGCCAATCGACGGAATCCGCCAGCTTCGATGTCCCGCACGCTTGCCTATTACGATCGTCATGCCGCCCGATTCGTCGAGGAGACCATCGGCGTGGACATATCCGAACTGCATGCGCGCTTCCTGCGGCATGTGCCGGCGGGCGGGCTGATCCTCGACGCCGGCTGCGGGTCCGGTCGCGACAGTCGGGCCTTCGTCGCGCGGGGCTACCGGATCGTCGCGTTCGACGCGTCGGCGGAGATCGCGCAGCGGGCGAGCGAGGTGCTCGGACAGGGCGTCGCGGTGCGCAGCTTCGCCGATGTTTCGGAGCTGTGCAGTTACGACGGCATCTGGGCCTGCGCGAGCCTGCTGCACCTGCCGGCCGACGACCTGCCCCATGCATTCGAGCGCCTGTGGCGCGCGCTGAAGCCGGGTGGGGCGCTGTACGTGAGCTTCAAGCACGGCGACGACGAGCGCACGGACGACGAACGCCATTTCACCGACGCGACCGAATCCCGCCTGCGGGCCTGGATCGCCGGACTCGATGACATCGAGTCGTCCGAATGCTGGGTCACGCCGGACCAGCGCCCGGAACGCAGCGAATCGTGGCTGAACGCCATCCTCCGGCGACGCCCCGCGCCGACCAGTCGCCTGATCACCGGAGACGCCGAGCACCCGTTCCTGCCGCAACTCTGCCATGCGATCGCCCGTGCCGACGAGATCGATCTGGCGGTGTCTTTCGTCAAGACCACCGGCCTCCGACTGCTGCTGCCGGATCTCCACGACGCGCTCGGTCAGAGCGAAGTCCGGTCGCGACCGCCCGCGCGCCTGCGCGTGCTCACCAGCGACTATCTCGACATCACCGACCCCGAAGCCCTGCGGCTGCTGATGTTGCTGCAGGAGCAAGGCGCCCATGTGCGGGTGTTCGAGTCCGCCGGACGCAGCTTCCACATGAAGGCCTACCTGTTCGCGCACTTCGCTGAGCAACGCGATGTGCACGGCACCGCCTTCATCGGCTCGAGCAACATCAGCCGCCAGGCGCTCACCGACGGGCTGGAATGGAACTATCGCATCGACTATCCGGGCGACGACGGCTTCATCGAGGCGCGCGCCCGCTTCGAGGAACTGTTCCGCGATGCGCGCACCGTCGCGCTCGGCGACGCGTGGATAGACCGCTACGACGCACGGCGCGTGCCGCCATCGCGCGCGATCGCGCCGGGCAGCGAAGAATCCGAACCGCCCCCCATCCCCACGCCAATTCAGGTGGACGCCCTCGAAGCACTGGCCGCGACACGCCGCGAAGCCTATCGCCGGGGCCTGGTCGTGCTCGCCACCGGGCTGGGCAAGACCTGGCTCGCCGCCTTCGATGCGGAGCAGCTCGGCGCGCGTCGGGTGCTGTTCGTCGCCCATCGCGAGGAGATCCTGAACCAGGCGGCCGAAACCTTCGTCCGCATCCGTCCGCGCGCGCGGGTCGGCTTCTACATGGGCCAAATCCGCGACACCCAGGTCGACGTGTTGTGCGCGTCGGTGCAGACGCTCGGTCGCGGCACGCATCTGAAGCGCTTCTCGCCGCAGCATTTCGATTACATCGTCATCGACGAATTCCACCATGCGGCCGCACCCACCTACCGCCGGCTTCTCGCCCATTTCGTGCCGCAGTTCCTGCTGGGCCTGACCGCCACGCCCGATCGCACCGACCAGTCGGACATCCTGTCGCTGTGCGACGACAACCTGGTGTTCACCCGTAACCTGTTCGCCGGCATCGAGGCCGGCCTGCTCGCACCGTTCCACTACTACGGCATCTGGGACGAGTCGGTCGATTACCGGGAGATCCCGTGGCGCAACGGCCGCTTCGAACCCGAGCAGCTGTCGAACAAACTCGCCACCCTCGCCCGCGCGCGCCATGCGCTGCGCCACTGGCGCGACCGCGCGCAGCAACGCACGCTGGCGTTCTGCGTCTCGATCCGGCACGCGAAGTTCATGGCCGCCCAGTTCGCGCACGAGGGGATCGCGGCCGCAGCGGTCTACGCCGGCTCGGCGCTCGCCCGCTGCGAGGCACTGGAGCGCCTGGCCGACGGCCGATTGCAGGTGATCTTCTCGGTCGACCTGTTCAACGAAGGGGTCGACCTGCCGGCGATCGACACGGTGCTGATGCTGCGCCCCACCGAATCGAAGATCCTGTTCCTGCAGCAACTCGGGCGCGGTCTGCGCAGGGCCGAAGGAAAAGAAAAGCTGGTCGTGCTCGACTTCATCGGCAACCACCACAGCTTTCTGCACAAACCGCAGGCGCTCGCCCAGGTCGGGGCGAGCTACAAACACCTCGCCGAGTTCGCGCGCAAGGTCGAGACGCGCCGACTCGAACTGCCCGCCGGCTGCTTCATCAACTACGAGCTCGAACTGATCGATTTCCTGAAGTCGCTCGACACCGACGGCATCGCCAAAGAATATCAGGCGCTGAAGGACGGCCTCGGTCGTCGTCCGACGCTCGCCGAGTTCTACCGCTGCGGCGCGAACCTCGGGCGGATGCGCAAGGAGTACAGCAGCTGGTTCGGGCTGGTCGGCGCGATGAACGATCTCGACCAGGACGAGGCCATCGTCGCCACCGCGCACCGCGACTTTCTGCGCGAGGTCGAGACCACCGCGATGACGAAGAGCTTCAAGATGGTGCTGCTCGAGGCCTTCCAGGAACTCGACGGCTGGGCCTCGGCTCCGTCCATGGAGGCGCTGGCCGAGCGTTCATGGCAGGTGCTGCAACGCCGCCGCCCGCTGCTCGCCGACCTGCCCGAAGCCCAGTTCGACGCGTCCGACGGCAGGAGCAAAGTCTGGGCACGCTACTGGCGCGACAACCCGGTGAACGCCTGGATCGGCGGCAATCAGCCGGCCGCCGCGCGCAAGTTCTTCCGCATCGCCGGGCAGCGTTTCGAACCGGGCTTCGACGTTGAACCAGCGCATCGCGAACGCTTCGCCGCGATGGTGCAGGAACTGGTCGACTTTCGCCTCGCCGCCTACGAGGTCCGTCGCGCCGCCGCCACGCCGCCGGACAACGTCGTGCCGTTCAAGCGCGCCACGCCGGACCGCACCGAACTCCCGTATTTTCCGAACCTGTGCATCGCCTGCGGCCACTTCCGCACCGCGCGCGCCGACGCCGAAGAGCACCGCAGCCTCGGCCCCGGCCACGGACGCCTCGACCCCGCGCGCCATTTCATCGCCCGCGCCTCGGGCAACTCGATGAACGGCGGCAAGCACCCGATCCGCGATGGCGACTACCTGCTGATGGAACTCGTCAGCCCCGCCAACGCGGGCTCGATCACCGGCACCACCATGGCCATCGAGCGCCAGGACCAGACCGGCGACGACCAATACCTGCTGCGTGTCGTCACCAAGCACCGCGACGGCAGCTACGTCCTCGTCGCGAACAATCCGGACTACGAGGACATCCACGTCACCCCAGAACTCGCCGACGAACTGCGCACCGTCGCACGCCTGAAGGCGGTCATCGACCCGCTGGAACTCGCGGTCGGCGAATCCTTCATGCGCGAAGACATCCCGCCCCTGTTCGGCGAAAACTTCAACCCCGGCAACTGGAACAGCGGCCACGTGGCACTGCCCGCGCGCAAGGCCCAGGTGCTACTCGTCACCCTCAACAAACAAGGCAAGGCCGAAGACCACCGCTACCTCGACCACTGGATAGACGATCACACCTTCCATTGGCAAAGCCAGAACTCGACGACACCCGAGAGCAAGCGGGGTCGGGAGATCATCGAGCACGAGAAGCGGGGGATCTCACTGCACCTGTTCGTGCGCGAATCGAAGCTCGCGGGCGGGAAGGCGGCGCCGTTCGTGTATTACGGGCCGGTTCGGTATCGCAGTCATTCGGGCAGTGGGCCGATGAGTGTTGTGTTTGAGGTGGGTGGTTAGGCAGTTTGGATCCTGGTGCTCGGCATCCCCTGGTTGAACGCTGTGGAGTTTCCCCTCAACACATCGACACCGAGTGAATCGCCCCGGGTTTCCTAGACACCTTTTTGTCTCACGATGAGGCGTCACCGAGGAGTCGATGGAAACGAAGAAGCCGCAGGCGCGCTACACGGCAGAGTTCAAGGTCGAGGCGGTCCGGCAGGGACGCATAATGTGGACCATGAGTGCCCAAAGAACCGACAAGCTGAAGAGCGTCTTGAAAGCTGTTCCCGCCGGCTTTGGGGTCGATGCGCGGTGGCCTTCCGTCTTCTGCGGCCAAGAGACCTGTACATGGGTGTGAGGCGAATAATGATGCGATTCCTTTGCGTTGATGCCCACCATTCATGCGATCGATCGCCGGGTGTGCGCTTGCGATGGGTGGTCTCCGCGCTGGTGATGGTATTTGTCATCAGCGGTAGCGTGTTTGCAGATGAAGTCCGGGGGGATGCGGGGAACCAGGGGGACGCGGCATCCGTGGGGGGCGCGCCGCGAGTGGCTGGGGAAGGAAACGGAATCGGTGGATGGCGACATGGGTCGCTGGCGTGTCGATTCGTGGCGGAATGCGCTCGTGCTGCAAGGGGGCAGGGAGATGCCGCTGCAATTCGAGATTGTCGGGCCGGACCGGCTGCGCCTGCTCGATATCATGGGGCAGCCTATCGAGTCCGACCTGCCGTACGAACTGGAAAGCATTGGCCGGATCGAGATGGCGGAGATTCCGGCGTTCTTCCTCGGGCACATGACCTACATGGTGGATTCGCCGCGATTCACCGAGTGCCTGACCGGGCGCAGCTACCCGATCGCCCCGAGCGAGGAGGCGCTGAAGATGCAGCGCGACTACCTGGCGCTCGTCGACAGCCCGGGCGGCAAGCTCCTGATGCATTTCGGGGGTGCCCTGGCCCAGCGTCCCGGGATTGAAGGAGACCAGTTGAAGCCAACCTGGATGGTCGAGCGCTTCATCGCGGCCCGACCGGACGACACATGCCCGCCACCGGTGAGCCAGGCGTCCCTGACCAACACCCACTGGCGGATCACTTCGATGCTGGGTGTCACTGACCTGCACAAGCTGAGCGGTGATCTGATGGATTATTGGTCAGTGAAAGTGAATGGAAACTGGCGGGTGATCTTTCGGTTCGACGCAGGGGAAGCCGAACTCGTCGATTACCTCGACTATCACTGAGGAGATATCCTATGCGCATGCACAACCCGCCCCATCCTGGCGAAATCCTCAAGGAGGATGCTCTTCCCAAACTCGGCCTGACGGTCGGCCAGTTCGCTGCCCACTTGCGCGTGTCGCGTCCTCATCTGTCCAAGATTCTCAATGGGCACGCAAGCATCACGGCCGACATGGATCTGAAGCTTTCCGAAGCCCTTTCCCAGCCTCCGGGACTGTGGATCAGGATGCAGGCGGCCTATGACCTGTGGCAGGCCGAGCAGCGGCCAAGAGAAACGGTGAAGCCGCTTCAATTGGCGGCATGAACAGGCGACGACCATCCCGATTTTCTCCGAAGGGGGAAGGCAGAAACTCGACCAATCCGGCCGCTCGTGTGTCCGTACGTTCGCGGATCATCCATCGAACGGGCAAAAAGTGTGTCAGTTCGAATCGGTATTCACACCCGGCAACAACCCGTTCATGCGATCTCACGCGGCTCGAAAAATGTGTCCAGGTGAGCTAGACTAAGGCTTAGTTCATTCTGGCAGGAACCCGGCATGCAAATCGTCAACATCCATGAAGCCAAGACCCATCTTTCGCGCTTGCTCGAGATGGTCGAGCGCGGCGACGAGGTCGTCATTGCGCGTGCCGGCCAGCCAATTGCCACGCTGAAAGCCTACCGCCCAGCCCGCCGGAGGATTGCTCCACCGGGGAGCATGAAGGGCTGTGACTGGATGATGGCCGAAGATTTCGATGCGCCGATCGATGAACTCTTTACCTGCCTGCAAGAGTCAGACGAGAAAACGGGCGTCCGGGGCGCCGGCCGGTGAAAGTGCTACTCGATACGCATTTTGCGTTCTGGTGGCAGACTGGCGACCCGCGTGTAACGGACGAAGTGCGCAGCCTGGTGGAAGCTGCTGACGAAGCCTTCGTCAGCAGCGTGTCCCTATGGGAACTCACGATAAAGGCCGCCTTGGGCAAGGTCCGTATCGACTTGTCCGCGTTCGCCGAGCAGGTCGAATCAATGGGCTTCACCTGGCTGTCGATCAGGAACGCCCACATCCTCAAGCTCACCAGCTTGCCGGCCTTCGACGACCATCGAGATCCCTTTGATCGCTTGCTGGTTGCCCAGTCGATGACTGAACCGCTCATTCTCCTCACGGTGGACGGCAAGCTTGCCCGTTACGGTGACCTTGTCCGCGTCATGGGGAAATAGGGGTCTCTGCCGAGCAGTGTTTCGGCAGCCTCGGTGAACTGACCCGGCAAGTACAGGTAAGCGAGGACGTTCGAGTCAACAACGATCATGCGCGGCCTTCGCGCTTCAGCGCATCAATGTCACGTGCCAGGAACTCTGTGGGTTTCAGCGCGGCCCTGAGTTCGCGTGCGCGAGTCAGACGCTCCGCGGGTGCTGACTGCGTAGGCATCAGCACTGCTTCAAGGCAGCACACGATTGCTTCACTGTTCATGCTCCGTCGGTGCAGTTCTGCAGCGGTTTTCAGCCGCTCGTAAAGGGAGTCGGGAATGTTCTTCAGGGTCAGAGTTGTGGGCATGTCGATATACCTCCAACGCGGAACCGTTTTGGTTCCTTGGTGTTTGGCCGTCAACCGTAAGCGCTCCATGAACCTCATCCTTACGTAGGCGCCGGCGGGCCGGCATGCTCGGACTTCCATTTTTCAGGGAGCACGGGCATGTCGGAGAAGTCGCAGTTCTGGTTGTCGCATTTATCGGCGATCGAAACCGAAGGGATCACCACGAAGGCGTACGCCGAGCGCGAGGGGCTTTCGGTCAAGGCGTTGTACCAGTGGCGCAAGCGC
>NZ_JBLLNL010000021.1:0-19538 GCF_048158365.1 Denitraticella aggregata | reverse complement strand
TCGAGCGCATCGTATGGGATGTCGGCGCGTATGACTCGATATCCTCGCGCCTCCAGCCGTGCAACCGCTGCCTCGTCAAAAAAGCGAATGGTGACCAGTACATCCGCTGGAGCGGCGCGGTTCATTGCCACTTCATGTAACTCCATTTCATGTAAGCCCATAGGCAGCAAACATTTTTTCCATCCAAGCCTGACGCACAGCGCCGGTTGCGATTTCTTCTCGGATCGCTTGTTCGAAGCGCTTGCTGCATTCGGCTGCGGCCAGCAAGCTTTCGGTTTCGCTCATTGGGAACGTCACGAGGCCATCTTCGTCTCCAACGACCACATCCCCAGGCTGAACAACCTGCCCACCGATACTCACTGGCACATTGATGAGCCCGGGCCCTGTTTTGTATGGGCCACGATGTGTTGCCGCCCGGGCATAACAGGGAAAGTCGGCTTCGGCAAAAGTAGCGGAGTCCCGAATCGCACCATCGATAACAAAGCCGGCGCAGCCACGTTGCTGCGCGTACAGCATCAGCAACTCGCCCACAATGGCGTTGCTCGTCACACCGCCGGCATCAACAACCAACACATGACCGGGGGACATCATGCTGACTGCTTTGTACACAAGCAGGTTATCGCCTGCCCGCAGTTTCACTGTCACCGCAGTGCCTACCAATTTGCGCGACGAATGAAAAGTCTGCAGACCCAGAACGCCCTCAAGACGGTGAAGGTTGTCGCTGATAAGCGATGTCGACACCTCCATCAAAGCGCTCACCAAATCAGACTCCAGTACGGCCGCTACCGGGTTTACAACGAAGTTAGGGTTCATGCTTGTAACCTTGCCAATCAATGTCAGTTGCGGGCGCCCACAATTTGCTTCAACAAGGCGCTGTTGTTCTCAAGAGACTTCGCCCACTCTGCGCCAGGCATAAAGGCGAGGAACGGGGCATCGGCAGCGGCAGAAGCAAAAAACTCGGGATCCCTAATGCTCTCCGCAATAGCGGCCTCAAGAACATTTTTGTGCAGAGACATCGATCACACAATCGAATTATTCGATCTCTTTATTCATGCTATTTTGGAATATCAATCGCACCAGCCTCGGTCAAAACAGAAACAGCCCCCGACACAGATACACGACCTGCATCGGGGGCTGCTGATTGACGGGTGGTGCTTTGCCGTCACGCGGCGCTCAGGTACGCCTCGGTTGAGGTAACGGAGCCATAGCCGAACTCGAAGGCCGCCATCATGGCCGCGTGAACCTGGGCAGCAGGCACGGTCACACCGTTGAATTCCAGATCCCGCGTGGCGCAGGCATCGTGCAATACAGTAGCCGGGAAGCCCATATCAACGGCTGCACGCACGCAGGCATCGACACACATGTGGCTCATCGCACCGACAATCACCACCTCCTCTACATCATGGGCATCGAGTTGCTGCTTGAGGTCGGTGTCGCGGAATGCATTTACGTGGTTCTTGACGATCACCGGCTCATCTCCCACCGGGGCCACGTCAGCCTGGATCTCCACACCCGAAGTACCTGGCACGAACACCGGCGCTTCGTTGTTAGCGAATTCATGGCGGATGTGGAACACCGGTATGTTCTTCGCCCGGGCATCGGCAATCACCCTGGCCGCATTGTCGATGGCGGACTCAATGCCAGACAGGGGCAGTTTTCCTGTCGGCAGGTATTCGTTTTGCAAATCGATGACAATCAAACCAGTCTTTTTCATGATGACACTCCTTCGTTCGTTGGATAGGGGGCATTCTCGCCAGTAACCAGCGTAGCGAGAAGTGTCGCCCACATCTCCGGCATACCGTTGCCTCAGCGTCCCATGCGGTCGGGCAGCCAGGTCACTATCTCCGGGAACACGGACAGCAGGGCGATAAATCCAAAGATGATGAACCAGTATGGCACTGTGCCACGCGCGACTTGACCAAGCGGCCACTTCGAGACGCTCTGGATCACGAACAGATTAATGCCGAAGGGCGGCGTAAGCATACCCACTTCCAGCAACAGGACCAGAACGATGCCGAACCACAATGGATCGAAGCCAAAGGCTGCGATCGTGCCGAATAGCAGGGGCACGGTGAGCACAATCATCGCGATGCTCTCCAGCATGCAACCCAGGATGATGAAAAGAACCACCACCACCAGGAAGAACGTCCACTTGCTGAGGCCCAGGTCGACGAGTGCGTTGGTGAGGCGGCTGCTGATCCCTGCGTTCTCGACCGCGTAGGAGAAGATGAACGCCATGAGTACGATGAAGATGATCGAGCAGCTCACCCGCACGGTGTTCCCCAGTGCGGCCTGCAACTCCGCACGGCCGAACCTTCCCCAGATCAGGCAAATCGCGACGCCCACCACGCACCCCACGCCGGCAGCTTCGGTGGGCGTGGCCCAGCCCGCGTAGATGCTGCCGAGCACCACCGTCATCAGCACGATGAAGGGGGCCAGATCCAGCAGGGCCGACAGCTTCTCCCTTCGGCTTGGCGTATTCGCGTCGCGCGGGGCCACCTCCGGTCGCAGCGTGGCCACGACGCCGATGAACCCCATGAACAGCAACGCCAGCAGGATGCCCGGAACGACCCCCGCCATGAAAAGCTTTGATACCGAGGTCTCGGTGAAGGTGCCGTAGATGATCAGCGGGATGCTCGGCGGAATCAGGATTCCCAGCGTGCCGCCCGCTGCCAGCGATCCGGCGGCCATCGCACGGTTGTAGCCGCGTTTCTCGAGGTGCGGAATGGCCACCGTGCCCACGGCCGCCGCCGTCGCGACGCTGGATCCGCTGATCGCAGAGAACAGCGCACAGCCCGCCACGTTGGTCTGCATCAGGCCACCCGGCAGTCCGCGCACCAGCACGGTCAGGCCCTGGTAGAAGCGGTGGCTGACGCCACCTTGCTGCAACACCTCGGCCATCAGGATGAACAGCGGGATCGCGCTGAGCGTGAAGCTGTTGGCCGTCCCCCAGGCCACGATGCCCAGCGCGTTCAGCCCGCCGAAACCATCGGTCAGGATGATCGCCAGAAATCCCGCGATGCCGATGGCAAACGGCACCCACATGCCGCCCATGAGCAAGGCGACGAGAACGCCGGAGAGGATTGCGAATTGGCTGGCCCAGGTCATTCGTGTAGCTCCGATTCATGCGTTGCGCGCGAGCGTTGCGGCAGGCCAGGGTGGCGCAGCCCGATCACCGAGTCCGTCAGTTCAAGAAGCACGGCGACGAGGAAGACGGCACAGCCCAGAACCATCACGGACTGCGGGATCCACAGCGGCGTTTCGAGCAGGGTCGTAGCGACAGTTTCGAACTCCCAGTTGCGCCAGGTAAAACGCCCCAGCTGGTAGAGCAAGAGCACCGTGAGCACTACTGCGGCGGCGTCGAAGACGACCGCCATGACGGCGCGGGCTCGCTTTGGCATCGCCTCGAACAGGAACGCGATCCGCAGGAACGCACCGCTGCGCAAGCTGTGCGCCGCACCGAAGAACACAATCGCGACGAGCAGGTAGCCCGAAACCTCGTCCGTAATCAGCAGCGACCGATTGGCCACGTTGCGCAGGACCACGTCGACCGCGATCAGAATCACCATGGCCAGCAGGCAGAGCTCGGCAATCACGCGGCCCAGACCGACCACACGATCGCCCAGGCGCAGGATCGTCCCGCGAGAGGAAGGAATGGCGTCGGGGCTCATGGGGATGACGGCAGGTCGGCGACCAGCACGGTACCGGTCTCTGATTCGGTGATAAACAGGCGGCGACCATCCTCCGCGAAGACGCAGTTGGTGGTCAGGCGCCCATCGGGGGAGTCGATGCGCAACACCGGCTCGCCGTAGCGGTTGAAGAGCCAGACGGCGCCCAGGCCCGGGTGGCAGACGGCCAGGTTGCCGTGGCGGTCCATCGCCAGACCGTCGGGACCAATCCCGCCAGACAGCTGAATGAACACCCCCACTTTGGTGGCCCGGCCATCCTTCAGCAGCGGCACCCGCCACACGGCATTCGCACGCGTGACGGCGAGGAAGATCGTGTCCTCGGCCGCGTTGAGGACCAGGCCGTTGGGACTGGGCACGTTGTCCAGGAGACAGTCCAACTGGCCATTCGCGCGCAGGCGGTACAGGCAGCCGGAAGGATCCTGCTGGCCGGTCTGACCCTGGTCGGTAAAGTACAGGTCGCCGTTGGACGCGAAGCACAGATCGTTCGTGCCCTTGAAGCGTTGCGCCCATGCGCGCTCCAGGAAGGGTGCGATGCGCCCTTCGGGATCGAACACCATGATCCCATGGCGATGATCGGCGATGAAGCCCCGGCCATCCGGGTGGAACTTCAGCCCGTTGGGCTCGCCGTCGTATTCGATCATCAACTCCGGTTGGCCGTCCGGCGCAAACCGGAACAGTCGCCCCCAAGGGATGTCGACAACCCATAGACGCCCCGCGCTATCAAAGGCCGGGCCTTCCAAGAAGGTGGGTGTCGCGGCGCCACGGGCCTGGACATCGACCCAGGTCGAAGCGCGGTCCGTGACATGGAACGACGACGGGATCGAGGCATGGACGCCCGCCTCGAGCCGATCAGGTGCGCTGAACATCATCATGAACTCTCCTGCGGATGGTCAAGGCGCTAACGCTTGACTGGCGAACGGCCCTTACTTGCCCACTTCTTCACGGAACTTGGCGAGGGCCTGCACGGCCTCCGGCCCCGTGTTTTCTGCCCACTCGTCCCAGTAGTCCTTCATCTGTGCCGCAAGGGCTTCCCGCGAGGCCTCGCTGACCGTGCTCACTACGAGACCGTTGGCCTTGAGCTGCTCGGTCGTTTCGTCCTCCAGCACCGCAATGGCCTGAGTCAGGTCATCCGCATGCTTGCGGGCCGCAGCCTGGAACTTCTCCTGGACATCGGCCGGCAGCCGCTCGAAAGCCCTGGAGTTGACCGTGACCAGCACGAGGTCGTAGTTAAGATTCAGGCGCAGGTTGGATTTGAGCATGTCGCCCCAGAGCCGTCCGCCACCGGCGCTTGCCGTGACCACGCCTTCGATGACGGACCGCTCCAGCGCAGGCGCCACGTCGCCGGTGGAGAGCGTGACCGGAATGGCGCCGACCCTGCGCATGAACTCCGCCACCTGGCCGTTGCCGACGCGGATCTTCTTACCCTTCAGGTCGTCGATCGAAGTGACCTTCGACACGCTCCAGATGGTCTGCTGCGGGAAGTTGTAGGTGGCCAGCAACGTCACGCCCCTCTTCTTCAGCTCAGCAGCCAGATAGGGCTCGATGATCTCTGCGGCTTTTTGGTACTCGGCATGCGTCGAGGCCAGCATGGGTAACATCGTCAGCCCGCCCAGTTGCACGCTGCCGGTGAAGAACAAGTCGTGCGCGAAGGTCAGCGTACCTTCACCCACTGCTTGGGTGATGGACGTACCGGGAATAGGCAGCGAGCCGCCGACATTGACCTTTGTCTCCACCGCGCCGCCGCTAAGGCTCTCAAACTCCTTGGCCAGCGACTCCAGATGTTGGTAGGACGGGTGGTTGGCCGCGCTGACGAACGAATAGCCTTTCCATACGGGCTGCGCCATGGCCGGCAGGGCCAGCGTGCAAGCCATTCCGAGCAGTACTCTTGCTGCGATCTTTGAAATGATATTGTTCTTCATGTCTATAGTCTCCTGAGGGTCGAATGGTGCTGCAGTAGCGCGAAGCGATGCCGGCAGTCGATCCCGGGCGTCGCAGCGAGAACAGATCATGCGGCGTGCTCATGCACAGCCATGGTATTGCGTCGCAAATGTTTCTAAAAGCGAATATCCAGAATGCTATTTCATTCCATTTTGGACTTTTACTACCAAGCGTGACGTCTGTGCGCTTTGCTTAGGGAAACAGTCCTGTGGCCTGAGAAGCAAATATGTGGGCGGGGTAATCCTCCGGATTCGGTTGGTTTTCTTCCGTCGCTCAAAGCTAAACGGGTTTCGGACAACATGATTTCGTGGTGCCCGCGAGCGGCGGGGTTCATGGGGGAAACAGTTCTCGGGCCACCTCACCGAAGCACAACGGCATGCTCGTGACGCACCAGCACCTGAATACAGCTTCAGTCAGGACGAGAGTCAGCCGACGTCATCAACCACTCCCGACCGCGGAACCAGTCTCTGAACGCACTCAAGAGCGACCACATGATTAGCGCCCCGCAAACGGCAAGGAATACCGCGCTGATCGGACGTTCGATAAAGGTCGTCATGCTGCCACGCGACAGCAATAACGCGCGGCGCAGGTTCTCCTCCATCAGAGGGCCGAGCACGAAGCCCAATAGCAACGGCGCAACGTCGAATCTCATGACTGCCAGCAGATAGCCCGCGAACCCGATCACGGCGACCATCAGAATATCGAAGGTATTACCACTTACGCTGTAAACACCCAGCGCAACGAACACCAGAATTGCGGGATACAACACGCTGTACGGAATGCGCAGCAAGGCTACCCAGACCCCGATCAAGGGTAGATTGAGAATGACCAGCATGATGTTGCCGATTCCAAAACTCACAATGAGCCCCCAGAACAGCGCTGGCTGTTCGGTCATGAGCATGGGCCCCGGCTGGATGCCGTGAATGATCAGCGCGCCAAGCATCAGCGCCATCACCGCATCGCCGGGGATGCCGAGCGACAGCGTGGGGACGAAAGCAGTCTGAGCCGCAGCATTGTTTGCCGACTCTGGCGCTACGAGCCCTTCAATGGCGCCCTTGCCGAAGCGACTGCGGTCCTTGGCGACCTTTTTCTCGACCGCGTAGGCCATGAAGGACGCGATCGACGCACCCGTTCCCGGCAAAGCCCCGAAGAAACTTCCGATACCCGTGCCGCGCAGCATGGGTGAAACCGAGTCCCGTGCCTCTTTACGGGTCGGCAGCATTGAACGAAACGATATTTTTTCGCTGCTCTTTGCCTCCCGGGCCCGATTGATCGTGGCAATGACCTCGGAAACGCCGAAAATCCCCATGGCCAAAGCCACGAGGTTGATCCCGTCAGCGAGACCCAGTTGCCCGAACGTGAAGCGCATCACGCCGGAATCGACGTCGGTGCCAATGGTGCCGAGCAGCAATCCGAGCACGACCATTGCCAGGCCTTTCGTGACCGAACCGGACGCCAGGGTCGAGGCTGCAATCAGGCCCAGCAACATCATCGAGAAGTACTCCGCGGGTCCGAACTTGAGCCCGAAATCCGCGATACTCGGCGCGAAAAGGATGAGTGCCGCGATACCCAGCATCGAACCCACGAAGGAGGCTATCGTAGTCATGAACAGCGCGACCCCGCCGCGGCCCTGCTTCGCCAGCGGATAGCCATCGAGGCAGGTGACGGCCGACGAGGGAGTACCTGGCAAGTTCAACAGGATGGCCGCGGTAGAGCCTCCGTACTGCGCGCCATAATAGACACCGGCAAGCATTACGATTGCAGCAGTTGGCTCGATGTGGAACGTGATTGGCAACAGGAGCGAAATCGTTGCCAGCGCGCCGATGCCGGGCAAAACGCCGATAAGCGTTCCCACAAAGACGCCTATGAAACAATAAAAAAGGGTTGTCGGCTGGAGGGCCGACTGCAACCCCAAAATCAATCCGCTTGCAATGTCCATGGCTGACGGCCTCCGGAATTCGAAATAATGAGACGAGGAAAGACGTAACCCTTACGGTTCATCCATTCCAGGGCCAGACCGGCAAGGTCATGCCAAGGCCGACGATGAAGATTACCCAGGTGAGGAGCGTCACACCGAGTGCGACCAAGATGCGGTTTCGCCATGACATCTGTCTGTCGGCAAGCGAGGACAGAAGGACAGCAGCCAGCGTCGCCGCAATCAACCCAGTTGTTTCGACCAGAAACGCGAACGCGATGAGACTCCCGATGATCAACACCAGGGAGCGCCATTCCACTCGAACGGGAGAACCGGGCCGAAACAATGCGGGTACAAGGATCAGCAGCCCCAGGAGTGCAAGGACGAATCCGAGCACCATTGGAAGGTAGCCGGGTCCCATGCGACTGAGTTCACCGAGCGCGTAATGACTATTGGCATGCCAAGCGGCATAGACTCCGATTCCCATCATCAGGACGCCGCCCGCGATGTCCCGGGTGTCTTTGTGCGACATTTTTGTCTCCTCACTTTGTAATACCTCACCGCGCAAACATTGCGCGGTGAGGTGGCACTCATCGGCGCCTTTTTGTCATCCAGCTCGCGCTACCTCAAGAAGAGGCAGCCGTGGGTGGCTGACTCTCAGCGACAACGGCCAGGATGGATTCGGCCGCCATTACGCCCATCTGGCGGAACGCCTTCGTTGTAGTTCCCCCGATATGCGGAGTCAATACCGTATTCGGCGCAGTCAGCCATGGGGAAGCTGCCTGTAGCGGTTCATCCTTGAAGCAGTCCAATGCCGCATGGAGCCGCTTACTGTGCAGTTGGGCGAGCAGAGCCGTTTCGTCAATCAATCCGGCACGCGCCGTATTGATGACGATCGCCTGGTCTCTTAGCCTGGACAGACGTTCTGTATTCAGCAGATTCCGTGTATCCGGCGTCAATGGACAATGAAGGGACACGACATCGGCATGAGTGAGCAGAGCGTCCAGTTCGACCATACTGACGCCATCGGGCAGGCTCTCCGGAGGGGCGTAGGGATCGAAGACCAACACGCTCATACCCAGCGCAAGCGCCACCTGAGCAACCCGCCTGCCTATGGATCCCACGCCTATCAGTCCCAAGGTAGCGCCGGCCAATTCAATACCCGCGTAGTTGTCCTTGTCCCAATGTCCCGCTCTCGTTCGCGCATCCAGCCAGCTCGTCATGCGTGCGCACGCGAACATCAGACCGAGTGTGTGCTCCGCGACCGCCTGGCTGTTCGAACCTAGCGCAGCCGTGACGGGAATACCGAGGCGCTCAGCCGCAACCCGGTCAATGTTGTCCGTTCCTACGCCATGCTTGGCAATCACTTTCAACCGGGAAGACGCCGAAATCACGGATTCGGAAATGGTGCCGTAACGCACCATGATCGCTACTGGCTGTTCATTTCTGCACAATTCGGCAAGAGCGGCCTCGCCAGCACGCACATCGGCGTAAACGACTCGATAATCGGCCAACATTGCGGCCGCATCCGGATGAATACTGGCCGCGGTAACAACGATAGTGTCCTGACTCATATTTGTTACTCCTCAGAGAGGAAGAGCCGGCAGACCTGCCGCGCGCAATGCATCTTGAAGCCAGGGAGAGACCAACTCGCCCTGTGCAATTTCCTTCAGACGAACCTGCTCGTCCGCCAGCTTCTTCTCGGCAGCATCAAGTACTCGATCCACGTCCGCAAGGGGAATGACAACGACACCGTCAGCGTCGCCTACGACCAGGTCGCCCGACTGGACAGGTACGCCCGCGAGCGAGATCGGCCGGGCAATGGTTCCATTCAGACCTTTTGTAGGTCCGCAGGGATTACGCCCGGCAGCGAAAATCGGAAAACCACCATTGGTCAGGCTGTCGGAATCGCGTGAAGCCGCATCGACGACGAAACCCGCCAAACCAGCCGCTTCCGCTTGACTTACCATCAGCTCGCCAAACAACGCGCAGGTTTGATCTCCCTTGCCGTCGACAACAATGACATCGCCCGGCTGGGCAACGGCGAGCGCAACGTGGAACATCAGGTTGTCGCCCGGCCGAACCTCCACGGTGAATGCCGGACCGGCAACTTGCATGGATGGGTTGAGTGCCTGAACCCGAGCATTGAGAGAGCCACGACGCCCGAAAACATCACACAGGATGGCGCTTTGAAACTCTTTTGCGCGCTGGATCTGTTCAGGACTGACTCGCTCGAAGACGGGCGGGATGAAAGTATGGGACATGGAATTCTCCTGGGTCGAATAAGAGCCAAACTGAAAGGCGAGTCTGTACGACGAGCACTTCGTACGATGCTCAGCTCTAAGATAGATAAATTGGATTAGAAAGTATTTGCGCTGCGTCGAACCGACAAGCGCCGACTTGTGGCCTTTTAACCTGGCTCGGCGAATAACCCGAGCCAGAAAAATGGCGCATCAGTTCTTGGTCTGGTTCTCAGCCAAAGGCCGGAGAACTTCACGAACCTCATCTACAGCCTGTTGCCAATCCGGCCCGGAAAGGTACGAGAGGACCTTCCCATCCGTGGTCGAAGCAAGGAACTCAGGATCCTCGAGTGCGGCGGCAATGGCTCGGTCGAGACGCTCAATGATTTCAGACGGGACCCCCTTCGGCGCTGCAAAGCCGCGCTCCGAAGACATCAGAACGGGCACACCCGCCTCAGCGGCAGCCGGCACCTGTGGCAAAGCTTCGGATCTTTCAGCCGTGAATTGGGCAAGGCCTCGCACTTGTGCCGTAGCACCATCATGTAGTTCAGGAAGCTCGCCAGCACTCACGATTGCCACATCGAGATGCCCACCCAGCAAATCAGTTTTCTGGGCCGAAGTTCCCCGATAACCAATTGCATTGAGTTCCACATCGGCCGCTTCGCTCAACAACCTGATCGCCAGCTCACCGTTAGTGCCCGTACCGTTATGACCGACAGATACAGAACCCGGATCCTTTTTCAATTGCCCAATCAATGCTTCCATTGACGTTATCGGACTATCGTCACGCACTGTCATGACGGTCGGATCATCCACGACTCGCGCAATCAATTGAAAGTCTTCGGGTTGATACTGCGTCTTCTGGATCATTGGAAGGAAATAAAAGCCCGGCATGTTCACGACAGCCAGGGTGTAACCATCCGGCCTCGCACGCACCACATGACCGTTGGCGATCTCCCCGGCGGCACCGGGCCGGTTGATTACGACGAAGCGAGCGTTGGCGCCGAGATGCTTCTCGACGAATGGCAGCAAGGTGCGGGCCATGATATCGGTGCCGCCCCCAGGCGCGAAACCAACGACCACTTCGATTGGTTTGTCACCTGGCCAGGCTGCCATGACAGGACTGGCAATCAAGACTGCCGCTACGGCAGGAAGGGGAAAGAACTTGTAATTCATGATGTCTCCTCATGTGTGTTTGTAGGCAAGCACATTTTGTAGAGAAGCATCTGTGTTGTAAAACGACTTATTCGAATGCCCATCAAGTCGTTTTATGACTTCACAAGAATATCAAACGAGTGAGGCAGGAATTGCCCAGCCAGAGCTGCCGACCGCAAGATTAACCAGCTGCTTCATTTCTTTAAGCAGCGCACGATTGTCATCCTTACGATACATATAGCAGTAAGTGACTGTGGGCAATGGTGGTACGCTCCGCAGCGCGACCAGCGACCCGCGATCCAGCCAATGCTGAATGAATCGCGAGGGCAGGAAACTGATGCCGACATCGGCAATCGTCAGCCCGATTATTCCCATTAGACTGTTGCATGAGACGATTCGCTGGGCCGATACGCCCTGCTCGACCGCCCAACGCTCGAACGCGCGCGTCACGCCCGATCCTTCCGTCATGGTGATCAAGGGATACTTCAGCAACTCGGCGGGCGTAAGGACCTCACCAGGACTGATGCGGCCGGGTGCCGCAATCCAGGTGAACTCGATTGCGGCGATCTGATCGCTAGCTGCAGCCTCACTTTCGGCAGGACCGGGCGCCACGGCAAAGTCAAGCTCACCCCGCATGACGCGCTTTTCCAATGCGCGAGCCAGATCGACATAGGGCTCGAGTCTGAGCCCCGGCTGCTTTTGCCTTACCTCATTCACGAGTGCCGGCAACCAGGTCAAGGCAGCGAGTTCGCTGATGCCGAAACGGCAGTCGCCTGTAAGACGCGTGGTCGCCTTGGCCTTCATATGCATGGACTCGATCAGATCAAGCATCTTTCGCGCGACCGGCAACAGACGCTTCCCCGTCTCTGTCAGCTGAACCTTCTTGCTGGAACGGTCGAAGAGTTGGGAACCAATCGACTCCTCAAGCTCGGCGACCCGCTTGGACAGAGATGACTGCGTAATGTGCAGGTGAGTTGCCGCGCCACTGAAACTACTCAGGGCTGCAGTCCAGTAAAAAGCCTCGATTTCCTTGAGCGTCATGGACCATGACTCCTTGGGTCGTTTTGACCTACAAAAATTGTTGTCGCCGTCGAAACTCTGCCGGGGTGCAATCCACCTCGCGTTTGAAGAACTTGCCGAAGTTGGTGGGCTCGTCGAAGCCCAGCTTCTCGGCGATGGTGGCGATGGGCAAGTTCGTATGCACCAGCAGGCGCTTCGCTTCCAGAACGATGCGCGCCGCGATGAAGGTTTTGGCCGTCATGCCCATGGATGCCATCACGGCGCGCGCCAGACTCTTCTCGGTATAGCCAAGTTGATTGGCATAGTCTGCCACCTGATGCCATTGCGCAAAGCGTTCCTCCACAAGCTGCTGGAACCGTTTGAAGCGCTGCAACGCCGGGGAGACCACCGGATCTCGGGCTTGCTGCCGACCCTGCAGAATACCCAGCCGCGTCAGCAGCGCATGCAGCTGGTGTCGCAGCAGGCCGTGCACATCGTCCAGCGGGCCGCTGAGCTGCGTATCCGCGCGCATCTGCTCGATTGAGCGCGTCACGGTGCGCAGCTCATTGTCGGTTAGAACGAAATGCTCCGGCAGCCTTTTCTGATCGACATCGAACTTGAGATCGCGAGACGCCGTTGATGCAGGAACGACGAATTCCGGGCGGAACAAAACAATCCAGCCGTCCCAATCCTCGTCACCCCCGAAGGTGTGGGCCTGCCCCGGTCGCAACACGAGCAGTGATCCCGGCGCACACGGGACCGGGTTGAAATCGACCATCTGGGCACACGTGCCCTGCGTGACACACACCAGCATGTGGAACTCGTACCGGTGTGTTGTCCGCACCTTCTCCTTGCTGCCCCGCTGCCTCAAATCGGCCACGGTAAAGACTTCCAGGTCGAGCGAGTAAGGCGCTCGCGGTCGGTAGCCCAGGCGCTGAATATCCGTGTTCACCTTCGCGCATCCTGACGCGGGCTGTGCCGTCTCGTCCGTTCTGAATAGGCGCTTGTTGTGGTGAATGTCCGTAAACTATCATTCATTGTCGGGTATTTACCGTTCATATTGGCTTTCAACGTCCAATAATAACCAGTTCTTGATGACTTGACACTATTCCGAGGAATTCTCATGACTTACGTGATTCACGGCGCCACCGGCGCCCAAGGCGGCCCGCTCCTGGCGCGCCTCTCCAAGTCGGGCAAACGTGCCGTCGCCGCTGTCCGCAACACCTCTGCCGTCAAGGATGCGCCTGCCGTCGCGGTCGACAATGCGTCGGTGGATTCGCTGGCCGAGGCATACCGGGGCGCAGACGGCGTCTTCATCCATCTGCCGGTGGTTGGTGAAGCGGATCGCCTGCAGTACGCCCGCAACATCGCGCAGGCCATCGCCCGCGCAAAGCCGCAACGCGTGGTGATCTCGACCAGCGGATGGGTGGTGGACGAGCCGGACTCACCGCTGCAGAATCCGCCTGAAAGTGCAATCGCGACGCTTATTCGCGAGATTCAGCACACGGAGGTTTCGCTTGCAGTCGTAGCTCCGCGCCTGTTCTTTGAGAATCTGCTCATCCCCGTCGTGCTGGGGCCGGTGAAGTCGGAGGGGATTCTTCGCTATCCCCTGCGGGCAGACTTCCCAGTGTCGTGGAGTTCTCACCTCGATGTCGCCGAGGTCGTCGAGCGCCTGCTGATCGACACCTCCGTGACCGGCGTAGTCGGCGTCGGCCAGTCGCCCGGCATCACCGGGTTGGATCTTGCTGAGGACTTTGTGCGCTACCTGGACCGCCCGGTTTCGTTCAGCAGTCTGGAGCCGGAAGCATTCGGCGAGATGATCGCCCCCTTGTTCGGCGCAGGTGCGGCTGCCGGCGTCGTCGCGGGCTATCAGGCGCAAGCGAGAGCCGCCGCGAACGCAATCGCTCAGGACACGAGTGCACAGCGCCTCCTCGGGCTGATGCCTCGCACGCTGCAACAGTGGCTCGCTGAGATTTCTGCCTGATCAGACGTATCGTTCTCCGGGCCAGGAGCGGGCCTATCCGCCCGCTCCAATGGATACGTCTGGCAACTGTCCGCGACCAGTTGACCATGAGTCGACATGGCGTAAGATTGGGCCATATTCGCATGAAGGGTGGTTCCATAACCTCCAACTCCCCCCGGTGCCTGATCGCGGTGGTTGCGTTCGACCGCGTCATCCCCTTCCACTTGTCGGTCCCGTGCATTGTGTTCGGCGACGGTATGCCCGCGGGCAGCCCATTTGAAGTCGTCGTCTGCGCCGGAGAGCGGGGGACGCTGCTCACCACCGCCGGTTTCGGATTGACCCGCTTGGCGCCCCTAAGCGTGCTGAAGTACGCTGACGCGATCGTGATACCGGGGTGGCGCGATGTTGCGGAACGGCCGCCCGAACGCCTGCTCGATGCGCTGCGCGCCGCGCACGCACGGGGGGTGCAGATCGTCGGCCTGTGCTTGGGCGCACACGTCCTCGCCGAAGCGGGGCTACTCGACGGCCGGCGCGCGACGACGCACTGGGAGCACGCGCTAGCAATGGCCAAGCAATTTCCTCAGGTCGAGGTAGACCTCAATGTGCTCTACGTAGAGGACGGTAACGTGCTGACGTCTGCCGGGACCGCAGCAAGCCTCGATGCATGCCTTCACATCTTGCGGCAACGGCTCGGCGCGACGAAAGCCAATCATGTGGCTCGGCGACTGGTCGTGTCCCCGCACCGCGAAGGCGGTCAAGCCCAGTTCATCGAGCAACCGCTCCCCAAGACGGCCGGAGGCACCCGCCTGGCACACCTGATCGATTCGGTGCGAACGCGGCTCGCAGAGGCGCACGACCTCGACAGCCTCGCCACGGAAGCCAAGATGAGCCGCCGCACCTTTACCCGGCACTTCAAAGCTCTGACCGGCGCCACCGTTCAAAACTGGCTCCTGTCCGAGCGGTTGGCGCTGTCACAGCGCCTTCTCGAGCAGACCGATCAGTCCATCGAGCGCGTTACGGCCCTGGCCGGATTCGGGTCAGTCGCGTCGCTGCGCCACCACTTCCGCCACGCATTCGGCGTCTCGCCAAGCACGTGGCGGCGGAGTTTCACCGCTCGGCCCAACAAGCTCGGCTAAACCGCTTCCCGTCTAAATACGACGTCGGCGCCCGAGCGTCGCAGCCAAGCGATTGGTTTGGCCCGATTCTGACGTTTTGTGTCCTTCGGGTCACTCGTTCCGGCTCTTCCTTCCGCGAACAATACGCACAGGTCGGACTCGACGGGCACCCTCCTCCGGCCCATGCGTACGGAGCCGAAGTGAGGATGCCAACCCGACATCAATCGTGCTAAAGGACAGAGGTGCACAAATGAAATTCACACAGATTCGAAACGCGACGATCACCCTTGGATACGCGGGAAAGAAATTCCTCATCGACCCCATGCTCGCCGACAAAGGGGCCTATCCGGGTTTCGAAGGTACGGTCAATAGCCACCTGGCCAATCCCACTGTCGGCCTGCCCGTTACGATCAGCGAGATTCTCGACGTTGACGCGGCCATCGTCACCCATACCCATCCGGATCATTGGGACGAGGCCGCCAGGCAACTGCTGCCCAATGACATGATCATTTTTGCGCAGAACGACGAGGACGCCTGCGAAATCCGCTCCGGGGGTTTCACCAACGTTCGGGTACTTCAGGATCGCAACGAATTCGATGGCATCACCATGATCAAGACCGCCGGTCAGCATGGCCGCGGCGAAATTCTCCAAGGGCCGATCGGGGAGATCCTGGGGCAGGTTTGTGGACTCGTCTTCAAGCATCCGGACGAGAAGACTTTCTACCTTGCCGGCGACACCGTGTGGTACGAGGGGGTCAACGAAAGCCTGCAGAAACATGTTCCCGAAGTCATTGTTCTGAACAGCGGTGACGCCAGAGTCTTGCCCGACGAATCGATCATCATGGGCAAGGAGGATATCTTCGAGGTCTTCAACGCTACAGCGGGCGCAACCATTATTGCCAGCCACATGGAATCGGTGAATCATGCCACGCTGTCGCGCAAGGAGCTCCGCGAGTTCCTCGACGCAAAGAATATGGGCCACCGTGTTCTGGTCCCCGAGGACGGCGAGTCCTGCATTTTCTAGTTCTTGATAGAGCATGCGATTGGCTGCCCCATCGGCAGCAATCCGATTTCGAAACGATCATGGAGTGACAAGGCGATGTCCATCGAGGAAAACAAGGCTCTGGTGCAGCGTTTCTACGATGCCATACAGCGAAGGGATTTCGACACCGTCGGGGAACTGTGCCATCCCCATTTCGTCTTCTATACGCAGGTCGACACCCCGCATCCTGGCGCGGACGGATTCATCCGTCCGGAAAAGAAGAACTTCGATGCGTTCGACGACGACGTGGACCTGCGCAATATCGGCGTGGTGCTGGAGAAGAACGGAAAGGTCGTGGAGGTGGGCGCCGGTGCCGCCGTGCTCGGCCATCCGGCGACGGCGATCGCCATGCTGGCGAACATGCTCGGTGAGCGAGGCGAAGAGATCCCCGCCGGCAGCGTGGTCCTCTCTGGCGCCATCACCGCCGCGGTACTGGTGGAGCCTGGTGACAACGTCACCCTGCGTGCGCAGGGGCTCGGTGCGGTGTCCATGCTCTTTGTCTGAACGAGGAGAGCCTTATGCCTATCGCCAACATACAGATCATTGAAGGCCGCACCGACGAACAGAAGGCCAAGCTCATTGAGCGCGTCACCGACGCCATCTGCCAGAGCCTGGGCAGCAAGCCGGAGGCTGTACGCATCATCATCCAGGACATCCCCAGGACCCATTGGGGCATCGGCGGCCAAACCGCCAGGGAACTCGGGCGCTGATCGGTGGCTCGGGTAATGCCAGAAGCGACGTCAATTGAGAAATGTCCCGTACTCGGGTTCCGTGGGAGAAACGTTCAGCTCGGTAGGGCCGAACCGGCTCACCAAGTATAGGCAGATTGCGGACGACTCGGTCAGAAGCGTTCGCCCAGATTCGCTGTGTCTTCCACGCCTGGACGGGGGACACCGAGGTCCTCACCGCTCAAATGGTGGAGACCGAGCTGCGCGGAACGGCTGCACCCCGTCATCCCTGTTGCGTTGGACAGTGGGTTGGGTCGCCCGCAGGTCGAGCGTATCCGAAAGCTCGAAGACGCCTGCCTGGAACTCTACGCACGCACCGGACGGATAGAGCCGGATGATGTCCGAGCACTCGTCTGGGATCCACTCCTGCAGAGACTGGACAGCGCCGATCTGGATGCGGCGCTTGTTCGCCACGAACTGGAGCAGACCCTATCCGACGAGCTGGAGATGGACATGCGGCGGGTCCGCCTTGAGTTGGACGGCCCGCTGCACTCCGGCCGGCAGGTCGCTGATTCCGTGCCCGAGCTGGCCTCGCGGATCGCCCGCTCGCGAACCTCCGGTGAGAACTTGTTTGTCTTCCTCATGGCCCCATCTTCTCAAGAGTTGGGGCCTCCACCAAATCCGGGGCGATTCAGGGCGCTATAAACCGGGAGACCAGCTCCTGAACTTCTTGAATAGTCTGTAGGGCAGACAAAAACTATGTCGGGTGATTTGTCAGGCATCGCACGATTTGTCGGTCGATCGTGAAAGCTCCTCCGGGTCACACGACATAGTCAGGAAGGGTAGATAGTGCCTCCTATGTCTTCAGCGACATAGTCGGCATACGACGGCAATGCACCTACTACAGTCGGGGGTGCCCCCTGTGCCAATATGAGCTGCGACACCTACCCCCGAGAGATCAGTGAGCAAAGAGGTAGGTATGAAGAGCAATCAGCAGTCAAAGGTCCCCATGCACGCAGTGAAGGTTCCTTCTGATCCGGGTGCATCGCAAGGAGCCCGAAGGACGACTGAAGATGCGCCCGGATCGGCGCCGTTGTCAATCCCACCCGGCAGCGACTCCGAGGTGGTGCCACGCGCGCGTCGCCGCACCTTCACCAACGCCGACAAGCGCCGCATTCTGCAGGCCGCTGACCTGTGCACGCTGCCCGGAGAAGTCGGCGCACTGATGCGCCGCGAGGGCGTGTATTCATCGTCCCTGAGCACCTGGCGGCGCCAACGCGAGGCCGCGGATCTGGCGGCACTGGCGCCGCAAAAGCGTGGCCCCAAGGTGGACGCTGGCGCGCGCATCGACGCGCTGCAGATTGCCCAACTCACCCGCGAGCGCGACAAGCTGCGCGTCGAACTGGACAAGGCGCAGTTGGTGATCGAGGTCCAAAAAAAAGTTACTGCGCTGCTGGATCTGCTCGCGGCCACCGACAAGCGCGGGAACACTTGATGGCCGCCGCGTTGGCGCTCGCCCCCACGCTCGGCGCCGGCGCGGCGTGTCGCGCCATGGGTCTGTGGCGTGGCGTGCCTGCACGCCAAAAGGCCCGCGTGCACCGGCGCACGGTCATGGGGCCGCCCCGGCCGCGGGCACCACGCCCTTGCCCGCCTCTGGCCCTGGATGCCCGCGAACGGCAGACGGTGCTCGACACACTGAACAGCGAACGCTTCGCCGACTCCGCGCCAGCGGCCGTGCACGCCACGCTGCTCGATGAGGGTATCTACCTCGGCTCGGTGCGCACCATGTATCGCCTATTGGCGGCCAACGGCGCCAGCTGCGAGCGGCGTAACCAGCTCACCCACCCGATCTATACCAAACCCGAACTGCTGGCCACGGCACCCAACCAAGTCTGGTCCTGGGATATCACGAAACTTAAGGGGCCCGCGAAGTGGACCTGCTTCCATCTCTACGTGATCCTGGACATCTTCAGCCGCTTCGTCGTGGGCTGGCTCATCGCCCCGCGCGAATGCGCCGAGCTCGCCCAGCAGCTCATCGCCGACACGGTGTCACGCCACAACGTCCAGTCCGGCATGCTGACTCTGCATGCCGACCGGGGGGCGGCCATGCGCTCCAAGCCGGTCGCCAGCCTGCTGGTCGACTTCGATGTCGCCAAGAGCCACAGCCGACCTCACGTCTCGGATGACAACCCGTACTCCGAGTCGCAGTTCAAAACCATGAAGTACCGGCCCGCATTCCCGCAGCGATTCGGTTGCATCGAGGACGCGCGCGCCCACTGCCAAACCTTCTTTGCCTGGTACAACGCCGAGCACTGCCATAGCGGCATCGCCCACATGACCCCGCACAGCGTTCACTACGGTTTGGCCGCCAGCATGCGTGTCATCCGCCAAGCCACCCTTGATGGCGCATTTCTGGCCAGCCCCAACCGGTTCAAGAACAAGCGACCTCAGCTCCCGCCGATGCCGACCGCCGTATGGATCAACCCGCCACCTGAGGAGAAAACGCCCGCCAGTGAGACCGTCACCTGCACACTAAATTAACGTCCCCGGGTGTCGCAAAATCATTGACACGTTCCGGTGGGTGTCGATGTAATTGCGCTCTGGTTGGGGCACGAGAGTCCGGCGACCACCCATCACTACGTAGAAGCTGACTTGATGATGAAGGATCGTGCACTCGCTCGGCTGCACGAGCCCGACTCGAAGATGCAGCGCTATCACGCCCCAGACTCGTTACTGGCGTTCCTCAAAACGTTGTAATTATGTAGAGCTTCCGGGCATGGCTTCGGAGACACAACACAGCCGCAGCCTAGCTCG
>NZ_JBLLNL010000020.1:0-20848 GCF_048158365.1 Denitraticella aggregata | reverse complement strand
TCATACGATGCGCTCGACACACAAATTACGCCGGGTATCGAGCGCGCGCTGGAGACAGCGCAGGCTTGGATCCTGGGCACGGCTCCGGTCACGCGATCACTGCTCGAAAAGCACCCGAACTTAAAGGTGATCGCGCGAAGGGGTGTCGGATACGACTCGATCGATGTCGCGGCCGTGTGCTCGTTGGGCAGGGTCCTGACAAACACGCCTGGCGGAGGCGAGCCGGCCGTTGCCGATCATGCGCTAGGGCTGATGCTCGCGGTTGGCAAGCGCCTGGCTGAATCGCATACGCGCTTGCAGTCGGGAGACTGGCGCGCCATCGTAGGCACGGAGCTGTATGCCAAGACGGTGGGTATTGTCGGTTTTGGACGCATTGGACGAATGCTTGCCAAGCGACTGGGCGGATTTGACGTACGCGTCCTCGCTTACGACCCCTATCTGGACGATTCGGATGCGCAGGCTGCAGGCGTCACCCGTTGTGGCTTGGAGGACTTGCTGCTGCAGTCCGACTTCATCAGCTTGCACACGCCATTGACGCCCGAGACACAGCAACTCGTCAATGCCCGTACGCTCGGCCTCATGAAGCGGGATGCCATTCTCGTGAATACCTCCCGTGGCGAGTTGATCGATGAGCCGGCGCTTCTCAAGGCCTTGCAGGATAAACAACTGGGCGGCGCGGGGCTGGACGTCTTCGTCGGCGAGAAGGACCTGCGGGCAAGAGATATCGCACAACAGCTGCTGGCCCTCCCGAACGTCATAGGCACCCCACACACGGCAGCCTCGACTCATGAGAGCCTGGCGCGCGCCAATTTCACTGCAGCTGACTGCGTCTCCGCAGCTCTTGAGGGAAGACCGATACCCGAGCATTGCGTCGTGACCGACGGAAGAGTCCCTGCACCAACCAAGCTTGGGCCAACGTCTGATCTATAATCGCGCCAGAGCGTACGCCCTGGAGCGAGATGAACGTCAATATCAAACAGCTTGAGGCCCTGTACTGGGCGGATCGTCTCGGCACTTTTCAAGCAGCAGCGAATCGGTTGCACTCGACGCAATCAGCCATTTCCAAGCGGATTGCGGAACTTGAGGAGACGCTAGGACAGCAGCTGTTTGATCGCTCGCGACGCAACGCCAAACTCACGCCGGCGGGTGAGCGTGTCGCCAAAGCTGCGGAGCAGATGTTGACCATTTCACGTCAGCTTCTGGAAAAGGGCGAGGACTCTGATGAATACCAAGCGGTCTTTCGACTGGCGGCAACCGAGGCGACCGCTCTTACCTGGCTGCCATCTTTCTTGCAGCGGGTGAAGGCGGAGGAGCCGACGTTGCGTCTCGAAGTGGAAATCCACCAAGGTGGTGTGCTACTCGAGCAGTTGAATCGCGGCGAATACGACCTCGCACTTCTGCCAGGCCCTATGTGGGGGAAGTTGTTCAAGGCATTGCCCTTGAAAACTCTGGAGCGCGCATGGATGGCCAGTCCCGAATTGAATACACCGCACAAGGCAATGAATGTAGAGGAACTGTCACAGTTCCCCATCGGGACGCAATACTCGGACACCATTCACGCTCGTTTGCAAAGCGCCTGGTTCTCCCGTGCAGGTTTCCCGCTGCGCAATTACGTGCAGTCTCACAGCGTGAGTGTGCTGGGAGAATTGGCTTTGGCCGGCCTCATTGTGGCTCAACTCCCTGTGGGTATGTACTCAGAGCAGCTACGCCGCAATGAACTTGTCCGGATTCAGGTCACTCCTGAACTGCCGGATGTGCGGTATTACGCCGTTTATCGGCAATCTACAGCGCACCGCCTCGCGGGTAAGCTTTCCGAAATCGCACATGAGTGTTGTGACTTCTCGATGAAGTCAAATCGGGTGGATATTGGATGATGAAGTTGGACTCCAATGAGCGCTCAACGCCATGAAGAGGCACTTAGCCGCATCCGTAAGCTATACGTGCCTGAAACAAGTGCGTGCCAGGCAACGCCCGAGGCGTGTGCCGAGCCAGGTGCGATCCACAGCAGCATTGCAGAGGTGGCGATAGGCGCTTACAGGGCCTTTCTACGAGGTCGATTTCTCGTTCGGGTCTGTAGGCGAGAGCTTCCTCCATGTTTTTGCACACACTCGGCCGGTAGTACGCATTCGCTGGATAGGAAAGCTGCCATTCGTGCCCCCCAGGGTTGAACGAAAGGCAAGCGAACCATTGCTGCCCATTCGGCGCATTAGGTCAACATCCGGATTGGCCGAGGACTTGTCTGAGTCGGAAGACACGCAGCCGACCTGTCCCGGATCAAATACCCGTCGTTCGCGTTGGCGGAAATTTCTCGGCGACTACGTCTCTTGAATGACCGAAAGGGTGAGTCCGAGGGAGACCAGACCGATTGTTCAATACGTGTGAAGTTGGGCCGGGAGGTCTGCGCACGCGCCGCCGCCGCTCACCTGACGCAAACCGGTGGGCCGCTCCGGCTGACCCGCCCGTTGGCAGTTGACTGGCGCAGGTGACTTGCGGCTTGATGACGAACCTCACCCGCTACGGGATCGAGCCTAACACTGATGGCCCAACAGCTATCGGAACAGCCGGGCAACAGTTGGCGGCAGAGTATCTTTCCCTGTTGCCAGCTAAGGACTGATTGCACGGGGCACCTTGCCCGTCTGACGGTAACTTTGACGGTAGGTTTGATGGCGGCAAGGTGAAAGCCATGCAGAGTGTGGCATTGTGGCAACAGTTCGATAGCCATTCGGCCAATCAAGAGGGCCTGGATAGTCTCCAGGCTGCCCGGCGTCAATTACCTTGGCCTGTCGTGTTGCCTCACGGAAGGATGTTACTCCGGCGTAATCGTCGCCTTGAGATTGTTTCGAGGTGGAGGCTGCCGCCGCGACGCGGCGGCAGCCTCCACCTCGTCGGCGTCGCCGAGTATTCGGGTTACGAGTTGCCTGGCCCGATTCGCCCGCCATGCTTTCACACGTCGCTGGAGGGTGCGCAGTTGGGCGCCGGAATATAGCTCGGGCATCATCTCGGTGAGCCGCTTCTGTAGTTGTTGGGCGCTGACGCCGGGTTCCGTCTCGAGCCACTGCTGTATTTTGGGCCATGTGTGCGCGAAAGGATCCGGGCGCGTGCGCCAGTCATGCATCGGGGCAGCCTTGCGACCATGGGTCGGACGTACCTCGCCGGCCTGCCACGGCGTACTCAAACTGGTCAGGAACTCCGCCATCGGCACCTCACTGTCCGCCCGGGCGCCTGTCACCCCGGTGGCGGTCGCCGAACATTCGGCCACATACCGCTGCGCCTCGCGCATACGGCGCAGGAGGTCGACTGGATCGAGCGCACGGCACTCCTCCTGCAGGCGCTGCCGGGTCGCTTGCGGTACGGACGTTGAACGCAGCACGCGCTCGAGCGGCGTCAGCGGCGCCTCGTAGCGCTTCGTTACCCGAGCCCCGTGGCGCGTCTTCGACTTCAACTTGAATGACGGCTGGAAGTAGTTGATGTACAGCCGCGAGACCCGATATAAGGACGCCAGCGTTTCTGTCGCTTTCAGTCCCCGCAGTTTGCCGTAGCCCACCAGGCGCCGCACGATCGAACCGTTCTTCTGCTCGACCCACGCCTGATCGTTCTTCTTGTAGGCCCGCGAGCGGGTCTGCTCGATTCCCGAGTTCCTGCAGAACTCGAACACGCCTTCGTTCATGAAGACCGTGTCGTTATCGCTATCGAGGCCTCGCAGCGGAAAGGGCAGCGCGGTACGCATGCGCTCGATGTGCTCGATGACGAATGCTTGGTTGCGAAACGGCATCGCCAGGCACTCGGTCCAGCCGGTTGCAATGTCTGTCATCACCAGACTGTGCACAAAGTCGCCGTCGATCTTGACGCCGCCGCAATGCTCGACGAGGTCGACTTCGAGATAGCCAGGCAGCGGATCGACCCAGTCGGCAAACGTGCGGATCGGGACCGCGCGGCGAATCGCGTTTCCCGCGCCTCCTGCACGCTTGCGTTGCCCGCCAAAGGCCTGTTGGCGCACGTCTCTGAGCAATCGGTCGATCGTCGCCGCGCTGATGACCAGGAGCTTCTCGCGCAGCTCGTCGGCCAGCGCCAGATGACCGTACCGCGCCATCGACTCGAGTAAAGTCGGTATCACCGCCTTCAGCCGCTTGCCGCAGATCCGGTTGGTCGCTTCCCACAGCGTGATCAGCGCAGCACGAATCTCATCGTGTAGCGCCGGCGTGGCCCCGGCCTTACCTTCGGGGGCTGCGCTTCACGGCCCAGCAAACGGATCGCGTGTTTGCGGTGATAGCCCGTAAGTTTGAGAAACTCATCCAGGATCTGCTCCTTCCCGTTGCGGTTGGACCGCCGGTATCGCTCCCCGACTGCTGTGATCAATTCCCGTCGTGTCGTCATGCTGAGTTGCCTCGCCATAGATCGCCCCTGTCAGGTCTCTGACAGGTAGCAAAATAGGTGAGGCAACCGCTACAACTCGGTAACAATTAATTCGAGTCAATGCGCCGGTCAGGCTAATTGTCGCCGGCCACTCCAGGCCCTTTTTCTTTGCACGAATCCCCACGTGGCGCGGGGTTCCGGGCGTTTGCCCTGCGGGTGCCGACGTGCCCAGATGGGCCAAATCGGCCCGTTTCCCGGCCAGCCCGATCTTGGCCCCTGACGACAGCGGGCAATAGGCCTCACCTTCGCCTGGCCACGGACCTGACGGGTCCTTCCTGGCCGGATTCGTATACGGGGGGCGCGAGCGCGCTGCCCCTCCACCGTCAGGATGCAAACCGAGGTTTGCAGGGTTTGCGGTTTGCGGTTTGCACCTCGAGATTCGACGGTGGCGATGACAGATAATATGCCTGCGTGATAGCATCTCGGCACCACAACGGGGAACCCAAGCATGCGCACAGTGATTGGCATCCGTCCGGCCAAATCTGGCCGTCGGGCAGTCGATGACGCTACCGGCCCCAAGCCCACCGTTTGGTTCGATTCCTGGCGACAGTTGGCCGGTCTGCTGTCGGACGAAAACCGCGCGCTGCTGCGCCTGATGCAGGAGCGGCAACCGCGCACTGTGCTGGAGCTGGCCGGGTGGTCTGGTCGTGCGGCCAGCAACCTGTCACGCACCCTGCGTCACCTGGAGCGCCACGGCCTGGTCAAGATGCACCGCAGCCCGGACACCCGTGCTGTGCGCCCGGAGGCGCTGGCCACCGAGTTTCTGATCGTGCTGGATTGATCTGAGAGGATTAGAGATGAAGTTCGAGGTGTATTGCGACGAAGCCAATCCGGATGTCCTGACATCCGCGAATCCCCGTGCGCGACACCTCATGATCGGCAGCCTCTGGCTACCCGAGGAATTGCGCAACGAAATCAAATCACGCGTCGGCGCGCTGCGGGAACGTCACCAGGCCTGGGGCGAGATCAAGTGGAGCAAGGTGTCACCCAACCGCCGCGATTTTTACGTCGAACTGATCGATCTGTTCTTCGCCTATGGCGACAATCTGCGCTTCCGCTGCATTGCTGTTGATCGAACCCAGCTCAACCTTGCTCTGCACGACAACGATGGCGAGCTGGGCTTCTACAAGTTCTATTACCAGCTGCTGCATCACTGGATTCTGGATTTCAACGCCTACCGGATCTTTTGCGACGTCAAGAGCAACCGCGACCCCAAGCGGCTGCCTGTACTGGCCAGATGTCTTGCACGCGCGAATCTCACGTCGAGTATCGACGGCATCCAGTCGCTGCCGTCTCATGAAGTCGTGTTGATCCAGTTGTGCGACTTGTTGCTGGGCGCGGCCAGCAGCCGCATCAACGACACCCTGCGTGACGGCACGGCCAAGGCCGCCGTGGTCCAAGGCCTCGAATCAGCACTGGGTCGGGGCGAGCGGCACAAGACCATCTGGCGCATCGCCAATGACCTGCGCGGCAGCGTCCACGGTTGGGACTTCAAGACATACGTGCTCGGCATGCTGTTCTACCGCTTCATCTCCGAGAACCTCACCGGCTACCTCAACGAGCAGAAGCGCCTCGCGGGCAACCCGGACTTCGACTACGCACGCCTGGGCGATGTCGACGCCGAGTTTGGCCGTGCCGAAACCGTGAAGGAAAAGGGCTTCTACATCCTGCCCTCGGAGCTGTTCGCCAACGTGCGCGCCAAGGCGCGCCATGACGCCAACCTGAACGAGACGCTCTCGCGCTTCTCGAAGGACAACGGCCACGGGCGCAAGAAGCAGACGGTGATGGACAAGCTGGCCGCCTTCTTCGAGCGATATTTCGGGCTGGCGAGAGTGCGATGACGATGAGGGATGGGTGTCCATGACCAAGAAGAAACCACCGCAACTGCCCAAAAACAAGGAAGTATCCCTGGTCCGCTCCTCGGCGGCCGAGTACCTGACCTTTGTGGCGGCCACCGGTGGCGGAGGCGTTGAGGCCGTCTATGCCGACGAGAGCATCTGGCTGACCCAGAAGATGATGGGGGTGCTCTACGATGTGGAGACCCACACCATCAATTACCACCTGAAAAAAGTGTTTGCCGACAGTGAGTTGGAAGAAATTTCAGTTATTCGAAAATTTCGAATAACTGCCGCCGATGGTAAGAGCTATCAAACCCAGCACTACAACCTGGCTGCAATCATCGCCGTGGGCTACAAGGTCAACTCCGAGCGCGCGGTGCAGTTCCGCAAGTGGGCCACGGGCGTCATCGAGCAGTTCACCATCAAGGCCTACGTGATGGACGATGAGCGCATCAAGGCCGGCGGTTCCGTCCTCACCGATCAGTATTTCGAAGAGCAGCTGCAACGCATCCGCGAGATTCGCCTCTCGGAGCGCAAGTTCTACCAGAAGATCACCGACATCTACGCCACGGCGATCGACTACGACGTGACGGCGCAGGCCACCAAGCGCTTTTTCGCCACGGTGCAGAACAAGCTGCATTGGGCCATTCACGGCCAGACCGCGGCCGATGTCATCTACCAGCGTGCAGATGCCGGCAAGGACCACATGGGGCTGACCTCGTGGAAGGATGCGCCCAGCGGCAAGATTCAGAAGTTTGATGTGGTGGTGGCCAAGAACTACCTCACCGAGAGTGAGATGGTGCAACTCTCCCGCCTGGTCAATGCCTATCTGGACGTGGCTGAGGACATGGCACAGCGCAAGATCCCGATGACCATGCAGGATTGGGAAACGCGCCTGAACCGCTTCATCGAGGCTACTGACCGGGAAGTGTTGCAGGACGCGGGCAAGGTGACGGCGGAAATCGCCAAGGCGCACGCCGAAAGCGAATTCGAGAAATACCGCATCGTGCAGGATCGGTTGTTCGAGAGCGATTTCGACCGGGTGCTCAAGCAGATCGAGTCCGCCAGCCCACCCGACATCGATAAGGAATAGGTCCGGTGGCCACGAAGAAGAGCGCGCCCGGTTGGAGCGATGTCAAAACCAAGCTCAGCGACTTCGATCGTGCTGCCCTGATCGGTCTGGTGCAGGACCTGTACGCGGCCAGCAAGGACAACCAGGCGTTCCTGCATGCGCGCTTCGCGCTGGGCGACGACGTGCTGAAGCCATACAAGGCCACGATAGACCGCTGGCTCTGGCCGGATGTGTTCAAGAATCAGGACACCTCAGTGGCCAAGGCCAAGAAGGCCATCTCAGACTACAAGAAGGCCATCGGCCAGCCGGAGGGGCTGGCTGAACTTATGGTGTTCTACTGCGAGCGCGCAGCCGGCTTCAGCCATGATGTCGGCTTGCAGGACGAGGGTTACTTTGACGCGTTGGTGCGGATGTTCGGGCAGGCGCTGAAGGTCATCGATGGGCTACCTCAAGATTGCAAACCCGCACTGATCGCGCGCCTGGATGCCGTGCGCCACATCAGCCACAACTTCGGCTATGGCGTCGGCGACGACATGGACGATCTCCTTGCAGAGTAAGGGATCGATCTGCCATCCCGCAATTCCGACATGCGCCCCCGATGGCATCCCCGCTTACGAGCAGTATTTGGGCGCCTGCTATAAAATTTAGCCTGAATAAATCACACTAGGCTTGCCTGCGTCATGCGTCCCTTGTCCTTGAGCCTATCTCTTGTGCTGTTGCTGTCGCTGCTGGTCCTGTTGGCGGGTTGCGGTGAACGCCCCGAGCAAACGGACCAGGCCGCCGCGCCGCCCTATGTGATGACCGCGCGCCTGGTCGCGGCCGCGGCGGGCGATCTCGGCCTCTCCGGCACGGTGCGGGCGCGGGTGGAGGTACCGCTGGCGTTCCAGGTGCGGGGGCGTATCACCGCGCGCTACGTCGATGCCGGGCAGCTGGTGCAAGCCAGGCAGCTGCTGTTCGAGCTTGATGCCAGTGACCTGGAACAGGGCGTGCGCACCGCCGAGGCGGATTTCGCCGCGGCCGAACTCGCCCTGGCGACGACGCAGGCCGATCTGGCCCGTGACCGCCGTCTGCACGACCAGGCGCGCATCAGCACCCAGGCATTTGAACGCGGCGAACTGGCGTTCCGGGAGATGCGCAGCCGGCGCGACGCGGCCGCCGCCCGCCTGCAGCAGGCACGCAATGCCCTGGGCTACGCGCGCCTGACCAGCCCGGCGGCCGGGGTGCTTATCGAGGTGGGCGCCGAACCGGGGCAGGTGATGGACATCGGCGAGCCGGTGGCCCTGCTGGCGCAGGACGGCGCGCGGGAAATAGAGGTGTACTTTCCCGAAGGCGTGACGCCCCCGCCCCGGGGAGAGCTGCTGCGTCCCGATGGCACTACCCTGCCACTCGAGCTACGCGAGACCGCCGGTGCTGTGGAGGCCCTGTCCCGCACCCAGCGCGCCCGTTACACTGTAGCCGACGACGGCGGGGCACTGGTGCTGGGCGCGGTCGTCCGTGCCCGGTTCGCCAGTCAGGCCATGCCGACGCATGCCTTCGTGGTGCCCATCGGCGCCCTCGCTGAGCGCGGCCAGGGCGCACAGGTGTGGCGCGTCGAACAGGGCAGGGTCGTGCCGGTGGCGGTTACGGTGCTGGGGCTGGACGACCGTACGGCGCGCATCACGGGGCCACTGGCGCTGAACGAAACGGTGGTGGCTCTGGGGACGCACCTGCTGCGTGAGGGCATGGCGGTGCGGGAACTGCCCCGATGAACTTTCTCAACCTGTCCGCGCTCGCCGTGCGCGAGCGCGCGGTCACGCTGTTCTTCCTGACCCTGGCGGTGCTGTTCGGACTCTATGCCTTCCTGTCTCTGGGGCGCGCCGAGGACCCCGCCTTCACCGTGCGTGTCATGCTGGTCCAGGTGGCCTGGCCCGGGGCCACCCCGGAGCAGTTGCGCGACCAGGTGGTCGACCGGCTGGAAAAGCGCATCCAGGAGGTCGAGTACCTGTACCGGATCGAGACCACCATCCGCCCGGGGCAGGCCATCCTGCAGGTGGAGTTCGAGGATTTCGCCCCGCAGGCAAGGGTGCCCGACCTGTTCTACCAGGTGCGCAAGCGCATGCAGGACGAGTGGCACAACCTGCCACCGGGCGTGATCGGTCCGATCGTCAACGACGATTTCTCGGACGTGTTCTTCAGCCTCCTGGCCCTGAGTGCGCCTGGGATGCCGTTGCCGGAACTCACCCGTGAGGCGGAGCGCATCCGCGACCACCTGCAGCGCATCGAGGGCATCCAGAAGGCAATGTTGCTGATGGAGCGCAGCGAGCGGGTATTCCTCGAATTCGACAATGCCCGGCTGATGAACCTGGGCCTGGCGCCACAGGAAATCTTCGCCGCCATCGATGCCAGCAACCGGCTGCTGCCCGCGGGACGCATCGAGACCGACGGCCCGCGCCTGTACCTGCGCCTGGAGGCCGACCTGTCCGATCCCGCCACCCTCGCCGCCACCCCGATCCGGATCGGCGACCGCATCCTCAAGCTGGCCGACCTCGCCACCATTCGCCGTGGCCACGAAGATCCGCCCAGCCACCTGGTACGGGCGCGGGGCGAGGACGCGGTGCTGCTGGGTGTGGTCATGCACAACGGCGAAAACGGCCTGGAACTGGGGCAGCGGCTAAAGGACTTCCTCGCGAAGGAACGCGCCCGACTGCCCCTGGGCATGACGCTCATCCAGCTCACCAACCAGGCCGATGCCATCAGCGGCGCGGTAAACCTGTTCCAGATCAAGTTCCTGGTGGCCGTGGCGGTGGTCATGGGGGTCAGCATCGTCGCCATCGGCCTGCGCGCCGGCCTCATCGTCGGCATCGCCGTGCCGGTCACCCTGGGCATCACCTTCCTGGTGATGCTGCTGCTGGGCATCAACCTCGACCGCATCACGCTGGGCGCCCTGATCATCGCGCTCGGGCTGCTAGTGGACGACGCCATCATCGCCGTGGAGATGATGCTGGTGAAGCTCGAGGAAGGCTGGGACCGTGTCCGCGCGGCCGCCCACGCCTGGAACGTCACCGCCGCCCCCATGCTGTTCGGCACCCTGGTCACCGTAGCCGGCTTCCTGCCTATCGGCTTTGCCCAGTCGGGCGTGGGCGAATATGCCGGCAATATCTTCTGGGTGCTGTGCATCTCGCTGCTGGCCTCCTGGCTGGTGGCGGTGGTGTTCGCGCCCTACCTGGGGGTGAAGCTGCTGCGCGAGGTACCCAGGGCAGATCAGCACGACCACGCCACCATCTATCACACCCCCCTGTACCTGCGGCTGCGGCGCCTGATCACCGCCTGCGTGACCTGGCGCAAGTCGGTGGTGGCCGCCACGCTCGGCCTGCTGGCGCTGTCCGTAGTCGGCATGATCGTACTGGTGGAGAAACAGTTCTTCCCCGGCTCCGATCGCCCCGAGGTGCTGGTCAGTGTGCAGCTGCCACAGGGCAGCAGCATCGCCGCGACCGATCGCACCCTGCGGAAGATCGAGGCCATCCTGGCCCCCCTGCCCGAGGTGGAGACCCTGTCCGCCTATGCCGGTGTGGGCGCGCCACGCTTCTTCATCTCCGCCAACCCCGAGCCACCCGACCCGGCCTTCGGCAAGATCGTTGCCGTGGCACGGGATGACACCACGCGCGATCAGGTGATGGCCATACTGGAACGGCATATTGCCGACGGTGAGTTCCCCGAGGCACGGGTCCGCGTCTACCGCCTGCTGTACGGGCCGCCCGTGATCTGGCCGCTGCAGTTCCGTGTCGTCGGCCAGGATCCCGATACCCTGCGTGCCATCGCCCACCAGGTACGCGATCAGTTCGCCCGCAACCCGCACGTCTACGACGCGCACCTGGAGTGGGACGAACGCGTGCCGGTGCTGCACCTGAAGACCGATCCCGAACGCCTACGCCTGCTGGGCCTCACCCCGCAGGACCTGGCCGGGCAGCTGCAATTCCAGCTCGAGGGCGCGCCGGTGACCAGTTTGCGGCAGGACATCCGCAGCGTGGAACTGGTCGCGCGTGGATCGCAGGCAGGACGCAAGCTCGACGTGCAGGCCCTCGATGGCCTGGAACTGCTCAGCCACGAGGGGCGCAAGCTGCCGCTGCGCCAGGTCGGCGATCTGGAGGTGCATTACGAGGAACCGGTCATCAAACGCTACAACCGTGAGCCCTTCATCGCGGTGCAGGGCGAATTGCGCGGCGCGCAACCCCAGGATGTGACCGCTGATCTGTGGCAGACGCTCGCACCCCTGCGTGCCGAGCTGCCCCCGGGCTACCGCATCGATCTCGGGGGCTCGGTCGAGCAATCGGGCAAGGCCGATGCCTCGATCCAGAAGCTGCAACCGGTGATGGTGGCCTTCATGCTGATCTTCATCATGCTGCAGATGCGCTCCTTCAGCGGCACCTTCATTGTGGTGGCCACCGCGCCCCTGGGACTGATCGGCGCGGTGCTCGCGCTGTTGCTCTTCAAGCAGCCCTTCGGCTTCGTGGCCCTGCTGGGACTGACCGGCCTGGCGGGCATCCTGATGCGCAACACCCTGATCCTCACCCAGCAGGTGAGTGACAACTTCGAGGCCGGCATGGACGCCTTCGAGGGTGTGGTCGAGGCGGCCGTGCAGCGCGCGCGCCCCGTGCTGCTGACCGCGCTGGCCGCCGCGCTCGCCTTCGTGCCGCTCACCTTCGACAGCTTCTGGGGACCGCTCGCCTATGTGTTGATCGGCGGCGTCGTGGTCGGTACCGCCATCACCATCCTGTTCGTACCGGCCCTGTATGCCCTGTGGTTCCGCATCCGCCCGGTCACTCCAGCCTCCTTACCCGGTACACCTCCTCCAGCGAGGTGATGCCCGCGCGCGCCTTGCGCAGGGCCTGCTGGGTCAGCGGCCGCAGCCCCTGCTCCAGGGCCAGCATGCATGAGTCATCCAACCAACCAACAAGCGGTCAACTGCGGTTTCTAGGATGATTGCGTGACGGGGTGTGAACACTTTGGTCCTGGTGCTGACCGAGCGGACCGAGCATCTCGACGCCATTCGCGCCGCACTGGATGGGCATGAGCCGGGCCCGTTCGTGTTACACGGCCGAATGTCGAAGAAGCAGCGAGGTGCCCTCATTTCCCAATTGGGTGCCTTGCCGCCCGACGCGCCCCGAATCCTGCTGGCGACGGGAAAGCTCGTCGGCGAGGGCTTCGACCATCCCCCTCTCGATACCCTGGTACTGGCGATGCCGGTTTCCTGGAAGGGAACGCTGCAGCAGTACGCCGGCCGCCTGCACCGGGATCGTGTCCCGGGCCATGCTGACCCACCCCATCGATGAAGAAGCGGCGAGGTTCTACACCTGGTTCGGGTTCATCGTGTCACCGCTGCGCGAGCAGCAATTGCTGCTGCTTTAGGGCGCTCTACTGCATTCGCGCCGGACTGTGGTTGGAGCAGGAACACATCGGTATCCACTGGCTAGCCCAGCGCCTTCAGCTGCTTGCTGGCGCGACTGCAACCGATTGAGCCATCTTGCCATAAGACCACAAAAAGACTATATTAAGTCCTAATCAAATCTGGGGTAAGGCCGTGCGCTACTCATCACAAGTCAAGCCGATCAGCTATCTCAAAGCCAACGCTGCCGACGTTCTCAAGCACCTCGCGGAGCAGCGTGAACCGATGGTCATCACCCAGAACGGTGAGGCCAAGGCTGTCCTGCAGGACGTCGCCTCGTTCGAAGAGACGCAAGAAACACTGGCCTTGCTAAAAATTCTTGCGCTGGGCCATCAGGATGTGGCCGCCGGCAAGGTCAAGCCTGTGGCAGACGTCGTTGTCCGCCTCCGCGCCAAGCGAGCCTCAGTCTGATGGCAGGCACACCTGCCAAGTTCGAAGTTCTGCTCACCCAGGGTGCGGAGCAGGACCTGGAGGCCATCCACGACTACATCTCCGAATTCGACTGCATAACCAACGCCAACTATGTGCTGGATGAGTTGATGAACGTTGTGGAGAGCCTGTCGAGATTCCCGGAGCGCGGTAGCTATCCGAAGGAACTGGTCGGCCTTGGGAACAAAGAATATCGCCAGACCTCCTTCAAGCCGTACCGCGTGATCTACCGTGTCACAGGCAGCCAGGTCATCATCTACCTGATTGCTGATGGGCGCCGTGACATGCAATCGGTTCTTGCTCGCCGTCTGCTTGGCGCTTGAGTCGCATGTATCTGAGCATTGCAGACATCCTGCTCATCACGAGCATCGTCCAGTCGCTCGCGCTGGCGGTCTTCCTGCTGTTGCCTGCCAACATCGGACTGCTCAGCAATCGCTTGCTGCTGGTGACGGTGATCTGTTTTGCAGCCTGGCTGACCGAGATCTTTCTCTATGGCACCGGCTTGGCACTGAAGCACCCCAATCTGGCCTATATAGGCACCCTGGTGGCGTTGCTGCAGGCGGGCACGCTGCTGCTCTATGCCAGATCGCTGATGTATCGCGATTTCAGACTGCGCAAGGAACACGCGATCCACACCTTGCTGTTCTGGGTGGTCGGTGCGATCTTTCTGGTCGAGTACTACCTCCAGCCCACCGACGTGAAGCTTCGGATCCTGATGCAGCGGGACCACCCGGGGGTACTCACTTCGCCCTTGCTCGCGGTCGCGATACATCTGGTGTTTCTCGGTTACCTCTATGCGACGATCCGCACGATCAATCGTTTCGGTGTGGACGTCCGCCAGATCTTCTCGAACATCGAGAACAAGCAGCTCGCGTGGTTGCGCACCTTGCTGATCGGCTATTCGGTGGTGTGGACGGTCAGCATGTTCTACTGCCTGTCCGCCCATGTGTTCAGGGGGGTTGCGGGGGCCGAGTGGGTGGTTGCCATCGGTGCCGTCACCGGGTTTGTGTTCATCAATTACCTGCTGCTCAACGCCTTGCGACAGCCGATCATCTTCTCGGGACTCAGCGCCGAGGAGGCGGATCTTCTCGCGGCAGGCGGGCAGACCGGCGCGACGTCCTCGCCCGACGCCGCCCTGGTCCAGCGCCTGACGCGTCACATGGACGAGGCCGGTCCCCATCTCAACGCGAACCTCACCGTGGAGCAGCTCGCTAGGCAGCTTGCGGTGCCACCCCGCGAGCTTTCGCGGGCGATCAACCAAGGCTTCGGCCAGAACTTCTTCGAGTTCGTGAGTGCGTATCGTGTGGCGGAGGCGAAGCGTCGCCTGGAAGATGGCGCCAACACCGACAGCATCCTGAACGTCATGTATGACTCGGGATTCAACTCCAAGTCGGTGTTCAATACCGCGTTCAAGAAGGCGACCGGGCTGACTCCCAGCCAGTATCGGGCGCAGCGCGACTAGCTCGGGGCGCGTCGGAACTGCCTGCGCGCGGTTCGACTTTTCGCACGACAAAAAACGAACCTGTATCGCCTTGAAAACAGGCGCCTTTCTTCGCCTGTGCCGCCTCGTACGATTTCCCCTTCGCGAACGAAGGCCGCCGTCGCTTTCCCTACCATGTTCATCAGGAAGCGAGCCACGGGGCGGTGAAACCTCGCCCTTCGGCAGAGTCTTCCGTACGCAGGCAACCAACCATTGTTATCGAGGAACACTGTAATGAAACCAGTAATTCGCAAGACTCTGTATGCATTCGTCGCGATCACCGCACTCAATCTGTCACTGATCGGCAACGCCTCCGCGCACTGCGACGCGCTCGACGGACCGGTGATCGGCGAGGCACGAAGCGCCCTGTCCGCGGGCGACGTGACGCCGCTGCTGAAGTGGGTCCCCGCAGCGGATGAAGGCACGATCAAGACGGTGTTCGACAAGGCCGTTCGCGTCCGCAAGCACGGCGGCGAGGCACAGGAATTCGCGGACCAGCAGTTGTTCGCGACGCTCGTGGAAATTCATCGGGCCTCCGAGGGCGCACCCTTTACCGGCATCAAGGCGGCGGGGAACATCGATCCGGCGGTGAGGGCCGCCGACGCGGCACTGGCTCAGGGCGAGATCGACGCGCTCATCAGCAAGTTCGCCCACAAGTTCGAGGAGAACGCCCGGGAGCGCTTCGCCACCGCCGTAAAGACCAAGGCCAGGGCGGACGGGAGCGTCGCCGACGGTCGCGAGTTCGTCGAGGCATACGTCCAGTACGTGCACTACCTCGAGAATGTCCACAACGCCATCTCGGCCGATGGCGCGCATGACGCCCATTGAGCCCTGACGGGTCCGCCCGTCCCGTCGAAGGCCGGTCCCCATGTCGATGCGGACCGGCTGCTGCATGTGGGGCGCGGCAGTGGGTCGCAGCGGGGACTCGATCGCCACACGGACCACCTGTGATCCCGGACAAAGCCACGATTGCGGATATAGTGACAGGCTACGCGCAGTTCTCACACCCGGGGGCTGCGACCGACGGCAAGGTGCCGAGGAGCGAACCCAGTACGTGAAGACCCCAAGCAGAATCGAACCCCTGGTGGCCGACGGGCTCGTCGACCAGGTCATGCGGCAGCTCATGAGCGGCAAGGAAGCCACGGTCTATGTGGTGCAGTGTGGCGACCAGATGCGCTGCGCCAAGGTGTACAAGGAAGCCAACAAGCGCGGTTTCCACAAGGCGGCCGACTACACCGAGGGGCGCAAGATCAAGAACAGCCGCCAGGCGCGCGCGATGGCCAAGGGCTCGCGCTACGGTCGGCAGGAGCAGGAAGCCGCGTGGCAGAGTGCCGAGGTCGACGCGCTGCGGCTGCTCGCCGCGGCGGGCGTGCGCGTACCGACCCCGTACGACTTTCACGAGGGCGTCCTGCTGATGGAACTGGTGACCGACGAAGACGGCGAACCCGCACCGCGGCTCAACGACGTCGTGCTCGACGAGGAGGATGCGCGCCGCTTCCATGCCGGGCTGCTGCGCGAAGTCGTGCGCATGCTGTGCGCCGGCATCGTCCATGGAGACCTGTCCGAATACAACGTGCTGGTCGACCGCGACGGACCGGTGATCATCGATCTGCCGCAGGCCGTCGACGCCGCGGCCAACAACAACGCCCGCGCGATGCTCGAGCGCGACGTCGACAACCTTGCCGCCTACTTCGGCCAGTTCGCCCCGGATCTGCTCGGCACTGCCTACGGCAAGGAGATCTGGTCCCTTTACGAGTCCGGCAAGCTGCGGCCCGACAGTGTGCTCACCGGGGTCTTCAGGGCGGAGGACGGACATGCCGACGTCGACGAAGTCATGCTGATCATCGAGGCGGCGCGCAAGGAAGAGGACGCGCGCCAGGCGGGCAGGGTGGAGGTCGACGCCGCCTGAGACAAGAACGGCATGGCGGGCTGGAATCCTCCGATGTGTCGGCCGCCATGCTTCAGGGCTGGAACGCGAACGTTCCGTCCGGGCAGGCCAGCCCGGCGCTGACGATGACGTAGTTCTGGTTGGCCAGGCTCCGGTCGATGTGCTCGTAGGGGTCGGGCGTCGCCGCGTAGCGGCAGACCCGGTCAGGGTGGGTCGAACCCCAGCCGTACGGCGCATGCTGCACCCCATCGAGTGACAGCCGCAGCCGGCCCGACCAGACATGGCGGGTGAGGCCGCCGATGGTCGCGAGCGCGTTGGCGGCGACGATGCACACATAGCTGATATGGTCGGGATAAGGCTTGAGCCCGGCCGGCGTCGCGCTGTCGTCCCAGCATTCGTGGTCGGGGTGGGCGAGGCCGGTTGGCTCGAGCAGCATCACCCCGATATCGCTGTCGGCGCTGCTCACCGGCCCGGGCAGACGCGTGTCGAATCCGACATGGCCGGCGAGCAGGTAGTAGGCCGTCTCGTCCGGCGGGCTGTCGCCGCCAGCGTCTTCAGGGATGTCCGGCGACGAAGGGTCCGGGTCGATGCGCTCGACCGAGGTGACCTCGCCGGTGATGTTGTCCAGCGTGATCTCGACCGTGTCGACCGCCCCCGGCGGCGTGAACACGCTGGTGCCATCGCCCTGGTCGAGCGCGCCGACCGGCACGGCCGGATGACGCGCCTGCACCGAGAAGGGCGGATGCGCGCCGCCCGCGTCGGACCCGGCGTAGGCGGCGGTGGCCGGCAGCCAGTGCGGGTTGTTGGCCGAGATCAGCGTAGCCGCCTCGACCTCGCGCGGGACGCCGTGTGCATCCACCCACGCAACGCCCACCCGCACCGCCTTGTGGCGACCGGGCGTCGTGCGCTCGACCACCGTCCAGTTGCGCGAGAAGGTGGCCAGGCCCGCGCTCAGCTCGTCGGAGCCGTCCGTGATGTCCGTCGCGTAAGACAGTCCGTCCCCGTCCGGAGCCAGCGTCTCGAAGCTGCGAAACGCCTCGAGTCGTGCCTCTGCCAGTTCGACCGCGATCGTCTGCTCGCGGTTGAAGCCGGTGCCCTGGATCATCAGCGTCTGGAATCGACTCAGCGCCATCAGGCCAAAGCCCATGATCGCAACCGACACCAGTGCCTCGATGAGGGTGAACCCGTGCGACCGTCGTCGAGATGAAGCCATGATGCGCCCCCGCGATGCAAACCGTAATCGTCAGAAATCGCGCCAGGTGCCCGGCACGCGCACGAAGCTGCCGTATTGCGCGCTCAGGGCCTGCAATATCGCCGCGTCATGGATCAGACGGGGCACGCCGTCGGCGCTGAAATCGTCTTCCACGATCGCGGCGCCCACGATGACCGAATCGTCCGCCGGCGTCGCATGCCAGTCGAGCGAGCCGGCATAGACCAGTCCATGGATGGTCGTGGCGCCGCGAATCTCGAGCGCGCCGTCGACGACCAGGATCACCGGATCGGACGGACTGCCCAGCGTCGCGTCCTGCAGGGTGTAGCGTCCGGCGTCGATATCCACCCACACGATCGCGCCGCCGTGACCGGCGAGTGTGGCGCTGCAGTGGCCAGCGCACTCGAGGCGCTCATCCGCGACCAGGCGGTAATGTTGTTTCTGCGTCCCGAAGAAACCGTAGAAGAACGCCGTCGCGGGCGTCGCGGACAGCGCTGCGTCGTTTTCTGCAAGGCTTGCGGCCGGCGGGGTGCCGGGCAGCGTCATCAGGTGGTGGTCGGCGCGGTTGATCACCGCGCCGCCGGCATGCACCGTGAGCCCGGCCAGCGCGGTGTCGGTGTTGGCGATCCGGACCCCCGAGTGATTCAGATCCGCCTGACCCCGCAGCGTCAGGGCGGCGACCGGCGGGGCCAGCAGGGCCGGGGCGAAGGCGAGCACCTCCGACGTGCGTGCGGTGTTCGGGCATGAGGCCGAGCACGGCTCGCAGGCTGGCGCGCCGTCGAGCGCCTCGCGCCAGCACCCGCGGGCGTCCACACGCAGCATGGAGAACCGCATGCCGTCCGGCGTCACGTCCTGCAGTGCGATCGCCGCGCTCTTGAAACCGGTCGATTCCGCGTCGATGGCGGACAACGCGTCGTTCGAGTGCGTCTGCACGGTGTCGACCGGCCCGGTATGGATGCCGTCGTCCTGGAGCAGCAGCGCCGCCCGGCCGCTGCGGGTGCGAAGGCGCGCAGCCGTCAGTTCCAGCCCGGCTTCCGCGGCCATCCGGGCCTGGCTCGAGCGCAGATAGTTGCCGGCCACGGTCTGGTCGGCCACCAGGCTGCGTTGCGCCACGACGCTGCCCAGCGTCATCGCTGCGAGCAGGATCAGCGCGATCAGCAGCGTGGCCGCACCGCCGTGGCGGCGGGGAGACGGGCCGAGCCGGTGCGTGAGCGGGGCCATGTTCGTGAGCCTCACCGGATGTAGTCGTCGTTGCGGATCCGGACCTCGCGGGTCACGGTGCGCACCAGTTGAGGATGGTTCGGCACCGCGGCCGTCGCGGTGATGCGCAGCATGCGGATCGTCAGCGCATGCGCGTGGTCGAAGTCGACCGCGCGCTCGGTCGGCGTGATCTCCAGCTGTGTGAACCGGGTCGCCGTGGCGTCGGTGAGCGACAGCCACTGACCATTGGCATGGTATTCGACCGCGCCACTGCGCAATCGAAAACCGAATCGTGCCGGTTCGCCGCTGTCGTCGGCATCGTAGGCGTAGCTGATCGCGCTGCCGGACACGCTGAAGATCGGTGTCGGCGGGCCGGCTTCGGCACAGCCGTCGAAGAAGCTCGCGTTGCAGATCACCGGCTGCGGGAGGTCCAGGTGCGCGTTCCGCCAGAAGCCTGCGCGCCGCAGATCGCGCACCATGAAGTCCAGCGTGGAGCGGATCTCCTGCTCGAGCCGGATGCCGCGCAGCAGATCGAACTGGTTCTTGTTGAAGGTGACGAAGAAGCTCAGCAGGCCGGCCAGCATAAGCAGCGCGATGCTCATGCCGATCATCAACTCGACCAGGCTCACGCCGGCTTGTCCAGGTCGCGGGTTCGGCCTGTCGCGGCGCGGCCTGCGACGCACCGGGCGCTGGAGGAGGCGGTCGGCACGCGCCCGCATCATCGACCCCAGCACCGTAGCGCGTCGCCACCGTCGGCGGTGTATTGCGCGCTACCGCCCAGCCAGCGCAGCCTGATGTCGCCGCAGGCATCGCCCGACTGCGCTCCCCGTGGCGAGGCGGTGGCCACGAAGGTGTCGCCATCCAGCGCCAGGTCCAGCATGTAGTGTCCGTCCGGTGACGTGGCGGCGAGGCCGAGCCCGGCGAGGCTGTCGGCATAGCCCAGGCCCATCGCACGTCGCTTCTGCTGCTCGATCTCGACGCGCAACAGCGCGGCGTGGGCGTCGGTTCGACGGGCCTTGTGCAGATGCTGCGCGTAGCCCGGATAGGCGATCGTCGCCAGGATCGCGATCACCGCCACGACGATCATCAGTTCGATCAGCGTGAAACCGCAGCGCCGATGTCGCGATGAATGTCCGCGTCGCACGCACAGCGGACGCACGAGCTTCGACACGACCACACGTGGGTCGGGCCCGCAGCCGGGCGCATCGAACCGGCTCACGATGGGCCTCAGCATGCCGTGTAGCCGGCGACATGCGCGCTGCCTGCCGGTGAGCAGGTCCGCACCCGTCCGACGTTGGCGACGATCACGCGCACCTCGTGGCCGCTGCGCGAACGAAGCCTGACCGTGGCATTCGTGCCGAACGACGTGCCGTTTAGCGCGTCGAAGCGCGTGACCGGGCGGCTCGCGCTCGCCTGCACGCCGGGGTACTGCGCACCGTCGACGACCGCCAGCACCCGCGACGCATCACGAAAGATCGTGCACGCGCCGGGCAGGGCAGGGTCGGCCAGGGCAGCCGTGCATGCGCCATCGTCATGAAGGCCGAGCCGCCACACCGGGTCGTCGGCGCCCGGGTGCGTCACCGTCATCGGCTTCATCTGCCGGATCGCCTCGGAGCGCGCAAGCTGCAGATGCGATCGCACCGCCTCCGCCGCCCCCTCCAGCCGGCGCTTATCGATCAATGCGGCATACGCACCGGACACCATCGTCAGCAGCATCGCCAGCACGGCGATCACCACCAACAGTTCCATCAAGGTCACGCCACCAATGTGTCTCCGGTCCATGTCATATGTATAAACCGGAGAACCGGATTATGCAATATGCAAAAAGTGCAACGGAAACGGGAAATAGAGGAAACAGGGCGAAACAGGGCGAAACAGGGGACAGACCAGAATGGC
>NZ_JBLLNL010000019.1:0-29210 GCF_048158365.1 Denitraticella aggregata | reverse complement strand
AAACCGGGGCCGATCCCCGGTTCTCGTTGCTCATGGCGAATATCGTCAGGCCACGGCGACCGGTATCTTACCGATTTTCGCCTGCCATTCCTTGGGGCCGGTCTCATGCACGCTGGTTCCGTTGGAGTCGACTGCAACGGTCACAGGCATGTCTTCCACCGTAAACTCGTAGATCGCCTCCATGCCCAGATCTTCGAAGCCAACGACCTTGGCCTCCTTGATTGCCTTGGACACCAGATAGGCGGAGCCGCCCACCGCCATCAGATAGGCCGACTTGTTGTCACGTATCGCGTCGATTGCGACCGGTCCCCGCTCGGATTTGCCGATCATCGAGATCAGGCCCGTCTGTTCCAGCATCATGCGGGTGAACTTGTCCATGCGGGTGGCCGTGGTGGGGCCAGCCGGTCCGACCACTTCATCCCGAACCGGATCCACCGGCCCGACGTAGTAGATCACCCTGTTGGTGAAATCGACCGGCAGCTTTTCGCCCTTGGCCAGCATGTCCTGGATTCGCTTGTGTGCGGCGTCGCGACCGGTGAGCATCCTGCCATTGAGAAGAAGGGTCTGACCGGGTTTCCACGAGGCGACTTCTTCCTTTGTCAGTGTGTCCAGGTTCACACGTGTCGCGACGTTGGTGTCCGCCTTCCAGGTAACCTGCGGCCAGTCCTCCAGCCTTGGCGTTTCCAGCTTCGCAGGGCCCGAGCCGTCGAGGTGGAAGTGCACATGCCGGGTCGCTGCACAGTTCGGGATCATCGCAACCGGAAGGCTGGCCGCGTGCGTCGGATAATCCATGATCTTCACGTCGAGCACGGTGGTCAGCCCGCCCAGACCCTGCGCGCCGATGCCCAGTGCATTGACCTTTTCCATCAGTTCCAGTCGCAGTTCCTCGGTGCGGGTGAGGGTCGCTCCGGAGGCGGATTTTTCCCGTAGCTCATGAATGTCTACCGGCGCCATCAAGGATTCCTTGGCGAGCAGCATCGCCTTCTCCGGCGTGCCGCCGATGCCTATGCCGAGAATGCCGGGCGGGCACCAGCCGGCACCCATCGTCGGCAGGGTCTTGAGCACCCAGTCAACGATGGAGTCGGACGGGTTGAGCATGACCATCTTGGACTTGTTCTCCGAACCACCCCCCTTGGCTGCACAGATCACCTCGACATGGTGACCCGGTACGATCTCGTAGTGGACCACCGCAGGGGTATTGTCCTTGCTGTTCTGGCGTTTGCCGGCCGGATCGAGCAACACCGAGGCCCTGAGCTTGTTATCCGGATGGTTGTAGGCCCGGCGCACGCCCTCGTTGACCATGTCCTGAACGCTCATCGTCGCGTCCCAGCGAACGTCCATGCCGATCTTGAGGAAGACGACCGCGATGCCGGTATCCTGACAGATCGGACGATGGCCCTCCGCGCACATGCGGGAATTCGTCAGGATCTGCGCAATGGCGTCCTTGGCGGCCGGACTTTCCTCGCGCTCCCACGCCTGACCCAAAGCCTTGATGTAGTCGAGCGGATGGTAATAACTGATGTACTGGAAGGCGTCCGCAACGGACTGAATCAGGTCTTCTTCGCGAATCACGGTCATGAGCTTTCTCCGGTCGACTGGAAACAATGCGGTTTCCGACAGCAGGGATTCTAGCAGCACCTCCGCCAGGGGATCTCGGCATCATGATGGCGCAGCCACCCGGAAGATGTCGGACGGGCGGTGCCGGTTGGCCGCGCACTTGAGGGCAGGCGCATGATACATTGATGCGGATCAGTTCCCGCAATTGTAAGTCCTGTGTAAGATAGATATCCTTGAATATCGCACACTTCAAGATGTTCGTCCTGCCGTAAATCGGCCCGGAAAAAAGGTGGCCGGCTATGCCGGTTCCGCACGAATCCGTGGCGTAGTTTAGAGCTTCAACCAATTCAATCAGTTGAGGAGAGGTAAGTATGTCCAATGAACAACAAGGCCCCGTGTACCAGCCGTCGGAAGAGTTGGTCAGGAATGCAGCGATTTCGGGAATGGATGCATACCTCGCGCTGTGCAAGGAGGCGGAGGACGACTACGAGGGTTACTGGGCGCGTCATGCCCGGGAACTGGTGGAGTGGAAGGTTCCCTTCACGCAGGTGCTGGACGAGAGCAATGCCCCGTTCTTCAAATGGTTTGCCGATGGCAAGCTGAACGTCTCATACAACTGCCTCGATCGCAACGTGAAGAACGGCCTCGGTGACAAGGTCGCGATGATCTTCGAAGCCGACAACGGCGACGTGACCAAGGTCACCTACAAGGATCTGCTGTCCCGCGTGTCCAAGTTCGCCAACGCGTTGCGCGGCATGGGCGTCAAGAAGGGCGATCGCGTCGTGATCTACTTGCCGATGTCGATCGAAGGCGTCGTTGCGATGCAGGCCTGCGCCCGCATCGGTGCGACCCATTCGGTGGTGTTCGGCGGTTTTTCGGCGCATGCGTTGCGCGACCGTATCGAAGATGCAGCGGCCGTCGCCCTGATCACGTCCGACGGTCAGTTCCGCGGTGGCAAGGCATTGCCGCTGAAGTCGATCGCGGACGAAGCGCTGTCTCTCGGCGGATGCGACTGTGTGAAGAACGTCGTCGTCGTCAAGCGTACCGGTGGTGAATGCAAGATGGTCGAGGGCCGCGACAGTTGGTTCCACGATGTCTGCGCCAATCAATCAGAGGAGTGCGAGCCCGAGTGGGTGGAGGCAGAGCATCCTTTGTTCGTTCTCTATACGTCCGGGTCGACCGGCAAACCCAAGGGCGTGCAGCATTCGTCCGGCGGTTATCTGGTGCAGGCGGCGATGTCGATGAAGTACACTTTCGACATCAAGCCGGACGACATTTTCTGGTGTACCGCCGATATCGGCTGGGTGACCGGCCACTCCTACATCGCCTACGGTCCGTTTGCATGCGGCGCCACCGAGATCGTTTTCGAGGGCGTGCCGACCTTCCCGGACGCGGGCCGTTTCTGGCGGATGATCCAGGACCACAAGGTCACGATCTTCTATACGGCTCCGACCGCGATCCGGTCGCTGATCAAGGCTGCCGACAACAACCCGTCGGTTCATCCAGGCAAGTACGACCTGTCGTCCCTGCGTATCCTGGGTTCGGTGGGTGAGCCGATCAATCCGGCGGCCTGGGAGTGGTATTACGAGAATGTCGGCGGAAAGCGCTGCCCGATCGTGGATACCTTCTGGCAGACCGAGACCGGCGCACATGTCATCACGCCGATGCCGGGTGCGACACCGATGGTTCCGGGTTCCTGCACGCTGCCGTTCCCGGGCGTCATGGTCGCCGTAGTGGACGAGACCGGCACCGAAGTGCCGAACGGACAGGGCGGAATCCTGGTGATCAAGCGTCCGTGGCCGGCGATGATTCGCAACGTGTATGGCGATCCGGAGCGCTTCAAGAAGACCTACTACCCGGACGATTTCAAGGGCAAGCTGTACCTCGCGGGCGACGGCGCCATCCGCGACAAGGACACCGGCTACTTCACGATCACGGGCCGCATCGACGACGTGCTGAACGTATCCGGTCACCGCATGGGCACGATGGAGATCGAGTCCGCTCTGGTTGCACACGAGAAAGTTGCCGAGGCTGCGGTCGTCGGTCGTCCGGACGATGTCACCGGCGAGGCCATCGTCGCTTTCGTGGTCCTCAAGGGCCCGCGCCCGACCGGCGATGAGGCCAAGGCGATGATCAAGGAGTTGTCGGCCTGGGTCGGCCAGGAGATCGGTCCCATCGCCAAGCCCAAGGACATCCGCTTCGGTGAAAACCTGCCCAAGACCCGTTCGGGCAAGATCATGCGCCGGCTGCTCCGTCAGCTGGCGAAGGGGGAGGAGATTGTCCAGGATACGTCCACGCTGGAGAACCCGGCAATCCTGGAGCAGTTGAAGGCTTCTGCAGCCTGACTACCCCTTCCGGGGAGCGGTCCGTCAGAGGCCTGCCCCCGGTTCGTGTAATGAAGGTAGCCGGCCGGTAGCTGGCGAATGGGAGGGAAAGAGCGCGCGCAGGCGCGCTTTTTTTCGTTTGCGAGCTTCTCGTCGCTTATTGCGACGTGCGGGCCGTTATAATCAGACGGCGTTCGTCATCATGAGGGAAGCATGATGCGTAGAGGTCTTGCCAGGCAACGTCTCGTGGCGGTCTTCCTGACCGCGGCACTGTTGTTCAATTATCCGCTGCTGTCATTGTTCGATCGGCCGGAGGCCGTGTTCGGCTTTCCGATGGTCTATGTCTTCATGTTCGCTGTCTGGGGGGCCGTGATCGCCGTCATCGCCTGGACCGTGGAACGCGGCATGCGCTGAGGACAGTTGATGCTCTCCGGTACGCTGGTCGTCGGCGTCTCGTTCGCCTACCTTCTTCTGCTCTTCGCCGTCGCGCATTTCGGCGACCGCCGTGCCGAGCAGGGGCGTTCGATCATCTCCAACCCGTGGACCTATGCGCTGTCCATGGCGGTGTACTGCACGGCCTGGACCTATTTCGGCAGTGTCGGACGAGCGGCGTCGGGCGGCGTGTGGTTCCTGCCGATTTATCTGGGCCCGACGCTTGCAATGACCCTGTCGTGGTTGATCGTCCTCAAGATGCTCCGCATCGCAAAGACGTACCGCATCACGTCGATCGCCGACTTCATTGCGAGCCGCTACGGCAAGAGTCACCTGCTCGGTGGCTTGGTCACGATCATCACGGTGGTCGGGATCATTCCCTACATCGCGCTGCAACTGAAGGCGATCGCCAGCGGCTATGCGGTGCTGACCGCGCTGCCGGATGAGGGTTATCAAGCGGTGCATGCCGCTTACTGGTTTCAGGACAGCACGCTTTATGTCGCGATCATTCTCGCGGTGTTCACCATCCTGTTCGGCGCCCGCCATCTCGACGCCACCGAGCGACACGAGGGCATGGTAGCCGCGATCGCGTTCGAATCGGTGGTGAAGCTGGTTGCGTTCCTGGCGGTCGGCCTGTTCGTAACCTACGGCATCTACAACGGTTTCGGCGACATCTTCGAGCGTGCCTTCAAGGATCCCGAACTGGCGCCCCTGCTGACGATTGCGGAGGGCAGCAGCGCGAGCTACGGTGGATGGTTCGCGCTGGTATTGCTCGCGATGCTGTCGGTGATCTTTCTGCCGCGCCAGTTTCAGGTCACCGTCGTCGAAAACGTCAACGAGCAGCATCTGCGCCGCGCCACCTGGCTCTTTCCGCTCTATCTCTTGCTGATCAACATCTTCGTGCTGCCGATCGCGTTCGGTGGCCTGCTCCACTTCGGATCGGCCGTGGACCCGGACACCTTCGTGCTGTCGCTACCCTTGTCGCACGGCAAGGAGGCGCTTGCGCTGTTCGTATTCGTGGGCGGGCTGTCGGCCGCGACCGGCATGGTCATTGTCGAGACGATCGCGGTGTCGACGATGATCTGCAACGACCTGGTGATGCCCCTGCTCCTGCGCAGCAAGCGCTTCGACCGGTCTACCCAGCCCGATCTCACTGGTCTGCTGCTGATGATACGACGCGGGTCGATCCTGATCGTCGTGCTGCTGGGCTATCTGTATTTCAGGCTGGCGGGTGAAGCATATGCGCTGGTCAGCATCGGTTTGATCAGTTTCGCTGCGGTCGCCCAGTTCGCACCGGCGATGCTGGTTGGCATGTATTGGCGAGGCGGCACGCGCGAAGGTGCGCTGGCCGGTCTGCTGGCAGGTTTTTCCGTATGGGCGTACACGCTGATGCTGCCTTCGTTTGCGAAGTCGGGATGGCTGGATCCGAATTTTCTCGAACACGGCCTGTTCGGTTTCGAACTGCTCAAACCGGAGCAGCTGTTCGGACTGACCGGGCTGGACAACATCAGCCATGCACTGTTCTGGAGTCTCTTTGCGAACATAGGCTTCTACATCGTAGTGTCCCTGTTCCGCGAGCCCACCGGCCAGGAGGCAAGCCAGGCGACCCTGTTCGTCGATGTGTTCAAGAGCCAGCGCGCAGAGCCGGCCACCTTCTGGCGTGGCAGCGCCGAGGTCAGGGATCTGCTCCCGCTCGTGTCGCGGTTCCTTGGGAGCGCGAAGACCCATCGCCTGTTCAGTCAGTATGCGCGACAACGGGGATATGCGAGCCTGGATCAGATCAAGGCGGACGCCGGACTGGTTCATTTCGCCGAGACGCAACTGGCGGGTGCGATTGGCAGCGCATCGGCGCGCGTGATGGTCTCGTCGGTCGTGCAGGAGGAGCCGCTCGGCCTGGAGGAGGTGATGAATATCCTCGACGAGGCTTCGCAAGTGAGGGCCTATTCGCATCAGCTCGAGGAAAAATCGCGCGAACTCGAGGCGGCCACCAAGGAGTTGCGGGACGCGAACGAGCAGCTGAAGGAACTCGATCGGCTCAAGGACGACATCATGTCTTCGGTCACGCATGAACTGCGCACGCCCTTGACCTCGATTCGCGCGCTGTCCGAGATGCTGCTGGAAGACCCGGAAATTGCGGTCGACGATCGAATGCGCTTTCTCGCCATCATCGTGTCTGAAACCGAGCGCCTGACCCGTCTCGTCAATCAGGTGCTCGATCTCGCCAAGATCGAGTCTGGGCATGCCGAGTGGCACAATACGGATCTGGACATGCGTGAACTGGTCGAGCGCGCGGTCGGGGCGACCGAGCAGTTGTTTCGTGAGCATGGGGCCGTGGTCGAACTGCGCCTGACCGACCACGCGCCGCACCTGCTGGCCGATCACGACCGACTGATGCAGGTGATGCTGAACCTGTTGTCCAACGCCGCGAAGTTCGTGCCCAAGGGCGAGGGTCGTGTCGGCGTGACGCTCGACTGGGACGGCGATGACATTCGCGTCTCGGTCAGCGACAACGGACCGGGCATCAAACCGGAGTTCATGCCTTTCCTGTTCGAGAAGTTCCGTCAGGGCGGCGATCAGAAGGACCGGACGCAGGGCACGGGACTCGGGTTACCGATCAGCCGCCAGATCATCGAGCATTTTGGCGGCCACATGTGGGTGGATTCGCCTCCGGGCAAGGGTGCGACTTTTTCGTTCTCACTTCCGAATGCACGACGCGTGCAGGACGGGGCACAAAGTCCGGAATGAAATAGAATCTAAAAAAATGGGGGAGCCGTATGGGAAACAAGATTCTGATTGCGGATGATGAGCAGAACATTGTCATTTCGCTCGAGTTTTTGATGAAACGCGAGGGCTTCGATGTCTCGATCGCGGTCGATGGTGCCGAGGCGATCGACAAGATACGCAGTCAAATGCCCGATCTCGTGTTGCTCGACGTGATGATGCCGAAGAAGAGCGGCTTCGAGGTCTGCCAGGAGATCAAGAGGGATCCCGCGCTGAAATCCGTGCGGATCCTGATGCTAACGGCAAAGGGACGGGACACCGAGGTAGCGAAGGGTCTGGCTCTGGGCGCGGATGCCTACATGACCAAGCCATTCTCGACCAAGGAACTGGTGGAGCGCGTACGCAGCATGCTGGCCGAGGGTTGACGCATGAACGCGCGAACTCGTTTTATCCTGGCCATCATCGTGCTCGGTCTGCTGATGACCGGGCCGTTCGTGTTGACCGCGATCCTGATCTGGCTCAGTGCCGAACCGGCCGAGCAGACACTGCTGAACGACCTGATCGGCCCGCGCCTGCCCTTGGGCGCGATTATGACGATCATCGGATTCGCCGCCGGTGTGGGCGTCATCCGGTGGTTGTTTCGCCAGTACGTGAAGGGGCTGTTGCGCATGGCCGAGCAGCAGCACCTCATGCTCAGTGCAAATCGCGAGTTCCGCATCGAGCCCAAGGGCCCCCCGGAAGTCCGGGAACTCGCCAAGACAGCCAATGCGCTTGCTCAGCAGCGGGATGAACTTCTTCGCGATGTCGAAGCACAGATCGCCGAAGCCAAGAGATCGGTCGAGGAGGAAAAGAATCGTCTGGCGGCGCTGATGTCCGAACTGACCCAGAGCGTCGTCGTGTGCAATCTGGACGGGCGTATCCTGCTATACAACAGCCGGGCCAGGCAGCAGTTCCGGGCCTTGTCGGATGCACCCACGGTTGCTGGCGGCGGCGAACTGATTGGCCTGGGACGGTCGATCTACGCCGTGTTCGATCGCAACCTGGTTGCCCACGCTTTGGAAACCATTCAGCACAAGCTGCGTCATGAGACCGAGCAGGCCGACGCAAACTTCATCACGACGGGCCGGGCAGGGCAGTTGCTGCGCGTGCAGATGTCGCCGGTGCTCAGCGGTTCGCTGGGAAATCCTGCAAGTGACGATGATCCCGACGCCGAGCGGCAGATGACCGGCTTCATCCTGATGCTCGACAACATCACCCGCAATTTCGAGAATGAATCCCGGCGCGATCAGATGCTGCATGTGCTCACCGAGGGCAACCGCGCAGCGCTCGCCAATGTGCGTGCCGCCGCCGAGATGCTCGACTACTCCGATCTCGAGGAGGCGCTCAGGGCGCGTTTCCGGGGTGTCATCCGGGACGAAGTGAAGTCGATGAGCGAGCGACTCGACGAGACCGCCAACCAGTTCGCCGACGCCCTGAAGGCGCGCTGGCCGCTGGAGGAGATGCTGGGGGCCGATCTGGTTGAAGCCGCACAGCGACGGATCGAGGCACGGCTGAAGGTCCCGACCAAGATCGAGGAGCTGGACCAATCCCTGTGGGTAAAAGTGGACAGCTTTTCGCTGCTGCAGGCGCTGCTCTATCTGGTCAATCGACTGTCCGAGGAGTTCGAGGTTCGCGAGGTTCGCTTCCGTCTCAGCAGTGCAGGCCGTCTGGTCCATCTGGACCTGATCTGGCAGGGACAGGCGATGAGCACCGAAACGGTGATGAGTTGGGAACTCGAAGCGATGAACTTCGATGGCGAGAGCAGCCCGCTCACTGTGCGCGACGTCGTCGAGCGCCATGGCGGTGAGATCTGGCTCGAGCGCGAGAAGGTCAAGCATCGCGCTTTCTTCAGGATCCTGCTGCCGGCCGCGAACCCGCAGGAGCAGATCGACTCGTCGCTGCTGTCGCGCGGCGAGAGCCGTCCGGAGTACTACGATTTCGACCTGTTCAAATGGTCGGAGAAGTCCCATGCCCTCGACGACCGCCTGCTGACCGAACTCACCTATACGGTTTTCGATACCGAAACCACCGGCCTGAATCCGTCCCAGGGTGACGAGATCATCCAGATCGGCGCGACCCGTATCGTCAACGGCAAGATGTTGCGGCAGGAATCCTTCGAGCAACTGGTCGACCCGCGCCGCAAGCTCGCGCCCGAGTCCATCCCGATCCATGGCATCCAGCCCGAGATGCTGGTCGGGCAGCCGACCATCGACAAGGTCCTGCCGGCCTTCCACGCTTTTGCCAGCGACACCGTGCTGATCGCCCACAATGCGGCGTTCGACATGCGTTTCCTGCAGATCAAGGAAAAGACGACCGGTCTGGTCTTCGATCAGCCGGTGCTCGACACCTTGTTGCTGTCGGCGGTGTTGCATCCGAATCAGGATTCGCATCGCCTGGATGCCGTGGCCGATCGACTCAACCTGAACATCGTCGGACGGCACACCGCGCTCGGCGACGCGATCGTGACCGCGGAGATCTTCATAAAGATGATCCCGCTGCTGGCCGACAAGGGGATCCGGACGCTGCGTGAGGCTCGGGAGGCCGCCGAGAAGTCGTACTACGCGAGGATCAAGTATTGACTGACGGTCGGCAGACCGCTGCAATCTTCGCCGAACGCGCGCTGCGGGAGGCCCGCGTCGCCGCACCGACCTGGAGCAAAGGCCTGCAGTGAGCGGCCACAACGGGTACTCCCGCCAGCTCAAGCGCTACTACACGTGGTACACGGGCAGTTTCGTCTTCTTCATCGGTTTGCTGGCGATCGGCGAATACCTCGGCATGTCGCAGTCGGCGATCGGCCATGTATTCCTGTTCGCGACGATCGCGATCTATGCCGGCATCGGCGTGATGAGTCGCACCTCCGACGTGTCCGAGTACTATGTCGCGGGTCGGCGAGTACCGGCGGTGTTCAACGGCATGGCCACCGCGGCCGACTGGCTGAGCGCGGCTTCGTTCATCGGTCTGGCCGGAACGTTGTATTTCGCAGGGTTCGAAGGGCTCGCCTTCGTGACCGGCTGGACCGGTGGGTTCGTGCTGGTTGCATTGCTGCTCGCCCCCTATCTGCGCAAGTTCGGCCAGTACACGATTCCGGATTTTCTGGGTGCGCGCTACAAGGGCAACGTCGCCCGTCTGGTCGGACTGGTCGCCGCCGCGCTGGCGAGTTTCGTGTATCTGGTGGCGCAGATCTACGGTGTCGGTCTGATCACCAGTCGTTTCGTCAGCGTCGAGTTCGAGATCGGACTGTTCATCGGCCTGGCCGGCATTCTGGTGTGCTCGTTTCTCGGCGGCATGCGCGCGGTGACCTGGACCCAGGTCGCGCAGTACGTAATCCTGATCATCGCCTACCTGGTCCCGGTGGTGATTCTGTCGTACAAGGTCACCGGCATCCCGATTCCGCAGGCGGTCTATGGCAGCGTCCTCAGCCAGTTGTCCGAAAAGGAGTCCGAGCTGTTCGAGGATCCGGCCGAAGCGCAGGTCCAGCAGCAGTATCGCTATCGCGCCGACGATTATGCGGCCAAGATCCTGCATCTGCCCGAGTCGCTGGAGCAGGAGCGCCGGTCGCTGATCGACAGCCTCAACGAACTGCGCATGACGAATGCGTCGGCACGGGATATTTCGTTAACCGAACGCGCGCTGCGCGATCTGCCCAGGACCCCGGAGCAGGCGCATGAACAGTGGGAGCGGGCGCGTCAGGAGGCGCTGCGACGCGCCGAGATTCCGCCTCGACACGCCGAAGCTTACCCCGGTGCGACGCCCGAGGCCTCGCGCATCTCGCACAACAACTTCCTCGCGCTGATGTTCGTGATGATGGTCGGCACGGCCTCGCTGCCGCACATCCTGATGCGTTACTACACGACGCCGGGGGTGGTCGAGGCACGCAAGTCGGTGTTCTGGTCGCTGTTCTTCATCTTTCTGCTGTACGTGACCGCGCCGGCCTATGCCGTGTTCGCGAAGTGGGAGGTCTATACTAACCTGATCGGCTCCAGCATCGCCGAACTGCCCAAATGGGTGGCGTCCTGGGGCAGGGTCGGGATGGTCAAGATCGAGGACATCAACGGCGACGGCTTACTGCAGCTCGCCGAATTGAGCCTCAACACCGACGTCATCGTGCTGGCCACCCCCGAGATTGCGGGCCTGCCGTATGTGGTGGCCGGTCTGGTCGCGGCAGGGGGGCTGGCCGCGGCGTTATCGACTGCGGACGGTCTGCTGCTGACCATCTCCAATGCGTTGTCCCACGACTTCTACTACAAGGTCATCAATCCGCATGCCTCGACCCACCGGCGCCTGGTGATCTCCAAGGGGCAGTTGCTGATCGTCGCGGTCGTCGCGGCCTGGGTCGCGTCGCTGCGTCCGGACAACATTCTGTTCATGGTCGGCATGGCGTTCTCGATCGCTGCGGCCTCGTTCTTTCCGGCGCTGGTGCTCGGCATCTTCTGGAAGCGCGCGAATCGCGAGGGTGCGATTTCGGGCATGCTAGCCGGTCTGGCGACCACGCTGTTCTACGTGGTGCGCACCCACCCGTTCTTCGGCGGCTCGCTGGACAACGCGTGGTTCGGCATCCATCCGATTTCCGCCGGCATGTTCGGCGTTGCCCTGGGCTTTGTCACCATCGTGATCGTCAGCCTGCTGACGCGCCCGCCCCCTGCGGAGATCCAGAATCTGGTGGACTATGTCCGTTACCCCAGACTTGGCCCTGAAGACTTCAATTCGGAGCCGGACTCGCAGACGCCGTAGAGTTGACCGACAGGCGTCGGTCGCAGCTTGCGCCGAGTCGAAAGGGGTTCCGCAGCGCTTGAGTTCTGTTAAAATCGCGGGCTTCCACGGAGAGGTGGATGAGTGGTTTAAGTCGCACGCCTGGAAAGCGTGTTTAGGGTAATACCCTAACGCGGGTTCGAATCCCGCCCTCTCCGCCAGCTTCATGGATTCCTTTCAAGTCATTAACCCGCCCACGATAGGACGATCTACTCGGGGCTGACGCACTGGGGGCGGGAGCCACATCACATCAGGCCCATCTCCAGGCGGGCCGCTTCGCTCATCATCTCGCGGCTCCACGGCGGATCCCACACCAGATCCACGGATGCCTCGCTGACGCCGGGAATCGTCAGCAGCTTGTGATGGGCCTCGTCCGCAATCAGCGTACCCATGCCGCAGCCCGGGGACGTGAGCGTCATGTTCGCCGCGACACGGTAGGTCCCATCTGGTAGCGCTTCGGCGGTGCAGGCGTAGACCAGCCCCAGGTTGACGATGTCGATCGGAATCTCGGGATCGAAACAGGTACCCAGCTGCGCCCATGCGGCGCGCTCGATCCTCTCGGCGTCGGTTTCGCCCTCGACGCTGGTGGTCGCCAGGGCGGCGTCGGGGATCTGCGGCTCCAAACCCAGTGCGTCGGCGTTGCGTTCGTCGATGCGGTAAAGATTTCCGCCTGTCATCACGGTGATCGAGCCGCCCAGGCGCTGGGTGATCAGCGCGTAGCTGCCTTCTTCCAGCGTTTCCGAACGACCCCAGGGAACGCTCACTGCCGCGCAATCGCGGTTCAGGATGCGAGCTTCGGTTTCGGCGTGGCGGTCGCCCATGGTCATTGACTCCTCATTCTGTGCGTGCCAGGTCGCTGGCGCCGACGATCGCGTTGTGCAGGGTGTGCCAGGCCAGCGTGGCGCATTTGACCCGCGCGGGAAACTCGCGCACGCCGGCAAAAACCGCGAGCTTGCCAAAGTCGCGCGCCGCCTCGACCTGTTCGGGCGAGGCTTCGGTGAGCATGGCGTGGAAGTCGCGGAACAAGGCCTCGACCTCAGTGACCGGCTTGCCCTTGATCGCTTCGGTCATCAGCGAGGCAGACGCGGTCGAAATGGCGCAGCCGTGGCCGACGAAACTCGCCTCCGCAATCACCCCGTCTTCGATACGCAGGTACACCGTGAGCTGGTCGCCGCACAGCGGGTTGTGCCCTTCGGCGTAATGGTCGGCGTCGGGCATGGGGTGAAAATTGCGCGGCTTGCGGTTGTGATCGAAAATCAACTCCTGGTAGAGCTCGCGCAGATTGTCGTGGATGTCGCTCATGGGCGGTCTCGTGGGGTCAATGTGAGCGGCGGGTGCCGAAAAGGTCCTGGGCCTTGTGGATGGCGGCGACCAGCGCGGCGATATCGGTTTCGTCGTTGTACATCGCGAATGATGCGCGTGCGGTGCCGGGAATACCGAAGCGGGTCATCAGCGGCATGGCGCAATGGTGGCCGGCGCGGATCGCAACGCCTTCGGTATCCAGTATGGTGCCGAGGTCGTGGGGGTGGATGCCGTCGATGATGAACGACACGATGGCGGCCTTGTGCGCGGCCGTGCCGATCAGACGCAGCCCTTCAATGTCGCCGAGCGCGGCCGTCGCATGCGCGAGCAGCGCATGTTCGTGGGCGGCGATGCGATCGATGCCGACTCCGGTGACGTAGTCGATGGCCGCGGCGAGCGCGATCGAGCCGGCGATGTTCGGTGTGCCGGCCTCGAAGCGCTGTGGCGCGTCGGCGTAGGTCGTGCCCTCGAAGCTGACCGTGCGAATCATGTCGCCACCGCCCTGCCATGGCGGCATCGCGTCGAGCAATTCGCCGCGCCCATACAGCGCGCCGATGCCGGTCGGTGCGTACAGCTTGTGGCCTGAGAACGCGTAAAAGTCGCAGCCCAGCGCCTGCACGTCGACCTTCTGGTGGGCTACCGCCTGTGCGCCATCGATCAGGACGAGCGCACCGGCTGCCTGTGCCCTGCGCGTGAGATGCTCGACCGGATTGATGGTGCCGAGCGCGTTCGATACGTGGGATATTGCGACCAGACGGGTGCGATCCCCGAGCAATGCCTCGAAGGCTTCGCAGTCGAGTTCTCCCGCATCGGTCACGGGGGCGACCTTGAGCACCGCCCCGGTCTGTTCGCACAGCATCTGCCACGGCACGATGTTGGAGTGATGCTCCATGGTGGTGATCAGGATCTCGTCACCGGCGCGTAGCTGCGTGCGCCCCCAGCTTTGTGCGACGAGATTGATCGCCTCGGTCGTGCCGCGGGTGAACACGATGTTGTCGGCGTGGGGGGCATTGATGAAGCGCTGCACGGTACCGCGCGCAGCTTCGTAGAGGTCGGTCGCGTGCTGCGACAGCCAATGCACGCCGCGGTGGATGTTGGCGTTGGATTCGCGATAAAAGCGCCGTTCGGCCTCGATCACCACATCGGGTTTTTGTGTGGTCGCGCCGTTGTCGAGATAGGCAAGGCGACGCTTATGCACCGGGCGCGCAAGGATGGGGAAGTCCCCAGCCACTTGCAGGCGTTCGGGCCAAAGGTGAGTGGCATCGTTGATCATGTTCACAACACTTCCTCCAGGCGTTCGCCCCCGGGCAGGCGCGCGAGCAACGCCATCCGTGCGCGTTCGCGCAGCGGCACGAGGCCAATACGTGCGAGCGCCTCGGCAGCAAACGCATACGTGAGCAGCTGTCGCGCATGGCCCTCGTCCAGCCCGCGCGTGCGCAGGTAGAACAGGCTGTCTTCATCCATCTGCCCGACGGTGGCACCGTGGGCGCACTTGACGTCGTCGGCGTAGATTTCGAGTTCCGGACGCGCGTCAGCCTCGGCCATGCGCGACAGCAGCAGGTTGTCGCAGCGCTGCATCGCATCGCTGCGCTGGGCGTCCTGGGCCACGACGATACGCCCGGCGAAAACACCGCGCGAACTGCCGTCGAGCAGACCGCGGTAGAACTCGCGACTGGTGCCGAGCGGCTGGGCGTGGTCGATCAGGGTCTGGTGGTCGACGTGGCGCCGTTCATCGACGTGATACAGACCGTTGAACAGGGTCTCGCATGCCTCGCCGTCGAAACGGGTGCGGATGTCGTTGCGGGCGAGGCGCGCGCCGAAGGACAGCGAATGGGATGCAAACATCGAACCGCGCGACTGCAACGCGTCGATGGTGGCGATGTGAATGGCCTGCACGCTTTCCTGCTGCAGTTTCATGTGCGTGATGTGGGCGTCGGCGCCTGCACGGATACGCGTGGCGACCGTGGTGAGTGTCGCCGCCGCACCGCTATCGGGATAGTGTTCGACGATGGTCGCGTTTGCGCCGGCGTCGGCGATGACGAGGTTGCGCAGATGGCGTGTCGCGTCGTCTGGGCCGGCAATAAAGACCAGATGGATGGGCGCTTCGACGGCCACGCCGCGCGCGAGACGGATTATCGCACCGTCGCTCGCCAATGCGGTATTGAGTGCGGCCGGGCTGTCGCCGTCGTCGGCCTTGCCGTAGGCCTCTTCGATGTCTGCGGCCGTCGCGTGTTGCGGGTCGTTGAGCGCATCGGCAAGGCTCGCGATCGACGCACCAGCGGGCAGAGGGCCGATGGTCGATAGCGCAGGCGCATGGCGCCCGCCGACGAACACCAGCCAGTGGCCGTCCGCCTTCGCGTCGTCCGCTCCGCGCAATGGCGTGAGCGTGTGGTCCGGGTCGGCGGGTGCGACCGGGGCGCTGAAGGACTGCTGCTCCATGAAGGCGAGCGACGTGTGGCGCCAGTTTTCGAGCCGGCGTGTCGGCCAGCCTTCCGCAGCGAAACGGTCGATGGACTGTCGGCGCAGTGTACTCAGCCATGGTATGCCCGCGCCCGCGAGGTTCGCCGCGCGCGCATCGAAATGCGCGACCCAGGTGTCGATGGCGCTCATGACTGGCCGCCTGCAGCGCCCGGCGCACCAGTCGCTTCGCTTTCGTCTCCGATCCAGCCGTAACCGTGCTCTTCGAGCTCCAGTGCGAGCTCGCGGCCGCCGGAGCGCACGATGCGTCCCTTCGACAAAACATGCACATGATCGGGCACGATGTAGTCGAGCAGACGCTGATAGTGGGTGATCACGATCAGCGAGCGTTCGGACGAACGCAGGCGATTGACGCCGTCGGCGACGACTTTCAGTGCGTCGATGTCCAGACCTGAATCGGTTTCGTCGAGGATGGCCAGGCGGGGCTCGAGCAGCGCCATCTGCAGCACTTCGTTGCGCTTCTTCTCGCCGCCCGAAAAGCCCTCATTCACGGAGCGATAAAGGAACTCCTCGCGCATATCGACCGCCTTCATCTCGGCCTTCACGCGGGCGAGGAAGTCCATCGCGTCGAACTCGGGCAGGCCGCGATGACGGCGTACCGCATTGACTGCGGCCTTGAGGAAGTAGGCGTTCGATACGCCGGGGATCTCGACCGGATACTGAAACGCGAGAAACAGACCGGAGCGCGCGCGCTCCTCGGTTTCCATCGCGAGCAGATCCTGTCCGTCCCAGGTGACGCTGCCGCCCGTGACTTCGAACGTGTCGCGTCCGGCCAGCACCTGTGCGAGCGTGCTCTTGCCCGATCCGTTCGGTCCCATGATGGCATGCACTTCACCGTCCTTCACGTTCAGGTTCAGACCCTTGAGGATGGCCGTGCCGTCGACTGAAGCCTGTAGATTGTTGATCTCGAGCATTGTGTGGTTCTCCTTATCCGATACTGCCTTCGAGGCTGACGCCAAGCAGGTTTTGCGCCTCGACGGCGAATTCCATGGGTAGTTCCTTGAATACTTCGCGACAGAAGCCGTTGACGATCATCGACACGGCATCCTCCGCGCTGATACCACGCTGCATGGCGTAGAACAGCTGATCCTCCCCGATGCGAGAGGTCGTCGCCTCGTGCTCGACCCGCGCCGAAGGGTGGCGCACCTCGATGGTCGGGAAGGTGTGTGCGGCACAGCGGTCGCCAATCAGCAGGGAGTCGCACTGGGTGTAGTTGCGTGCGCCCTCGGCCTTGGGGCTGACCCGCACCAGACCGCGGAAGGTGTTGCTGCCGCGCCCGGCGGAGATGCCCTTGGATAGAATGGTGCTTTTGGTGTTGCGCCCCATGTGGATCATCTTGGTGCCGGTGTCGGCCTGCTGGCGATGGTTGGAGAGCGCGACTGAGTAGAAGTCACCCACGGAGTCGTCGCCACGCAGGATCACACTGGGGTACTTCCAGGTGATCGCGGAGCCGGTCTCGACCTGCGTCCATGAGATGTGCGAGCGTGCGCCGCGGCAGTCACCACGTTTGGTGACGAAGTTGTAGATGCCGCCCTTGCCGTCCTTGTCGCCGGGATACCAGTTCTGCACCGTGGAATACTTGATCTTGGCGTCGTCGAGCGCGACCAGCTCGACCACTGCCGCATGGAGCTGATTCTCGTCGCGCATCGGCGCGGTACAGCCTTCGAGATAGCTCACCGACGCGCCTTCCTCGGCGATGATCAGGGTGCGTTCGAACTGCCCGGTGTCGCGGGCGTTGATGCGGAAGTAGGTGGACAACTCCATCGGGCATTTCACGCCTTTGGGGATGAACACGAAGGAGCCGTCGGAGAACACCGCGGAATTCAGCGCAGCGTAGAAGTTGTCGCCCGGCGGCACGACAGTGCCGAGATACTTCTTCACCAGTTCCGGGTGCTCCTTCACTGCCTCGGAGAACGAACAGAAGATGATGCCGTGTTGGCTCAACTCCTTCTGGAAGGTGGTGCCGACCGACACTGAATCGAACACCGCATCCACCGCCACGCCGGCCAGGCGCGCGCGCTCGTGCAAAGGCACGCCAAGCTTCTCGAAGGTGCGCAACAGTTCGGGGTCGACGTCGTCGAGACTTTGCGGGCCATCCTTCTTCGACTTGGGTGCTGAGTAATAGACGATGTCCTGAAAGTCGATGGGCGGATAACTCACCATCGCCCATTGTGGAGAGCTCATCTCCAGCCAGTTTCGATACGCCTTGAGACGCCATTCGAGCAGAAACTCCGGTTCGCCTTTGCGCGCCGAAATTCCGCGTATCACGTCTTCCGACAAACCCTTCGGCACGGAGTCGGTTTCCAGTGTCGTGACGAAACCGGCGGCGTAATCCTTGTCCAGAAAGTTTCCGATCGGGTCGGGGCGGGTGGTGGTTTTCATGCTGCTAGCCTCCAGGTCATGCCGTGGTGTGTTTGTTACGGCGGTCCGGTCCATGGATCGGATGGACGCCATCGAGTGTCGTGTGTGTAACGGGTTCGACCATGTCGGCGAGGCTGACGTCTTCCAGCGCACGCCGCACCACGGTGCTGATATTCAACCAGTTTCCGCGAATGCGGCAGCCGGTTTCCAGGTCGCACGAGCCGGAGGTGGCGCTGCATTCGGTCAGGCCGAACGGTTGCTCCTCAAGCGCGTCGATGATGTCGGCGACGGTAATCATGTGTGCGGGCCGTGCCAGTGTGTAGCCTCCGCGTGCCCCGCGCAGACTCGTGACCAACGCGTGGCGGCCGAGTGTCTTGAGCACCTTGCTGACGGTGGGCAGACCGAGTCCGAGCGATTCGGCCAGGTCGGCGGCGCTGTGAAGGCGCGTGGGTTCGCCTGCGATCTGCGCCATGATCACCGTGCCGTAGTCGCTGAGTTTGCTGATCCGCAGCATGATTTTTTGCTCGGTCGTTGTTTACCACATATATAGTACTGAAATGGTACTGTATAGGCAAGCGCTGTGTCGGGATTGAAGTCGCGGAAAACGCAATGATGCAGGGATCGTGCAAGAATGCCCGTCGGAGCGATCCCGTCAACTTCGTGCGTGCCCCAACCGTTAGAGAGCTGTGTGAAGAACCGCACAAACGCGGACAGTTTCTATCGCCACACTGCCGACTCGAGACCGAGTCACTAGAAGGAAAGCGCGGATGCCCCAACGTAGCCATGACTTTGCCGCTGTGCTTGCTGGTGCGCAATCGCGTTGTCTGGGCCATTACCAGCCGACCCACCGACATCAACTTGACAATCAGCAGAACCCGATTCACTACGGGAAACCGGTGAAGGAGTTTGAGCGCTCGCTGCAGCCGCGATCCCTCGAGGCCGAGGTGGCGAACTTTCTGGAGCCGTTTGACGCGCTCCAGCACGACGTGGAGTACTGGACCAAGTTCCTGGAAGGGCAGTAGCCTTGGGCACTGAACGATAGTCACGGGGCCTTGTTTATCCAACCGTGTGGCTGACGACGTAACTCTGCCCCGCCCTCGAAACAGCCGAGGCCGGGGCAGGGTTCCCTCCATGATCGACGCCAGATCGTCATCCGGGTGATTTCGGAGGCCAGAGCAGTCAGGCCGTTTGTTGCGGCCACCGCGCAAACGCGCCGCGGCCGCAACAATGATTGAATGAGGTGAAGCAATGCAAACCGAGCTTTCGTTCCAGAAGGACAAGCTGAAATTCGTGCTCCTCGAGGGCATTCATGCATCGGCCGTGCAGGCACTGCAAGCCAGCGGCTATACCAATGTCGAGGAGCACAAGGGCGCACTGTCCGGGGCCGAGCTGGTTGCCGCGATCGGCGATGCGCACTTTGTCGGTATACGCTCGCGCACTCGCCTCACCTCAGAGGTGCTGGCGCAGGCGCCGCGGCTTGCGGCGATTGGCTGCTTTTGCATAGGTACCAACCAGGTCGACCTCGGTGCGGCCGCGCACCATGGCGTCCCGGTATTCAATGCGCCGTTTTCCAACACGCGAAGCGTAGCCGAACTGGTGCTGGCCGAGATCATCATGTTGATGCGCGGTATCCCGCAAAAGAACGCCGCCCAGCATCGCGGCGGCTGGCTCAAGAGTGCGGCAAACTCGTGGGAGGTGCGCGGCAAGACGCTCGGCATCATTGGTTATGGACATATCGGTACCCAGGTTGGCGTGCTCGCCGAGCAGTTGGGCATGACCATCGTGTTTCATGACATCGAACCCAAGCTGTCGCTCGGCAACGCGCGCCAGATGCCATCGCTGCAAGCCTTGCTCGAGGTGGCCGACGTGATCAGCCTCCATGTTCCGGAAACTCCCGCGACGCAGAACCTCATGGACGCGAGCGCGCTCGCGCAGATGAAATCCGGTAGCTGCCTGATCAATGCGTCGCGCGGTACGGTTGTCGATATCGACGCGCTGGTCGCGGCACTCGACAGCGGGCATCTTCTCGGCGCCGCGATCGATGTCTTCCCGGTCGAACCCAAGGGCAACGATGACCCCTTCGTGTCGCCCCTGACACGCTTCGACAACGTGATCCTGACACCGCACGTGGGCGGTTCGACGCTGGAGGCGCAGGTCAATATCGGTCACGAGGTGGCCGCCAAGCTGATTCGTTACAGCGACAATGGTTCGACGATGTCGGCGGTGAATTTTCCCGAGGTTTCGCTACCCGGACACGCCGGTATGTGTCGCGTACTGCATGTTCATAGGAACATCCCGGGCATGCTTGCGCGCATCAACGAGCGCTTCTCGCAGGCTGGGATCAACATCGCGGGCCAATATCTGCAGACCACTCAGGATGTCGGCTATGTGGTCATCGACGTCGATGCCTCGGCACGCCACATCGCCTACGACGAGCTGTGCTCCATCGAAGGGACGATTCGCTGCCGGATACTGTACTGACCGGCGTGGCGCGATGCGGGGTGCACCGCAGGGGCAACTGCCTTTCATGTGCACCCGAGGCAACATGACCGCCGACGTGTTCATCGATTTCTTCAAGCGACTGATCAAGGGATGCGACACGCCGATCTATTGGGTCGGGTCGATGGCCATCCCGTTCACCGCATCGCAGCGGTCGCCAAGTTCGTCGAGCAGCACAAGTAGCGGCTGACCGTGGTGATCGATGCACCCTGTGCCATCATCGAAGCGGTGATCAACAGGCACGCGGTGGTCGCGCACCTGCGCGACAACGACTGGCTGCACCTCTGGCGGTTCGAGGGGACGCAGTTGCAGAGATACGCTCGGGGAAAATGGCAGCGGATAGTGGATGGAGGCGCTGCGCGCCCATCGGGCATGCTGCGCTGATCAATCAAACGAAGAAGTTGTCTCGGAACCTTTGTATCGGTCAAGCCTGCGATGAGATAGAGTAGACAATCAACTGTAAATGCGACATGTAGGAGAGTGATATGGGATTGTTCAGCTTCATCAAGGACGCAGGCGAAAAGCTTTTTGGACGCGGCGAGGCCAAGGCGGCCGAATCCGCACAAGTGGATTCGGCCGCCGCGAATGCCAAGGCTGCGGAGGCTATCACCGCGTACATCAAGGCCCTCGAACTTGCGCCAGCCGACCTCGCGGTGGGCTTCGATGGTGCGAGCCAGCTCGTGACCGTGTCCGGCACCGCGCCCGACCAGGCCGCCAAGGAAAAGATCCTGCTGGCCGCTGGCAACGTGCAGGGCGTGGCGCAGGTCGACGACCGGATGACCGTGCTCGTTTCCGAACCGGAAGCGAAGTTTCACACCGTGGTCCGGGGCGATACGCTGTCCGCGATCGCCAAGACGCATTACGGCAATGCCAACAAATACATGACCATCTTCGAGGCCAACAAACCCATGCTGAACCACCCGGACAAGATCTATCCGGGGCAGGTATTGCGCATTCCGCCTCAGGCTTGAGCGCAGCGCTTGCGTTACGGTCCCGTTCGTCCATCCATTCACGGCAGTCTTGCCTGATCAGGAGAAACCATGAGCTTTGCAAACATCGTTGGCGCGCTGCTTCAGCAGGGCATGGCAGGTCAGAGTCGCGCGCGCCTTGAGCGCACCGTGGGCCCCCAGGGTCTGGGCGGGGCGGGTGGCGCCGGAATCGAGCAGATGCTGGGCAGTCTGCTGGGCGGACTCGGTGGCGCGGGCACCGGCGGGACTGCAGGGACCGGCGCCGGCGGTCTTGGCGATCTGCGTGGCCTCGCCGAGACCTTTCTCGGCAGCAAGCAGGCAGGCAATCTGACCGGGGGGCAGCTCGGCGGCCTGGGCGCAATCGCAGGCGCACTGCTGGGTGGCGGCGGAAAGTCGGTCAAAGGGGCGTTGGGCGGGAGTGCGATGGCGATTCTGGGCGCCCTGGCGGTGAATGCACTCCAGGGGCGACTTGCCGGGGCGGGCGGCGAAACGGGTGCGTCTCGGGCACAGAGTCTGTCGGCGCAACAGCTGCAGGCACTCGCAGATCCGGCGACCGAGCGCCTGATCGTACGCGCGATGATTTCGGCTGCCAAGGCAGACGGCCAGGTGGACGAGCAGGAGATGGAACGCATCGCCGGCAAGATCGGAACCGATGGAATCACACCCGAAGAGCGCCAGTTGGTGCTCGACGAACTCCGCCGTCCGCTCGACCTCGCCGGGCTGGTCGCCGACGTTCACAGCCAGATCGTCGCGGCCGAGGTTTATGCCGCATCGTTATTGGCGATCGACGTCGATACCGAGGCCGAAGTGGCCTACCTCGCACAGTTGGCGCGCGCACTGCGTCTGGACGCCGCAGCGGTCGCGCGGCTTCATGAGCTGACCGGGGCTGCGATGCGCTGAGCGCGGGGGGCGTGGCGGGTCACTCGCGCCGGTACTGTATCTGGAAAATGAAAGCACGCGGCGAGGCTCGCGTGCGCCAGTGTCGCGTTGGGGAGCATCAACTGCAAGGTGCGAGCCGTGTGACCTGCGCGGTCTTGGACTCTGCTGGCTGTGCTGACAGCCATTCACCAACGCAGCCGCGTAAAGTTGCTGACGGCCATCGCCAGTATGGAAAAGGGTATCGGCTGTGACCAGAGCTTACAGAGATCAAGCGATTACCTGACGACCAAATTGTACAACTTGAGGTGCACAACTCAGCAAAGTCATCGTGGAGCGCGTAAGACACGCTCGGTGCGACGTCTCAGCGGTCGATCCAACCCCAAAAAACACCCACCCGCCTTGCAAGCCACATCGCTTCTTGGCGAGAAGGCCCCCTTTGTCCACTGCTCAGCTCTATCTGCTTCTCACGGCGATAGTCCGGCTCGGTTGCAGTGAAACGCGCGGGACGGTCCGGGTTGAGCGTTCTCCCGGGATCAAGTCTTCATGACCCTCTGGAAGATGTCGTCGAGGGGGGAGCCATCGCCATCGGCGTCAAGCATCTGTGCGATCTGGCCAAGCCCGCTGCCGGTGTTCTTCGATCCGCCGAGGGGGCCCGAGACCAGCCCCATCAGGCCACCACCGCTCGTGCCGCTCGACCCGCCGCCTTCCAGAAAACTGCCGATCTCGCTCATGTCTTCGCGTGTGGACAGATCAAGCCCGGTCAGGCTCTCTACAAGGTCCTCCTCCTCGCGCGTCGGCTAGAAGAGGTCGACCCAGATAGCCCTCGGCAAGGCCGCGGGTTCTGCCTCGACGCGGGCAAGAGTTCCGTTCGGAGCGTCATAGGCGCTGATCATGTGGCTATTCCGGTTGCTGTGTGCGTTCAGGCAAACGCCCAGGCGATGCCGGGTGTGCCTGGTGCGAAGAGACGTGACTTGCCAATCATTCGAAGAGGGTTCCCTCGATATCTTCGCCCGTCATGCGCGTGTAGATGTGATGGTTCCAGTAGGGTGTCCAGCAAACCAGCAACCGCCCGCTGCCGGAATAGACCCGCATTCGCGACTGACCGGAAAAGAGATTGCGGGGAAATCTCGCTGCACGCTCCGATGTGAAGCGCAGACCGTCTGTGCGCCCGAGCACGAGCCGGCCCTGGACGACGAAGCGCGCATCGTCCACGTCGACCACTTCGACCGGCCCCGGTGCGTTGATGGCAACACGACCACAGCCTGCGATTGTCGTCTTCCAGACGATCATGCCGTCCCCGGCCCAGAGGCTTGGCCAGAACCGCTCGCGGTAGAGCCCGAGATCCATCGAGCCTTCGCTCGCCCAGTAAACCCCCGGTTCCAGGATCCACCGTTCATCCTCTCTTGCGTCGAAGATGTGATAGCCGCTCAGCGAGGGCTGGAGATGGATTTGTCCGGTGCCGGAATAACTGGGCCGGATCCGCGCCTCCTTGCTGATCAGGGTGCGCAGGAAATGCCCGGGTGTTGGCAGACGGGGCACAAACTCGATCCGGCCCTGCAGGTTGGACAACGCCCCGCTCCGGGCCCGCACCGTTTCGTCGGCAATGTCGATGACGACCTGGCGCATGCCCTCGACTTCCCGGGTCCGGAATTCCGCCATCAGCCTACCTCGTCATCCCAGATCATCTGCCGCTCCCACAGTTGCTGGAATGGCCCGGGGTCGAGCCCCGCCTCGCCGCGCAGCGGATCGTCGAGCACGACAATGACGAAAAGGATGACGCTAAGGTAGAAGGCAGAGATCGTCGCCAGCAACAGGTGCTGGTGAAGCCGCATGCGCAGCATCGCGAGAAGCGTCACGCTGATTGCCGCGCCGACAAGGACAGCATACCAAAGAACGTCGGGGATCTCCGTGGTCACACCCCGGACCCTTTGCTGGCGGGCTTCGGAGAATTCCTGCAGTGACCTGATGACGGCATCGTGCAGGATGATCTGTCCCGGTGTTTCGGGTTCGAACCCTGCCAGAGTGGATCTGATCACGTCGGCCCTGTGTGCGCCACCGTCGAGGAAATCGCCCGTGCGGTGCGCCTGCCAGTCGCGGTGCATCGTGAATAGCGTATAGTCCCGGATAAGGGATTTGGCGTCTGACCGGACAGGTTCGGGGTAGGCATCCAGATCGGCATAGATCGAGCCAAGTCGACTAGCCTCGGCCTCGATGGCCTGTGCGACGCGTTGATTGTTCTGATAGGCCGCGACGGTGAGAAGGCCAAGCAAAAGGCCGTAGAACAGGTTGAATCCCGACCCACCGAAGCTGACGTTCTGGTTGAAGTCCGGTCCGGTCCCGAACAGGATGCGCAGTCCAGGCTTTACGACGACCAGCCCAACAACCGCGGCAACGACGGCAAGAGCCGAGAATACAATCGCCAGTTCGCGCAAGGGGATGTCGTAGAAAAGTTCCGGCATGACTAGCTTCTGTCCAAGACTGGAGCGGCAGAATGGGTTATCTTGGCGGACATGTTCCGATCGTTGCACATTTTTCAGCGCATGGCCACTCGGCAAGCCCTTTTCGTAGGCCTTTTTGCACTTGTTTTCGCCCTGCCTGCCATCGCTCAGGATCGCATCGACTCACCGTTTCGCATCGTTACCTTTGGTTCCGGTCCATTGGGGGGCGCCTATTATGAGGCCGCGAAGTCGATTTGTGCCGAATTCAACGTAGATGCTGCCGGAATGCAAAGGTGCAGCCCCGATCCGACCCCCGGGTCGCTCTACAATCTTGCCGCTCTGCGCCGTGGCGATCTGGACTTCGCCATAGTCCAGTCCGATCTGCAGCGCGATGCGGTTTACACTGAACGCTTTAGTCTGAGAGGGGCGGGTGGTGGTGCCCTGAGCAGTGTGATCTCGCTCTATTCGGAGGCATTCACGATCCTTGCCCGGCAGGAGGCACAGGTTCGCGATCTCGAAGATTTGCGCGGCCTGCGTGTAGATCGTGGCCCGCTCAATTCAGGACGCCGACCAACCGTCGAGCGGCTGTTTGCGGCGCTCGGGCTTTCAGAAACAGATTTCGAGGAATTGAGCGGAATCACGACGTCGGTCGCACTGGATGAACTCTGCGACGGTCGGCTCGATGCGGTGATCCTCGTCATCGGCCACCCGAACGCGGCAGTTGCGCGCACGCTGGAGAATTGCGAGGTCGATGTGGTTGGTGCGACGGGTCCGGCAATTCGTGACTTCTTGTCCGAAAACCCGGTTTTCATCCCCGGCACGATCCCCTCGTCAGCCTATCCGGATCTCGACGAGGACGTCCCTACGTTTTCGGTGTTGGCCACGGTTCTGACGCGTAACGATGTGCCTGACGCTCTTGTGTCCGCGTTCACTCGGAGCTTGCTCGACATGCGCAACAGCCTGCCGCAAGCCGGGCCCGCGGACACGGGCGGGCAATGGTGGGCGGGCGGCCTCACCGCTCCCCTGCATCCTGCGGCCCGGGGGGTATTCGAAGAGCGCGGCCTCGCGCTTCCCCCGCCCCCCGGACAATAAAGGGCCTCCGCCGTGGAGGCCAAATGCAACGCGCGCTCGGCGTCTCGGTCGCCTTGAAGAGAGATCACCCGGCTCAGCGGCGGCGCCGCGCTCGCCAACCGCGACCTGATCTACCTGGGGGTGTCGGGTGACGGTGATTCGGCCTCGATCGGTATCGGCCAGTTCGCGCATGCGATGCGTCGCGGCGTGAGCATGACCTGCATCGTCGAGAACAACGGGGTCTACGGGCTGACCAAGGGGCAGTTCTCGGCCACCGCCGACAAGGGCTCGAAAAGCAAGCGCGGTGTCGTCAACAGCGACAGTCCGATCGATCTGGTGCTGCTCGCGCTGCAACTGGGCGCGAGCTATGTCGCGCGCAGCTTTTCGGGCGACAAGGCGCAACTCGTGCCGCTGATAACGGTCGAAAAGCCGCTCAACCAGCTCGGCGACGCCTATCTGTGCCCTGGCAGCAAGGCGCTCGACGCGCTGAACGCATCGTTGCGCTGAGTACCGGCTTCGGCTCGCTCAGACGGATTTCCGGTCGTCCAGCACGCCTGCGGCCACCCGCCAGTGGTCTTCATGTATCCAGTTCGCGACGAAGTCCTCGATCTCGATCCGGTCCAGCTCGGCGCGGTTCGCGCCGTCGGCGTGCGCACGCGCCAGCCGCTTGAACGCGGTGAGCACATTGCGGGTCTGGCGCAGGATCGGCGCACAGAAGGCTTCGAGTGCTTCGTCGAGCGACTGTCCGTCGTCGGCGATCGCGTCGATCAGCCCCATTGCGAGGGCCGCATCACCGCCGGTCATCTCCGTCCGGCACAGCAGGCGCAGCCCGGCCCGGCTGCCGACCCGCTCGAACAGCCGGATGCCGCCGTTCCAGGCGGTGCTGAGGTTCAGGCGCCCCTGGATGAAGCCGATGCGTGCGCCCCGACGCGCGACGATGAAGTCGCACGCCACCGCGAGCTCCGCACCCCCGCCCAGCGCATCGCCGTTCAGCGCGGCGACGACCGGAACCGGGAAGTCGCGGATGCCGTCCAGCGCGGCGCGCGCGATGCGCACCATGTCCCGTGTCTGCGGCTCGGTACGCACTTCCGCGAGTTGCCTGAGGTCGCCACCGGCCGCGAAGCTGCGTTCCCCGGCGCCGGAGATGACCGCGAGCTTCAGCTCAGGATCGAGAGCCTGCTGCGCGAACGTCTCTGCGAGTTCGGTCAGCACGTCCAGCGACAGGGCGTTGTGTTTGTCGGGTCGGTGAATGACGACCCGGAGCATGGGACCGTCGCGGGTGACCCGCAGGTGTTGGATGGGCATGAACTCTCCTCACACGTTCAGAGCTGCAACGCGACTCTCACGCCGTCCTCGAAGGCCCGCTTCGCATCGAGCTCGGCCGCCAGCGCGGCGCCGCCGATGACGTTCACCGACACGCCCGCGTCACGCAGTTCATCCGCAAGCGTGATCTCCGATTCCTGGCCGGCACAGCACACGATGGTGTCGACCTCGAGGTAATGCTGCTCGGCGTCGCGCCGAAAATGGATGCCGCCATCGTCGATCGACAGGTACTCGACCCCGTCGAGCTGGGTCACGCGGTGGTCGGCCAGCTCGCGCCGCAACACCCAGCCGGTGGTCTTGCCCAGGCTGCGCCCGAACGGTCCGGGCGAGCGCTTCAGCATCCAGACCTGGTGCGTCGTGTCCGCGTCGGTGGTCGTTCCGGCGCTTGCACGCCAGCGGCCGACAAAGTCGTCGAGCGACGGTCGCGCATGCGCGTGCGTCAGGAAGGCGGCGACATCGAAGCCGATGCCACCCGCGCCGATGATCGCGACCCGTTCTCCGGCGCTGGCCTCGCCTGACAGCAGCGCTTCGTAGCCGACGACGATCGGCGAATCGAGCCCCGGGATGTCCGGGCGGCGAGGTCGCACGCCGGTGGCGATGATGATGTCGTCGAAGCCTTCCGCCCGGAGCTCGGCGGCCAACACCGGCTGGCCGAGCACGAACCGGCCGTCGGCCTCGGCCAGCATCGTCGCGTATGCGCTGACGACCCTCGCATAGTCTTCCTTGCCCGGGATGTGCGCCGCGAGCCTGAACTGACCGCCCAATGTGTCGTCGGCCTCGAACAGCGTGACCTGGTGACCCCGCCTGGCGGCGGTCGTCGCCGCCGCCAGGCCGGCCGGACCGCCGCCGACGACCGCGACACGTTTTCGCCGCGTGAGCGGCGCCGCGGCAAACGTCAGTTCCCGGCCTGCGGCCGGATTCACCAGGCAACTGACCGCCTCTCCGGTGAAGTAATGGTCCAGGCAGGCCTGGTTGCATGCGATGCAGGGCACGACGGTGTCGCTGTCCCCGGCCCGGGTCTTGGCCACGAAGGCGGCGTCGGCCAGCAGCGGGCGGGCGAGCGCGACCAGGTCGGCATCGCCGCGCGCCAGCACCGCTTCGGCGATGTCGGGGGTGTTGATGCGATTCGAGGCCGCGACCGGAACCTTCAGCTCACGGCGCAGCCGGCCGACCGTCTGCGTGAACAGGGCCAGCGGCACGCTCTGCTGCACCGTCGGCACTGGCGATTCGTGCCAGCCCACGCCGGTGGAGATCAGGTCGACACCCTCGGCTTCCAGCGCCCTTGCGAGTGCGACGGTGTCGCGCCATTCGATGCCGCCATCGACCAAATCGAGCAGCGACAGACGGAAGACCAGCAATGGGTCCGGACCCAGTGCCGCGCGTACTGCGCGCACCACCTCGATCGCGAAGCGCCGGCGCTTCTCGGGCGAACCGCCCCAGTCGTCGTCGCGCTGATTGGTGCAGGGTGCGCTGAACTGGCTCAGCAGATAGCCCTCGGAACCCATCAGCTCGATGCCGTCGTAGCCGGCCGCACAGGCCAGCGCGGCGCACTGCGCATAATCGCGGATGGTCTGGCGGATCCCGGCTTCGTCGAGTTCGCGCGGCGTGACCCGCGAGATAGGGGCCCGGATCGGTGAAGGGGCGACGATGTCGGCATGCATGCCGTAGCGACCACTGTGCAGGATCTGCAGCAGGATGCGTGCGCCGGCCGCGTGCACCGCAGCGGTGACCGGTCGGTGTGCGCCGAGCTGGCTTTCGTCGTTCAGATAGCCCGGTCCGGCCTTCATGCGGCCCGCCGGATTGGGTGCGTAGCCGCCGGTGACCATCAGCGCCACGCCGTTGCGCGCGCGCTCGGCGAAGAACGCGGCCAGCGCCGGCGCGCCGGCCTCGCCCAGTTCCTCGAGGTTGGTGTGCATCGAGCCCATGATGACGCGGTTGGGCAGCTTGATCGTGCCAATCCGGATCGGCGACAGCAGTGTGGGATGGCTCATGGCGCCGATCGTAGTGCTCACAAGTGTTCGATGGCAAGCGCGATGCCGTGGCCGACACCGACGCTTCTGACGCCCGGT
>NZ_JBLLNL010000018.1:0-29357 GCF_048158365.1 Denitraticella aggregata | reverse complement strand
GTCATGCAGTTCGATATCCACGCCCAGGTCGTAGGAGTTCAACTTGAGCTTGTAGCCCGGCCGGAGGCCCCCGTCCTCATCGATGTTCAGTGTCAGCGTGGCCACCTCCCCCGTGCACGCGAGCGACCAATGACGGTATTGCGACGGGTCGGTACGGTAGTCGACCGTATCCTGATTCGTTGTGACTGCGCCCACTGTCTCTCCTCCTGTCGAACTGATCAGCTCGTGACCAGCTTCCTCAGTTTCGTGAAACTCTGATCGATGGTTTCACCAGACGTGTCGACCACGGCATCGGCACGTACGTAAAGCGATTCCCGAGCCTCCAGAATGCGTTTCAGGTCCTCCATCGCTTCGTCGTTGCCGGCCATCGGACGCAAGTCCCCCTGCGCCATCACGCGCGCCATGTGCTCCTCCGGCCGGGCCTTCACCCAAACGGTCAGGCAGTTGGACAGCAGCATGTCGTAGCTTTCCGGTTGCGCGACCACGCCCCCGCCGACCGAAATCACCGCTCGGTCGTTGTTCTGGATGACACGTTCGAGCGTGCGCCGTTCGATTCGCCGATATCCGGTCTGACCGTAGAGCGCGAAAATCTCGCTCGCGGGCATTCCGGTGTCGCGCTCGATCTCGTGATCGAGTTCGATGAACGGCACCCCGTCCATTTGCGCAAGACGACTTCCCAGCGTCGATTTGCCCGCCCCGCGCAGTCCGATCAATGCGATGCGCTTGCGACGAACCGCCTCGTCATGTCCGAAATCGCGCATCAGGCGGAAAACCACCTCCTCGAGTCGGTGCCGGGGCAGACGTTCGAGGAAACGGCGGATCAGGCGCTTCTCGACGGTGTCCTCGGTCTCGGGCGCGAGCAACTCGACCAGTGATACATCCAGCGCCCGTGCGATGTGCCTGAGCAGCACGATCGAGACATTGCCCTCGCCGGTCTCGAGGTGCGCCAGATGACGTTCCGAAACCTTGGCCTCACGCGCGACCAGCTTGCGGGTCATTCCACGCCTGTCGCGGATCTCGCGTGCGCGCTTGCCGAGCGCCGACAGGAACTCCCCGTCAGCGCGTTCGTCCGTGTGCCGTGCTTCCAAGGCTTCGGTATCCATTTCGCTTGTTTGACTCATATGCGAATTCCTGATGCGGCGTTGATGCAGAATAATGCTGTTGACTTTATAAGTCAATACGTATATTGCAGTGTAGAGACGAAGAGTATGCAGTGGACTGCTGTAAATATAGAGAAGCACATTGACAAAGTCATCCGCCGCTGTGAAATACTGCGTCGCAGCATTCAGATTGATCCGATATATGTACTAAAGTGCTTTACCGCTCAATCTGTAGGTGTATTCTATTGCAAAGATATGAGGAGGATATTATGACGCCAGCGCAGTTCGAATCCATGGTCGCCGAGATCACCGCAGTCATCGAAGGGATGCCGGTAGACAAGAAACTCGAAACCCTGCTCAATGAGCGTTTTCCGCCCGATGGGGATGTCTTCCGAGCGATCGACCGGGCCTGTCGCGACGCCGCGGCGCAAGGATGGATGTGCGATCGCGAGCATGGCGGGGTCCGCTTCGGACGAGTGATCAAGCCGGGTCCGGGGACGCATGGTTTCAGTGTCGACGTCGTGGACATGGACAACGTCGTCGGTCCGCATCACGTGCACCCTCATGGCGAGATCGACATGATCATGCCGTTGGAGGGGGATGCGAAATTCGATGGGCACGGAGCCGGCTGGCTGGTCTATGAAGCCGGAACCGGCCATCGCCCGACTGTGAGCGAAGGCCGTGCGCATGTGCTTTACTTGTTGCCACAGGGTGCGATTGAATTCACCCGGGGCTGACCGGCAGGACTCGATGGGCCGATGTGCCTGAAGCACGGGTTCATCAAGCAGAAGATCCGGCAATGTACCGGATCGGAGACAAGCCATTTTGCTTTACAGATTAACAGTTCATGTTTAATCTGTTTGGGGATGGCGACGCGCACGGAGGAGACATAAGATGTTTACCCTGAGCCAGGCGGACCATGGCAAGAGTCCACCCAGCATCGACATTCCGCGCCGCTACAATGCGGCGGACGATCTGGTCGGTCGCAATCTGAGCGGTGGCCGCGGTGACAAGCTCGCTTACATCGACGATACGGGTCGCTACACCTTCGCCGAGCTGGCCGCGCGCGTCAATCGTGCGGCCAATGCGCTGACCCGACTCGGGGTCATGCGCGAACAGCGCATCCTGCTGTGCGTGCATGACACGATCGATTTTCCGACCGTTTTTCTCGGTGCGATCAAGGCCGGCATCGTACCGATCGCGGTGAATACGCTGCTGACCGCCAGTGACTACGAGTACATGCTGAGCGATAGCCGGGCGCGGATCGCGGTGGTGTCCGCCCCGCTGTTGCCGGTCTTCGAGCCGCTGTTGGCCAAGGTGCCGACGCTCGAGCGCATCGTCGTCGCCGGCACGGATGAAGGCGACGATGCGCTGACGACGATGCTGGCGCAAGCCTCCGATCGGTTTGCCGCGGTCGACACGACCTGCGACGACGCCTGTTTCTGGCTCTACTCGTCGGGCTCGACCGGCGCACCGAAAGGCACGGTCCACGTACATTCGAGCCTGATCGAGACCGCCGAGCTGTATGGGCGCCCCATCCTTGGAATTCGTGAGGACGATGTCGTGTTCTCGGCGGCCAAGCTGTTCTTCGCCTACGGGCTGGGCAACGGTCTGACCTTCCCGCTGGCGGTCGGCGCGACTGCGATCCTGATGGCCGAACGGCCCACGCCCGAGGCGGTTTTCAAGCGACTGCGCGAACACAGGCCGACCATCTTCTACGCCGTACCGACGCTCTACGCGGCGATGCTCGCGAGTCCGGACTGTCCGACGCAGCAGGAGATGCGCCTGCGCGCGTGTACTTCGGCCGGAGAGGCGTTGCCCAAGGAGATCGGACGGCGCTGGACAGAGCGTTTCGGCGTGCCGATTCTCGACGGCATCGGTTCGACCGAAATGCTGCACATCTTCGTGTCCAACCGGCCCGACGATGTGCGCTACGGCACCACCGGCAAGCCGGTCCCCGGTTACGAGGTCCGGCTCGTGGATGACCACGGCGACTTGATCGAAGCCCCCGACCAGACCGGCGAGTTGCAGATCGCCGGACCGACAAGCGCGATCGGCTACTGGAACAACCGGACCAAGAGCCGCGACACCTTCCAGGGGCGGTGGACCCGCAGCGGTGACAAGTACAGTCGCACGGCCGACGGCTATTACGTCTACGCGGGCCGAAGCGACGACATGCTGAAGGTCAGCGGGATCTATGTGTCGCCGATCGAGGTGGAGTCCTGCCTGATCAATCACGAGGCGGTACTCGAAGCTGCGGTCGTCGGTCTCGAGGACGAAGACAATCTGATCAAGCCCAAGGCCTTCATCGTACTGAAGCCCGGATTCAGGCCCAGCGCCGAACTGGCCGAGGTGATCCGCCAGCATGTGAAGGCCAACCTGGCGCCCTACAAATATCCGCGCTGGACCGAGTTCGTCGAGGAGTTGCCGAAGACAGCCACCGGCAAGATCCAGCGTTTCAAATTGCGGGCGCTCGGAGCAGGTCGCTGACGCAATGCATTTTCCGGGGTTTCGAACCCCGTTTCATAACAGCAGTGGAGGAGACACCATGAAACAGCAACAACAGAGCCGTCGCACCCTCATCCGCGGAATGGTCGGACTGGTCGCCGGCGCGCTGATCCCGATCGGCGCGGCGCAGGCGGCCGACCCGGTCAAGGTCGGATTGATGTTGCCGGCCACGGGCACCTTTGCGGCGCTCGGCACCGCGATCACCAACGGCTTCAAGCAGTATGTCGATGAGCAGGGCGGTAAACTCGCCGGCAGCGAGATCCAGTATTTCGCGGTCGATGACGAATCCAACCCGTCCAAGGCGACCGAGAACGCCAATCGCCTGGTGGTCCGCGACAAGGTCGACGTGCTGGTCGGTACCGTCCACTCGGGCGTCGCTCTGGCGATGGCCCGGGTCGCGCGACAGCGCGACACGACTTTCATCATTCCCAACGCGGGTGCCGACGATCTGACCGGGTCGCTGTGCGCGCCGAACATGGTGCGCTCGTCGTTCTCCAACTGGCAACCGGCCTACGCGATGGGCAAGGCGGCCATCGAGCGCGGCGCCAAGACTGCCGTGACGCTGACCTGGAACTATGCTGCCGGCCTGGAAGCGGTCAATGGCTTCAAGCAGGCCTTCGGCGAGGGCGGCGGCGAGGTCGTCCGCGAGATGACGCTGCCCTTCCCGAACGTCGAGTTCCAGCCCTTCCTGACCGAGATCGCGTCGCTGCGTCCGGACGCAGTGTATGTGTTCTTCGCGGGCGGCGGTGCCACCAAGTTCGTCACCGACTATGTCGCGGCCGGGCTCAAGGAGAACATTCGGTTGTACTCGAGCGGCTTCCTGACCGATGGCACGCTGGCCGCAATGGGTGGCGCAGGCGAAAGCCTGATCACCGCGCTGCATTACGCCGACGGACTCGACATTGCGAAGGACAAGGCCTTCCGCGAAGGCTATCAGGCACGTTACAACATGCTGCCGGACGTTTATGCGGTGCAGGGTTACGATGCGGCGCAGATTCTGCATGCCGGGCTGGAAGCAGTCGGCGGCGACGCCAGCAAGAAGGCCGAACTGCGCGCTGCGATGCGGGCGGCGACCATCGACAGCCCGCGCGGAACCTTCACGTTGTCGGCGGCCGGCAATCCGATCCAGGACATCTACCTGCGCGAGGCGCGAGGCACCGAAAACATCGTGATCGGCATCGCCGCCGAGGCGTTGGCCGATCCGGCCACCGGTTGCAACATGTAAGCTGCCTTTCCGGGGCGCGCTGCCGCCCCGGAGTCGGATTCCATCTTTTTCCGGGCGCCTGCGGGCGCCCGGATTGGGAAGGTTCATGGATATCACGTCCTTTCTGATCCAGCTGCTCAATGCGCTGCAGTACGGCCTGCTGCTGTTCCTGGTCGCGAGCGGTCTGACTCTGGTGTTCGGCATCATGGGCATCATCAATCTGGCCCATGGCAGCTTCTACATGATCGGCGCCTACATGGCGTTCGTGCTGACCGGCATGACCGGCAACCTGCTGCTGAGCATCGCGCTCGGCGTGCCGCTGGCGTTCGTGTTCGGCATGGTGCTCGAGAAGCTGCTGTTCGCTCACCTGTACAAGCGGGATCACCTCGAACAGGTATTGCTCACCTACGGCCTGATCCTGATCTTCGAGGAGTTGCGCAGTCTCGCGGTGGGCGACGATGTGCATGGCGTTGCGATCCCGGCGATCTTCTCCGCGTCCATCCCGCTGTCCGACACGATGAGTTATCCGGTGTATCGTCTCGTGATCTCGGCGGTCTGTCTCGCGCTCGCGGCCGGCTTGTACTTTCTGATCCAGCGCACCCGGCTGGGTATGATGATCAGGGCCGGCAGCCACGACCGCGACATGGTCCAGGCGCTTGGCATCAACATCAACAATCTGTACGCGATCGTGTTCGCGATCGGCGTGGCGATGGCGGCGCTGGCCGGCATGCTCGCGGCCCCGATCTCGTCGGTGTATCCGGGCATGGGTGGCAGCGTGCTGATCATCTCCTTCGTCATCGTGGTGATCGGCGGCATCGGCTCGGTGTGGGGCGCGCTGATCGCGGCGCTGATCATCGGCTTCGCCGATACCTTCGGCAAGGTTCTGATTCCGGAATGGGCCGGCCTGACCGTCTATGTGGTCATGGCGATCGTGCTGCTATGGCGCCCTGAAGGCATTCTGAAGAAGGGATGACCCGCATGAGCTCAACCGTTTCCACGACCTTCAAGCTGCTGGTGCTGGCCGGTCTGCTCGCGTTTCCGTTCTACGGCTCGGAGTTCTACACTGAGGTGGTCGCCCGCATCCTGATCCTGGCGATTTTCGCGATGAGCCTGGATCTGCTGGTCGGCTTCACCGGGCTGGTCAGCTTCGGTCATGCCGCCTATTTCGGGGTCGCGGCCTATATGGCGGTGATGCTTTCTCCGACCGACTTTTCGGCGGCCAGCCTGTGGGTCATCCTGCCCCTGTCGGTGCTGGCGGCCGCGGCGGCTGCGTTCGTGGTGGGGCTGTTCGTGCTCAGGACCAAGGGCATCTACTTCATCATGGTCACGCTCGCGTTCGCGCAGATGGCCTATTACATCTTCCACGACACCGCGCTGGGCGGTGGTTCGGACGGCATCTACCTGGACGTGCGTCCGGACGCTTCGATCGGCGGCTTCCAGCCCTTCGATCTGCTCGACGGGGATCACCTGTATTTCTTCGTCGTCGCGATGATGGTGCTGGTCTATCTGTTCCTGACGCTGGTGCTGCGCTCGCCGTTCGGTCGGGTGCTGGTCGGCATCCGCAGCAACGAGCACCGCATGCAGTCGCTGGGCTACGCGACCTTCCGCTACAAGCTCGCAGCCTTCACGCTGGCCGGCGGGCTGGCCGGCATCGCGGGCTTTCTGTATGCGGTGCTGTTCGGTTTCGTGACGCCCGAGTACCTGTCCTGGCACAAGTCGGGCGACGTGCTGCTGATGGTGATCCTGGGCGGCATGGGCAATCTGGCCGGGGCAATCGCCGGTGCGTTCGCGCTGGTCGGCATGCAGGAGCTGTTCACCGACTGGACCAAGCACTGGCAGCTGTTGATGGGTGGCATGATCGTGCTGGCGGTGCTGTTCATGCCGGGCGGACTGGCCGCGTTGCCCGAGCGCATCCTGCGCAGGTTTGGCAAGGAGAACAAGAATGGCTGAGGCGCTGTTGGTCGCCGAACGTCTGAGCCGCCTGTTCGGTGGTCTGGCGGCGAATCTGGAGGTGCACATCGCGCTGGAGCGCGGCGTGCTGCATGCGCTGCTGGGGCCGAACGGCGCGGGCAAGTCGACGCTGATCAACATGTTGTCGGGGGATTTGCCGCCGTCGTCCGGGACGATCCGTTACATGGGCAAGGACATCACGTCGTTGAAGGCGCATGAACGCTCGCGCATCGGCATCGGCCGCAGCTATCAGCGCACCAACATCTTCCCGAAGTTCACCGTGCTCGAGAACTGCCGGTTGGCCGCGCAGTCGCGCAACCAGCGTGCGTGGAGGATCTTCACGCCCGCGATGAAGCTGCTCGACACGGTCGAGCGCGCGCGCGCGGCGATCGCCGAGGCGGGGCTGGCCGGTCGCGAGGACAGGGTCGCCGGCCTGCTCTCGCATGGCGAACAGCGCCAGCTCGAGATCGCGATGGTGCTTGCGACCGATGCACAGGTGTTGCTGCTCGACGAGCCGCTGGCCGGCATGGGGTCGGAGGAGTCGACGCAGATGATCGGTCTGCTCAACGGGCTCAAGCAGACCCGTGCGATCCTGCTGGTGGAGCATGACATGGATGCGGTGTTTGCGGTGGCCGACCAGATCACCGTGATGGTCGACGGCGAAGTCCTCGAGTCCGGTTCGCCGGAACAGATCCGCAACAGCGAGGAGGTGCAGCAGGCCTATCTCGGCGAGGGGGATGATCAGCATGTCTGAGACCCTCCTCGAAGCGCGCGGGTTGCACACCTACTATGGTTCCAGTCACATCCTGCACGGCGTCGACTTCGCGATCGCGAAAGGCGAGGCGCTGGGTCTGATGGGACGCAACGGCATGGGCAAGACCACGCTGATCCGATCGATGCTGGGTCTCGTCCATCCGCGCGAGGGCACGATCACGGTGCGGGGCAGACCGGTGAACGGGGCGCCGACCTATCGCATCGCGCGCAGTGGCATCGCCTATGTGCCCGAGGGACGTGGCATCTTCCCGAATCTGTCGGTGCGGGAGAATCTGCTGATGGCTGGCCGCGCAGGCGTCGACGGCCGGCGTGACTGGACCTTCGAGCGCGTGATGGAGACCTTCCCGCGCCTGGCCGAGCGGATCACGCACGGGGGCGGCCAGTTGTCCGGTGGCGAGCAGCAGATGCTGACCATCGGCCGCGCGCTGATGACCAATCCGGACCTGCTGATCCTGGACGAGGCCACCGAGGGCCTTGCGCCGCTGCTGGTGCGCGAGATCTGGCGTGTGATCCGCACGATCCGCGAAACCGGTATCGCGACCGTCATCGTCGACAAGAATCATTCGGCCGTGACTTCGCTGACCGATCGCTCGATGATCCTGGTCAAGGGCACGGTCGTGTTCGACGGCCCAAGCGAAACCGTCCGCAACGACCCGGAGATGATCCGGAAGCACCTGGGAGTCTGAATTGAAACGCGTCGATGTGGGCGGTGTTCGCCTTGAGTACTTGCGTCTGCCGTCCGCACATCCGCGCGGGGACGCCCCCGCCATCGTCTTTCTGCATGAAGGCCTCGGCTCGGTCTCAATGTGGCGCGACTTCCCGCAGCGGGTCGCGGATGCCACCGGCTGCGAGGCGGTCGTGTTTTCGCGGGCCGGCTACGGCCGCTCCGATCCGGCCCCCCTCCCGCGTGAGGTGAGCTACATGCATGACGAGGGCGAGCAGGTGTTGCCCGCTTTGCTCGCGCGGCTCGGCGTCGACGCCCCGATCCTGTTCGGCCATTCGGACGGCGCCTCGATCGCGCTGATCTGTGCCGGCAATACCGATACCGCCCTGACCGGCGTGATCGCGATGGCGCCGCACGTGATGGTCGAGGACATCTCGGTCAGCAGCATCGCCGCCGCCAAGACGGCCTATCGGACGACCGACCTCGCGACGCGACTCGGAAAGTATCACGATGACGTGGATGCTGCGTTCCGGGGCTGGAACGACATCTGGCTGCATCCGGACTTTCGTGCGTGGAACATCGAGGCCTCCGTGCCGCGCATCCGTTGCCCCATCCTCGCTATCCAGGGCGAGGACGACGAGTACGGCACGATGCAGCAGATCGACCGGATCGCTGCGGCGGCCGGCGATGTGGAACTGTTAAAGCTCGCCGATTGCCGTCATTCGCCGCACAGGGACCAGTCCGACGCTGTCATCGCGTCGGTCGTGGATTTCGTGAACCGGATCACCGACTATTGAACCGTTGCGGCGAATGCGTTGAAACCGCCCGCACGGCGTCTGCACAAGGAGTGGATTTATGCGTGCCCTGATCTGCGATGCGTTCGCGCCGATAGACGCGTTGCGCCTCGGTGAATTACCCGACCCGGTCCCGGGCCCAGGCGAAGTCGTGATTCGGGTCGCTGCGGCCGGCGTGAATTTCTACGACACGCTGATCGTGCAGGGCAAATACCAGCTCAAGCCGCCCGCACCCTTTTCGCCCGGAGGCGAGGTGGCCGGCACGATCGCCTCGGTCGGTCCGGGTGTGTCCGGATTCGGCGTCGGTGACCGGGTGTGTGCGTTCACCTGGTTCGGTGGTTATGCGGAGTCGTGCCGTGCACACGTGAATCAGACCTGGCGTCTCGCGGACGGCGTGTCCTTCGAGGATGCGGCGGCCGGCCTGGTCGCATACGGCACGGCATGGTTCAGCCTGTATGACCGGGCACGCATGCAGGACCGCGACACCGTGCTTGTCCTGGGCGCGGCCGGTGGCGTCGGACTGGCTACGGTGGAGGTCGCGCATGCTACCGGCGCGCGCGTGATTGCGGCGGCGGGCTCGCCCGAGCGTCTCGCCCTGTGCGCCGAGGCGGGCGCGGATGTCTGTATCGACTATGTCGCGGAGGATCTGAAGGACGCGGTCAGGGCGGCCACCGACGGGCGGGGCGCAGACATCGTCGTGGACGTGGTCGGGGGCGCCTTCACCGAGGCCGCGCTGCGTGCGACGGCATGGCGGGGCCGGATCCTGATCATCGGTTTCGCGGCCGGCGACATTCCGCGCATTCCGGCCAATCTGCTGTTGCTCAAGGGCTGCGAGGCGTCGGGGGTGTTCTGGGACGAGATGCTCAGGCGCGAGCCGGATGTTGCCGCCGCGCAGATCGGGGCCATCCTTGATGGCTTCGCCGACGGCCGTTTCAAGCCCCGCATCACCGGCACCTATGCACTGGCGCAGGCCAGGGATGCGTTGCTCGCGCTTGCCCGTCGAGAAGCCCCCGGCAAGCTGATCGTCAAGCCGACCTGAGCTTCGGCAGCGTTTCATGCGATGATGCGCTTTTCCATGCTCCGCCCGGCCGGCGAGCCCCGACCGGGTCGTCGCAGCGGACCCTTTCCCGAGCCTGTTTTTCACCGATCGCAATGAACACCGAAGCCGAAGTACAGCCCGAATCACCCGATCCCAGGCCCAAGGAGTCGATCGATCCCCGCGGTCTGATCCTGAAGCTGCAGGAAATGTCGCCGACCTTTCGCGACTTCAAGCCGCTGGCCTTGCGCATCGACAAGACCGTCATGGCCCGCTTTCCGGAACTGGACCGCAAGGTCGTGCGGACCGCGATGCGCATGCACACCGCGTCGACGCGTTATCTGAAGGCGATGGAAAAGGCCACGCACCGCTTCGACTTCGACGGCAACGAGAACGGCGAAGTCAGCGAGGAGCATCGCGCGCATGCGGCGCAGACGCTGAAGGAGCGGTTTGCCGAGGTCGCGCGGCGCAAGCGCGACAAGCAGAAGGAAGAAGAGGCGCGCCGCCGTGCCGAGGAGGCCGAGCAGCGCAAGGCCGAGAAGCTGCAGCAGTTGATGAGCAAGTTCTCGTCGCGCTGATCGGCCAGTTGCGCAGGCCTGCCCAGCCTCGCGTCAGCTCTCCGGTGACTTCCATGCCAGCTGGCGGGCGGCGCGCTCGGACGCGACCAGGATCAGCTTCATGCTTGCCCGGGTCGCACCGACGAAGAGCTTGCGGACCGTGAGCGGGTCCAGGCTGTCGAAGTCGATCTCGGTGAAGATCACGCAGGGCGCGGCCTGCCCCTTGAATCGATAGACCGAATCGATCAGGAAGTCGCCATCGGAATAGATCGGGTTGCCTAGCAGATCGTAGCGACCGGTGAAGGACTTGAGCCCATGCTGTCCGAGCCGTTCGAAGGGCGCGAATACGGAGTGCTCGCGGCCGCGATACGTGATCAGCGCGATCATGTCGCGCCTGTAGCCGAGCCCGATCGCGCGGGTCACCGCGCGCTTGGTCTGCTCGATCAGCGCGCTTTCGTCTTGCCAGCTCAGGATCTCGAGTCCGGATTCCGCGATCGGGCTGCCCGCCTGCACCGTTTCGGTCAGGCCCAGCCGTTCGTTCAGCGCGACGACGATATCGGAGGGGCTGCGGTAGTTGCGCTCGCTGTGCAGCCGCACCCAGCCGGGTAGCTCGACGTCCGGGCGGTCGTACAGGTTCTGCATCGGATCCTCCAGCCACCACGCCCGTCCTTCCGGCCGCAGCAAGCCGAGCAGCCGGTCGCACCAGCTCGCCTGGAAGTCCTGCCCTTCGTCGATGATGAGCTCGTCGAACCGCCACGCGTCGCCCGGAGTCAGTGCCAGCGCGTCCTGCTCCATGCGCGCGAAGGCGCCCGGACGCGTGAAATCCGGCTCGCGACCGGCATCGCGCAGCATGCGGTCGCACAGCTGGTGATAGGTGACGACCTCTCCGCCGGCGGGCGCGATCGCGGCGATATGGTCGGCGAGCGGGCGGTTGTAGCACACGTATAGCGGCCGTCGCCCGGCGGCGAGTGCATCGCGGAACACCGCCATCGCGAGCTGCGTCTTGCCGCTGCCGGCGGTGCCGGTCACCCGTAGCCGGAACGGCGTCATGTCGATCTTGCGCGCCCATTCGGCCAGCCCGCCGGCGAGCCGGGTGTACAGCGCCTCGGCCTGGCCGACGATGGCATTGACCTCCGGGACCAGTTGCAGCGTATTGACCATGAAACGGTGGATCTCCTCGACCCGGCGTGCATCGGGCTCCCCGTCCAGCGTCAGCCCGATGACGGTGGCGGCGAGCTGGTCGCGTCGGGTCGCATCGATGATCCGGGAGGGATCGAGCCCGGCGCTGCCGGGTCGGCGCAAGGAGTAGTCCGGGCAATGCAGCAGGTAATCGATCGAGGGTTCGCCTCCGCCGAGAAAGGCGCTCAAGCGGGCACGCAGGTTCACGCTCGCGGCCACGATCTGCGCACTGACATTGTGACGCTGGCGCGAATAGCCCCTGATCAGACCTTCCTGTGTCTCGTCAAGGAAGCCGGTGCATTGTTCGATCACCACCATGCGGCCGCCCGGCCCGATCACGATGAAGTCGATGTCGCCGAACGATGTCCTGTCCGATTCGACCCGTGTCCAGTGAATGCCGTGATAGACCGCGAGCGCGTCGGGTAGCTGTTTCGCGAACGCCGCCAGGGTTTCCAGCTTGCGTCCGAGCGCGCCTTCGGCCGGAATGCGTTGCCATCCTTCGGGGTAGATGCGCGCCATGGCGACAGGATCGAGACCGGTGTTTGCGTTGCGCCGATGTTAGCGCGAATCGTCGCGCACCGCCTGCACTCGGGTAAGATCCGACGCGATCGCCATCGCCCACCGATCCAGGTGCAGGTCAAGGTCATGAGCCAGCACTGGAAACTGCTCGATACGGTCGGCATGTCGGTGTAGATCGCGTGGAGAGACAGCGTCGCAAGCGTACCGCGGGCCAGCGCCGACTGGGTCGCGCGGCTGTCGCAGGCCCAGGCCGACATGACCCGGGAATCGGCGGAGGCGGCCCGGGCCGCGGGCGATGGCGAGGGTGGGTTCGGATTCGGCCTGGTGATCATGTTGATGGGCTGGTCCATACCGGGCGGCGCGAACACGTCATCGGCGCATGGCGCGATTCCGGGCAGCATCGATCGGGGTTGCGGAGCGGTCGGCTCGACCGGTCGCTCCGTCATTCGGTGTCGTAACCCAGCAGCCGGCGCCCGATCACCGCCGACGCGACGCTGTCCGGTACGTCCTCTTCCCAGCGGCCGCGTCCCTTGCGCAGACCGGACAGGACCTCGCTGACATCGATGTGCAACACTCCCTCGTCGTAATGTTCGATCCCGACCAGTTTGCCGTTGTCGACCAGGTGCGCGAGCAGGTGACGCAGGTGCCGCGGCACCTGTACCGTGTCCAGCGTGACCAGCTCGCTCTCGCCGCGGGGGCGCGACGGATAGGTATAGACATGGGTGTTGTCCGGGAAGAGCTTGCCGAAGGCCTCCAGCATGCCGCCTTCCAGGCCCTCGTAGTATTTCTCGTCGAACAGCGCTTCGAAATCACGCACGCTGAGCACGATGCCGATCGGCTTCTGCGTGTAGCGCCGCAGGTAGGCGCGCAGGCGGAAGAAGCGCACATAGTCCGAGATCATGACCGTGTAGCCGAGCGACGCGAGCAGGTCGACCCGCGCCAGGAAGTCGGCGTTGTCCACGTTGTCGCCGGACACCAGCGAGTTCATCGTGATCTCGGCCAGCGCCATAGTGTTCGATTCCTCGACCCCCTCGATCTGGCCAAACTGCCGCAGTCCGGCACTCATCATGTCCACGTTCACCCGGGTCACCGGTTTGAAGCTGCCGCGGATGACCAGCACCGGCTTGCGGTGGAAGAGTTCGCCCGGCACCACCACCTCGCCATCCGGATTGAAGATGACTGCGCGGGTCAGCCAGCTGCGGATCAGGTGCAGGTTCATCAGCCGGTTCTCGACCTCCTCGAAGTACGGACCGGCGAAATGGATCAGGTCCACCTCGATGCGGTCCGAACCCAGCCCGTCGGCCAGCGCCTCGATGATCCACTCCGGATGGGTGTGATAGAAGAATGCGGCGTGGATCAGGTTCACGCCGAGGATGCCGAGCGCCTCGGACTGCATCGCATTATCGTTGTCCAGCATGCGCACATGCATCACGATGTCACTCGGCGCCGCACCCGGATGCAGTTGAACCCGCAGCCCGATCCAGCCGTGGCACTCGTTCTGCTGCTTGAAGCTGCGCGCGGTCACGGTGGCGGCGTAGGCGAAGAAGGTGGTGTTGCGCGAACGCACCTTGGACAGTCGGCTGACCACCTGGTCGAATTCCTTCTCCAGCATCTGCATCAGGCGGGCACGGCTGACATAGCGATCCACGGGCCCGTAGATGTCGTCGCTGACCGCCATGTCGTAGGCCGACATGGTCTTCGCGATCGTGCCCGCCGCCGCGCCCACATGGAAGAAGCGCCGCGCGACCTCCTGTCCGGCTCCGATCTCGACGATGGAGCCGTACTTGAACTTGTCGAGGTTGATCTTGAGAGCTTTCTGGTCGGTGGTCAGGGTCGTGTCGCGCTTGGTCATGTTCCGGCTCCGTCAGCTAGGCGTCTATGATAACGCAGCCCCCGCAGGCTGTTGCTGTGGCGCAAATCGACTGAATACACTGAATTTGTTAGCATATCCATATATAAGCATAAGTGGAGAAAAAATGCAGACGATTCTGATGCGCATCGCAGCGCTTCTGTTGCTCCTTGTCCCGCCGCTGGCGGCGGCGGTTGACATGACACCGGTCCGGATTTCCGAGCATTCCTGGTATGTCGCCGGAAAGCCGGGCATGGCATCGTCTGCCAACGAGGGATTCATGTCGAATGCCGGTTTCGTGATCACCGATGACGGCGTCGTGGTGTTCGATGCGCTGGGCACACCCGCGCTGGGCGCGCAACTGATCGCCGAGATCGGCAAGCTCACCGATCGGCCCATCCGCAAGATCGTCGTCAGTCACTATCACGCGGACCACTACTACGGGCTTCAGGCCTTCCAGGATGCCGGCATCGAGATATGGGCGCATCGACTCGGCGAGGACGTGCCGAATTCCGACCTCGCACAGCAGCGGCTCGCGCAACGCCGCGCCGACCTGTTTCCGTTCGTGGACGAGAACACCCGTCTGGTGCCGGCGGACCGCTGGTTCGACGGCGACACGCACTTCGAACTCGGCGGCCTGAGCTTTCGCATCCTGCACGTCGGTCCGGCCCATTCGCCCGAGGATCTGGTGCTCGAGGTGGTCGAGGACGAGGTCCTGTTCGCCGGCGACATGCTGTTCCGCGGCCGCATCCCGTTCGTCGGCGGCGCCGACACCGAACGCTGGCTGGTTGCGCTGGAAGCGCTGATCGAGCTGAATCCGGCGGTGCTGGTGCCTGGCCACGGACCGGCGTCGACCGACCCGCAGGCCGATCTGAACATGACCCGGGACTATCTGAAGTTTCTGCGGAACGCGATGGGCGAGGCGGTCGCCGACCTCAAGTCCTTCGACGAAGCCTACGACGAGACCGACTGGAGCGACTGGCAGAAGCTTCCCGCCTTCCGCGAGGCCAACCGCCTGAACGCATACAACGTGTTCCTGCAGATGGAGGCGGGCGCGCTGCAGCGCTGAGCCGGAACGCGCATCGGCAGTCAGCTGCCCTCGGCTTTCGCGCATATGGGGTCCGACCACGAGGGCCATCGTGGTCATCCAGGCCAATGCGGTGGTCATCCGCCCAACGCGACCGGTCTGCCCCGCCCCACCGAGTCGCGTGCCGACGCGTCAGGAAGTCCTGTCGCTCGGCGGGGACTCGAGGCGCTGACCGCTCTGCGCCGCGTTGCCCTCGTCGAGTCGTGCGATTGCGGCGTCGCCGCGGGTCGCCAGTTCAGTCAGCCGGTCGATCTGCTCGTCCAGCTTCGGCAGGGCCTCGCGGCGGTAGCGGGACACTTCGTCGATCGCGCCGATGACATCGGTGAAAGCCGACTCGAGTTTCTCCATGTCGAGCACGGTCGAGGACGCGCGGGTCTGGATCTCGACGCCCTGCGTGCGCAGGGCCTTGGCCGTGCCGGCGATCAGGTCGGACGTGGTCGTGTTGAGCGCCTCGATGCGGTCCAGCACCAGGCGCTGGTTGGCCAGCGCCAGCGCGGTGGTGACCGCGACGTTGAGCGCCGACACGGTGACGTTGAGCGCACGATCGACACCACGGACCAGCTCGCGGTTGTTGCGGATCACCACCTCGAGCGCGAGCACGCCCTGCTGGCTTACCGCGAGCTGCTGCTGCAGATCCAGGATGCGCTGACGCAGCGGGAACAGCAACTCCTCCTCGATGAAGGCGCGTTGTGCGTCCTGGATGCTGAGCTTCATCGCTGCGCTCACCAGACGCGCGTCGATCAGCCGGCCGAGTTCGATCTGACGGCGCAACTGCACGATCAGCCCGCGCAGCACTTCCTGGTCGTCGGCCAGCGTGACGTTGTCACGACGCAGCATGTCGCTGCCCGATTCCAGGTCGCGAATGATCGCGTCCAGCGCCTCCTGGGTGCTCTCGAACTTGTGGAAATAGCGCTGCATGCGGTTGCCGACACCGGGGATGAAGGACAGTGCGCGCGCGACGCCACCGGTCGACAGTTCGTGTCGCTGCGGATCGAGATCCTGCATCTTGCCCCGCAGTTCGATCAGGGCCTTCGCGACCGGGCCGCCCTCGTCGCCCTGGTGCGCGAGCTTGCGTATCGGCGTCTGCAGCATCGCGCTGCGGTGCGCGGCCTGACGCTGGATCTCGATGCCCATGCCGTCGATGGCCTGACGCTGGCGCTGCACGTTCGGGTCCGCCTCGGCCACCGCCAGCACGTCGCGCACGAACACGTCGGCCATCTGAGCGAGCTCGGGGTCCTCGGCAGGGGGGGAGAGCGAGGCCTCCACTTCCCGCTCGATCTCGGGTATCGGCGGCAGCGACAGGCTGAGCGGGGAGGAAGGGGAGTCGCTTCGGTTCGGTTGGCTCATGGCGGTCTCTCCGCAAAAGGGTCGGGTGGTTTCAGGTATTTCGACTGTAGGACGGCGCGCGGTCCACGAAGCGACGCAGGTCTCGCAGGGCCTGTTCGGCCGTGACTGCGGCCAGGGGCCGCGACGTCTCGACCGCAGACACCGCGACCGCGGTATCGTCGAGCGCGGTCAACGCGGCCTCGATGCCGCCGCCGAGCTCGCGCAACCGACGCTCGGTATCATCCACCAGCTGCAGACGGCGCGCGAGCGCCTCGGCCTCCTCCAGTGCAAGGGCGTCGTGATGGTGCTCCAGCCGCCGACGCACGAAGTCCGCGTCGATGCCGGCGATGCCGTGCGCCAGCGACGCCATCGCGTCAAGCTGGTCGAGCACGCCGCGGCAGACCTCCGCAACCAGCCCCGACGCGCGTTCGAAGGCCATCTCGCGGCGGTCGAACTTGGACGCGATGACCTCCCTGACATGGGCATAGCGGGAGTAGATGCGGTCGGCCCCCATCGCCAGGTCCGGTCGTCGCGCATCGAGCAGCCGTTGCTTGGCCGCGCACAAGCCAGTCACGATGTCATCCGCATCGGCCGGGGGATGGGCCGGATCGAGCACCCGCAGTCCCGACTCGCGCTCTTCGCGCTCCAGCGTCGCACGTTGCCGGGCAGCGATGCGATCGCGTTCCGCGTCGCGACGACGCGCGTCCGCCGCGGCCCGCCAGCGTCGCCAGCGCCGCTCGACGAAGAGGTCGGCCGGCACCGCGAGCAGGCCGGCCAGCCAGCCGGCGAGACTCGGCTCGAAGCCGCCCCACAGCGATGTGATCCACGTCAGGAACACGACGAAGGGGATGATGAACCCGTAGCGCAGGAAGACCTGCCAGCGCCGCGGCGGGTCGTTCGGAACCGCCAGGCGCGGGTTGACCATGCCCGCGATGAACCAGGGCATGCAGGATACGAACAGGCCGTACGCGAAGCCTTGCAGAAAACCGAACATCTCTCGGGCCACCCTGAACGGCAGAGGCCGTCGCGCGCTCGCGCCGGCCTCTGCAGAAGCTGTTTGATCAAAACGCTATTCTGACCCGAGTCGCGGACAAAGGTGCGGATTTGATGACCCGCCGTGGACCCCGGACTTCGTCGGAGCCGCGACGGATGCTCGAAACGCGGTGTTCCGGTCGTCGTCGGACGACCAGCACCGAATTCCGGGGATTCTTATGGTCGATGTCGCGCGGGCCGACCAGGGCGCGTTGAACCGCGCGTGCTGAAACCGCAGCTGCCGGGTATCGACCGGATCGGCGACAGGCCCTATCATTGCGGCCGAACCCATTAACCGATTCATGGAGTTGTCCATGCCAAGCAGCGAGTTCAAGGTCATCGGCATGAAAGACGAACAGTGCCTGCGCCTGGTGATGAACGCGATCCAGGATCTGCCCGGCATCGTGCACGCGGAAGTGTCGCTGGAGACCGGCGACGCGGTGGTCGAGCACAGTGCGTTCGTGTCCGAGGGCGATGTGAGGGCGATCGTCGAGGAGGCCGGTTACCAGACCGCCTGACCGGTGATCGCAGTCGGAATGGATCCGGCTGCGCCTGAAAAATGGACGGCGGCGGGTCAGGTGGCCGGTTGGCGTGCCGCGCGGGCGCCGAACCGGGATGCCGACACCGCGGCGGCGACCGCGAGCAGTTGCAGGACTGCGACCGTGGCGAGCACGGTGGTGAAGGCCGCCGCGTCCATCATCGGGCCGAAGACCAGCGGCGAGATCGCGAGACCGGCGTCCAGGCCCGAATACACCATGCCGTAGATACGGCCGTAGGCGGATGCGCCGAACCGGCTGGCGGCCACGCGTCTGACCAGGATGTCGCGCGACGGGCCGGCCAGCCCGCCGCAAAAACCGATCGCGCCGAAGGCCATGGTCATGAACAGGAAGAACAGGAAGCACAGCCACACCGCGTTGACCTGCAGAAAGGCTAGCGACGACGTCCGCGGGCCGGTTTCGTCCCGCGCCAGTTCGCTGAAGTCGAGCACGATCACCTTTCGCGCGATCGCCATCAGTGCGGTCGCGATCACCAGTTTTACGTGAATGACTTCGTCGCGAAGATAAAGCGTTATGTTGGCAAAGATCTCGATCGCGATCAGTACGGCCAGAAAGGCCGCGAACACGACGAAAATGTCGTTCAGGTCGAGAGCAGCACGGGCGGGCTGGACAGGCGCTCGAGCAGCACCAGCACCACGTCGGCCACGCACCAGTAGATGACCAGCACCATCAACACGGCCAGCAAGCGGATCGCAAACCGGATCGCGCAGTTCAGCGACCCAATGAGCCGGTAGGGTCATTGGTGTCGAGATGGTTGTCCTTGTCCTGATCCTTCTGCGATTGCGGCTCGGGTGTGCGCGTGGCCATGCTGCGCCTCCTTGTGAGGGTGCGGGGTTGCGGCGACCACAGTATGCCGCAACCCCGGCAGCCTCACGAGGGTTGTTGCGGCCGTAGCCGGACCGGCCAACTGGCCTGCATGCCCCAGAGCGCGACCGCTCGGGAAAGCACCTGGCGTTCGCCGTCGCTGAGGCAGCCGTCCGCGATCGCGATCTCGACGATGGAGCGCAACAGCAGGCGCTGGCTGTGCGGGTTCCTGACTTCGTCGAGCAGCGCGTCGATCAGATCGGGCGATAATTGACGGTTGAGGGCGTCGAAATAGCCTACGCTCTGTTCCACGTCCTCGCAGAATTCGCGCAGTACGGCCTCGAACGCATGCTGGTCGATGCCGATCTGCTCCAGCGCCCCCATTCTGTGCAAGCAGTCGAACTCGGACTTGTCCGGCGCGCCGTCCGCCATCAGTGCAAGCGATAGTACCCGCGCCGCTGCATGGGCGCTGTCGGTTTCATAGTGCCGCATCGTTCTTCCTCCAATAGCGATCACCCGATTGGTGAGGCCTCAGCATACGCGGCGCCACAGTGTCGAAAAAGTCGATTTATATGCTATAAAGGATCGAAAAAATAGAGGCTATGGAAACCGATGGACCAACTCAACTTCAAGCATTTGCGCTACTTCTGGGCTGTCGCTAAATCGGGCAGCGTGGCCCGCGCGAGCGAGCAGCTGCACCTGACGCCCCACGCGGTCAGTGGCCAGATCGGCCAGCTCGAGGAGGCCCTCGGCGTGGCCTTGTTCAAGCGGGTCGGCCGGCGTCTGGTGCTGACCGACAGCGGCGAGCGCATTCTGGGCCTGGCCGAGGAGATCTTTTCGCTGGGCAGCGAGATCGTCGAACTGCTGCGCGACCCGGCCGAGCGGCAGGCACCCCGGCTCCGCGTCGGCGTGTGCGACTCGGTGCCGAAATCGGTCACCTCGCGTTTGCTCGGATCCGCGCTGACGGGCCCGACACCGGTGCGCCTGGTGTGTCGCGAGGGACGGCTGGCTGGGCTGCTCGGCGACCTTGCGCTGCACCGGCTCGATGCGGTGATCGCCGACCGACCCGTGCCGCAGGATCTCAGCGTGCGCGCCTATACGCACCTGCTCGGCGAGAGTGCGCTGTCCGTGTTCGGCGCACCATCCCTCGTCGATCGCCATGGAGATACCTTCCCGGTCTGTTTGGACGGGGCACCGTTTCTGATGCCGGGCGAGGACGTCGCCTTTCGTGGCGAACTGACCCGTTGGTTCGCGCGCCGGCGCATCCGGCCGCAGGTGGTCGCCGAGTGCGACGACCTGGCCTTGCTCAAGGCCTTCGGCCAGGAGGGTGCGGGATTCTTCGTCGCGCCGAGCGCGATCGGGCCGTTCATCTGCGATCAGTACGGCGTCGTGAGGGTCGGTGAGGTGCCCGAGGTCAGGGAGCAGGTATTCCTGATCACGACCGGCCGGCGCATCGTGGAGCCGGTGTTGCAGGAGATCAGTCGCAAAGCGGCACGCGAGGTGTTTCCTGCGCCGCCGGACGGCTCAGCGGCAGCACGTCGGCGCCGCGCACCCCCTTGACCAGCAACTTGTACAGATCGAGATCGAAGGCCGGGCGGCCGGCGCTCAGGCACTCGGCCAGTTCGGCTTCGTCCCGCGCGCAGCCGAGGTAGCGCCAGCCGTCGATGACATGGATCACGTCGCCTTCGCGCAGACCGACCGGTCCGGCGTACGGCCAGGATTCCACCTTCAGTGCCGCCAGCGCCTCCATCAGGCGCAGGTCGTGGGCGAGCCGGGCTTCATGACCGTCACAGGCGCCCTTGCAGCGCTTGAGCTGGAAGTTGAAGCAGCGGCCGGGTGTCTCCCGCTTCTCCAGCCCCAGCAACGGCGGGCACAGCGCGTGATCCCGTGCAATCGCGCGCAGACGGCTGGTTGCTTCGCGTCGGCTGCGGAAGATGCCGTACAGCCGGTCCTGGCTGCCCGGGTCCAGGTCGTCGCCGGAAACGAGCTCGAGCCGCCAGTCACCGAGCAGGTCCGGGTGCAGCCGCCACGCGCACAGGTCGCGATTGCGCCGCAGGGCCCGGTTGTGGGTCGGTTGGCGCGATTTGATCAGTTCGGCCTCCAGGATCAGTGCGCCCAACTCGCCCGCGGTCGGCATCGCGTCGATGCGCCGTACCTGCTGGCTCAGGCTGAGCTCGCGATCGCTGGTGTGATCGGCCGAGAAATGCGACAGCACGCGGGTGCGCACATGCCTGCTCTTGCCGATGTAAAGCGGCAACTCGCCTTCGCCGTAGAACAGATACACGCCCGGTCCGTCCGGCAGTCGGTCGATCTCCGCCGGGTCCAGGTGCGGTGGCAGTGCCGGACGACCGGTCAGTTCGCGCACCGTTGCGGCGATGACGCCCGACGGGAAACGCTCGTGCAAGCGCTGCCAGAACTGCCACAACAGTGCCGCATCGCCGAGTGCACGGTGGCGTTCGCTGACCAACAGGCCGTGGCGCGCGATCAGGTGATCCAGGCCGTGGCGCCGCTGCTCGGGAAACAGGCGTCGCGACAGTTTCACTGTGCACAGCACACGCGGCCGGATGTCCATGCCGATGCGGCGGAAGGCAGCACGCAGATGACCGTGATCGAAACGGGCATTGTGGGCGACGAACAGACGCCCTTCCAGCCGGTCGAAAAGCTCGTCGGCGATCTGGGCGAAACGCGGCGCATCCGCGACCATGTCGTTGGAGATGCCGGTCAGCCGCTGGATGTGCTCCGGGATGCGCATCTCGGGACGAACCAGCGTGCTCCATTCACGCACGCCGTCTTCATCCACCTCTACTATGCCGATCTCGGTGATCGAGTCGCGCTGCGTGGGGCCGCCGGTGGTCTCGATGTCGACGAAGGCAATCCCGTCGTTCACAAGGGCGGTGGAATGCTTCAAGGCGATGGTCGTAACCGCGTCGCCAGGCCTGCCTGAGACACGCATGGCCCGACCCGGTGTCGCGCCGGATTGGCCGGCGGCCGGGCCCGGGTGAAGGAATCAGTGGTCACCGCGCATCTCCAGTTCGAGCGTCAGCTTCTCGATCTCGGCCCGCGCCAGAACCTGTTCGGTCACGTCGTACTGCACGCCGAGGTAGTAGATGACGCGCCCCTGCGGGTCCACCAGCGGCCGGATCGACAAGCGGTTGTGAAACGGCTCGCCGGACTTGCGGTAATTCAGCAAGGTCACGGTACACGCTTCATGCCGGCTCAGCGCCCGGCGAATCGTGTCCAGCGCCACCGGGTCGCAGTCCTCCCGGTGCAGGAAGCGGCAGTTGCGGCCGATGATCTCGTCCTGGGCATAGCCGGTGATCTGCTCGAAGGCCTTGTTCGCGTAGATGACCGGGTTGTCCGGCAGGTCCGGGTCGGACAGCGTGACGCCATTGACGCAACTGTCCAGGATCTGGGTCAGCACGAACGGGATCAGCCCCTCATCCTTGTATATCGGAAGCATCCAAGCTCTCCATCAAATCTGCGCGCCGACGCGGCGTCGGCCTGAAAAACGCCAGGAAGACTTCATCGGCCGATCATGGCCCGCTCGATCAGCGAACCGAGCTTCCTCACGGTACGGGTCGTGCCGTCCTGAACCGCCAGTCGAATCAGTTTTTCGAAGGGTTTCATGCGCGCCTCGATCTGGGTCAGCTCGAAGGTGAAGGTGAGCCGGGTCGATCCACGCATATCCTCCAGATCGTAACAGGCACGATAGCCCGCGCTCACGCCGCTGAAACTGATCCGCCGGTTCGGGATCAACTCGCTCACCTCGAAGATCGACTCGGTTCGATGCCCCTTGTCCACCCGCACCTGCCTTGCCCTGAAACCTTCGCTTACCGGCCCGTCGCTCAGCGCCTCCAGCGAAACCACCTCTTCCGACCACCGCGGGTAGTTGCGCACGAAATCGTGCGCAACAAAGTGATAGACCTTGTCGATCCGTTCAAAGACCATCATCTCTGCCTTACATGAGATCATGTCGCAGCCCTTCCCCCGGATTGGCAGGGCCGATGCAAACCGCGATCCCCGCAACACAGGCAGTGACCGCGATCTGCCCGCAAGGTTTCCTACGAACATCGAACCAGGCAGCGCCCTCATGCCCACGTCCCATCCGACCCGGCTGCTCGAACATGCGTTTCAGGCCCGCGAGGCGCTGATCGTCGCGCTGTCCGCCGAGCACACCGATGCCTATCGGCTCTTCCACGGCAGTGTCGAGGGCATGCCCGGCGTGACCGTGGATCGCTACGGCGATCTGCTGCTGGTGCAGACTTTCCATCGGCCGCTTTCGGACGCCGAACTGGCCGGGATCGAGGCTTTCTACGCCGACGCATGTCCTGGATTGTCTCTCATCTGGAACGATCGCAGCGGGTCCAACTCGCGCATCGCCAATCCGCTCGGGTCGGAGCACCTCGCCATCGCTCAAAAGCCCCGCGTGTTCAACGAGATCGGCGTGCGCTACCGCTTTCAGGCGCGACATGCCGGGCAGGATCCGTGGCTGTTCCTGGACCTGCGCGCCGCACGCCGCCGTGTGATACGGGAGGCGGCCGGCAAGTCGCTGCTGAACGTGTTCGCCTATACCTGCGGCGTCGGCGTCGCGGCTGCCAGGGCCGGCGCGGCGTATGTGGTCAATGTCGATTTCGCCGAGTCCAGCCTGGAGGTCGGCAAGGACAACGCCCGCCTGAACGCTTTGCCGATACGGCTGCGCTTCGTGAAGAGCGATGCGTTCGCCGCGCTGCGTCAGTTCTCGGGCATCGGGCAGCCGAAGGTGGTGCGCGGCAAGCGCATGCCGCCGTTTCCGGAACTCGCGCCGCGCCGGTTCGACCTGGTCTTCGTGGATCCGCCCCGCTATGCGAAGAGCGCGTTCGGCGTCGTCGACCTGGTCAATGATTACGCGGCGGTGTTCAAGCCAGCCCTGCTCGCCACCGCCGAAGGCGGCACGCTGATCTGCTGCAACAACGTCGCGCAGGTCGCCCGTGACGCCTGGCTGGACCAGTTGATGCGCAGTGCGCGCAAGGTCGGCCGGGTCGTGCACGACGTCCAGTGGATCGTGCCGGAGGCGGACTTTCCGAGCCCGGACGGCAATCCGCCGCTGAAGGTCGCGTTGCTCAGGGTCTGATCGGCCGGAGTCCGACGGCCTGCGACGGACTACCGAGGCCGGCATCGGTGCCGTGCGGCGCTCACGCATGCAGTTTGCGCTGCGGTGCCCGTGGGTCCTGAAAGAGTTCGGGGCTGGATCGGCGCAGATGACGCAGATAGGCGCTGAACGAATCGACCCCGTCCGGTGCGGGTGGCAGAAATCCGGGGGTACTCTCGAGGCTGAGCGGCAGGTTCGCGAGTGCCGTGGCGTAGCCCGGATTCAATGTCGCCCTGGCGCTGACCTTTGCCGCGCGTGCCAGCACCGGTGCGAACTGGGCCAGGTCGCCGGTCCAGATCGCATCGCACAGGCGCGACATGCGGCGGACCACGAAGTCCCACCGCTTCGCGGACCACGGGAAGCGCGCATGGAAGGGCAGGTGGAAGACGCCGATGACCCTGTCCGCCTGCGGCCGCGGGCCGAGGCTCCACGGATGGACCAGCGCGACCCGCTGACCGCGGCTCAGCCGTTCGAAGTCGACCGGGGGCAGAAAGCGCTGCGTACGAGCCACCAGCCGCGGCACGTCGAGTGCCGCCTGCTGCACCCGATGACCGGATGTGCCGCCTGTCGCCTCCGGTGCCGCCGCGACACGGGCCAGATCCTCGTAGCTGCAATCGAGCAGCGATCCGGGCAAGGACAGATCGGGCGCAAAGCGCGCAACGTTCGCATCGTTGAACAGATAGGGTTTGGTGCTGAAGGTGCCGGCGACCCATTGCCACGACAAATGGTTGCTGGCCAGATCTCCGTCCAGCAGATGTCCGTACAGCCAGTCCGCACCCGCCCGCCAATGCACCTTGCGGATGTGCACGCAATAGCTCGCCAGCCACATGCGCTGGTGGTTGTGCAGGTAGCCGTGCGCATACAGCCGCGCAACCGTCCTGTCGATGACCGGAAGCCCCGTCCGGGCGCGCACGATGTCCGACGGCATCTCGTGCTGGTAGTCGATACCCGGCAGCACCGGGGCATGCATGTCCGACAGGATGCGGTCGCCATGGCGCCGCCACACATCATGGAAGAAGGCCCGCCACGAGAGCTCCATCAGAAGTTTGTCGTCCAGCGTCAGGCCTAAGCGGGATTGCCACATTGCCGCGACCTCGGCCTCACTCACCAGGCCATGCGTCAGATAAGGCGAAAGCGCGGTGACCGCGCCGTCCAGATGGTTGCGGGTGGTCGCGTAGCGCGCCGGATCGGCCGTCAACGCGCGGCGCAGGCCGGCAAACCGACTCGGCGCGAATTCGCGCTGGTCTCGATCCGCGCGGGTCTGCGCGTCGGCCTGACTGCAGCCTGACGACGCGATCGTCGCAAGGATCTGACGGGCCAAGGACTCGGGAAGTCTCTGGTTCATGTGTGGACCTTTGTTCTACTTTGTCTAGGACAATAATATGGAACAAAGTTCGAACGACCGCGAACCCGTCCGATGTCCTAAGCCGGGTTGCAGCGTTGGCACCTGAGTGGCCTGGCCGCGAGGATCGGGCCGATCACCAAGGAAGCGGACGACCGGCATAGTCGAAAAAACCGCCGCTGTCGTCCGGTTCGAGCCGGTCGATGACGTCGAGCAGTTGCGCGGCGGCCTGCGCGGGTGGGCGCACATCCAGTCCGTTTTTCGCGAACGGGCGCGACAGGCCGGTATCGGTGGTGCCGGGATGGAGCGACACGCAGATCGCGTGCGGCGCGCGGCGCCTCAGCTCGATCGCGGCGGTACGGACGAACTGGTTCAGCGCGGCCTTGGAGGCTCGATAGCCGTACCAGCCGCCCATGCGGTTGTCGCCGATACTGCCCACCTTGGCGGACAGTGTCGCGAATACCGACTTGCCGTCGCGCGCCAGCATGGGCAGGAAATGCTTCATCAGCAAGGCCGGCCCGATCGCGTTGATCGCGAACGCCTTGGCCAGGTGCGCCGGATCGAGTTGCTGCAGCCGCTTCTCGGGCGTGAAGCGCTGGTCATGCAGGAAACCGCTTGCGTCGAAGACCAGCCGCAGCGGCAGGCCCGTTTCACCGATCCACGCTGCGGCCGCCTCGATGCTGCCTTCATCGGTGAGTTCGATCGGGGGGTCGGTGAAGCGGCCGAGTCCGATCACGTGCGCATATCTGTCCGACGCGCGCAGTTGCGCGAGCACCGAGGCCCCGATGCCGCCGCCGGCACCGATCACGACGGCCAGACCGGGTGGTCGAGAAGACACTTCGCCCAGGCTCAGGCGTGGAGCTGATTCAGCTGCCGCGCGACGATGTCGTGATTGAGCCACAGGACCGGCCCCGAGGGCGCCGACGACTCGTGCAGGATCAGGTGGCCGGTGGCTTCGAGCACGAGGCTGCTGAGCAGGTCGGTGATCAGCGCCTGGCGGTCCTTGTGCAGCTGCACGATCTCGTCCGATGTGCCGATCGTCAGATCGGCCTGGGCCGGGCTGTTGGTCATCGGCCACGCCGCGAAGTCTCGGAACTCTCGCATCACGTCACTGCGCTGAAAATCGGCGGCCTTGCGCAGCACGTTCTCGAGCGTGACGCCATCGGCCAGAAGGTCGCGACACGCCTGCCACTGCGCGTTGGCCCAGTCACCGCCGTCTTCCTTCTTCAGCGCGTTCAGCAGCGAGATCAGCGGCAGCTCCACGCCGGCGAACACATCGGTCGAGTTGGTGCGGATCTCCGGGCAGTTGTAGACCGTCGCCTTGATGCCGTCGTCCCACGCCGCGCGGGCGATGCGCTCGAGTCGCAGCTTGGCCTGGCCCTGGGTGTAGTTGGGGTAGGTCTGCCACTGGTAGCGGTCGTCGATCAGGATCTCGGTGCCGTGATAGCCGTAGGCCGAATAGCGCACCTGGCCGCCGGCCCGTTCGATCCGCGCGCGGATCGCGGCACTGCCGTCGATCAGGTGCTGGAAGGTGTTGGCCGACACCTCGTCGAAGTTCTGCAGGATCAGCTTGCCCAGATCGCTGTCGAGCAGGGTCCGGGACGACATGAAGCGATCCCCTCGTCCCTTGTAGACGCGGTTGGCGATTGCGAGGAAGACCTTGGCCTTGGGGATGCCGCCGGCCATCGTATGCGCGAAGAACACGTTGCGACCGTCGCCGATCATGTCGTCGAGCGTCGCCATGACCTCGGCCACCGCATTCCTGAAGCGCTGGATGCCGACTTCCCGGCACTTGTCGATGTGCGCCCAGTCGAGCTTGTCGTCCATCCACGTCTTCAGCGTCAGGGCGCCAAGCAGATCGGTCGGCGTGGGCTCGCCGGCGGGTGCGTCCAGATCGAAGCCCGCCATCAGCGGCACGTTGATGATCCTGCCGCCCAGCCCGGACTCGGCCGCCGCCAGTTCGTCGTCGTTCAGCGGGCGCAGCGCGTTGTTCTCGTCGCGCCGCCCAACCGTGATGCCGACGATGTCCATGCCCGCGCGCCGCGCTTCGTTGACCAGGCCGCTGGCGTAGCCGCGCCCGAAAAGTTCGCCGAAAAGCACGAACACGTCGCCCTTGCGAAAGATGTTCGTCTGCGGGAGTTGCTCCAGAGAGGTCAGACCATTCATGTCGATGTGCGCCAGCAGTCAAGTTGGTCGAAGTTTAGTCGGAATTCCACCTTTGCAGGCATCCGGGCCTCTTCGGCGTAGTAGATCAGCCTCAAGTCCGAAAGAATCCTATGGCCTGTGCTCGTTCGCGGTGGCGGATCGCGCGGATGCGCAGCATGCTACGTCGCTATCAGCCTGTTGCGTCGGCGATCAAGGAACCGCTGCGATGGTCAGGTAAGCACCAAAGATGACCAAATGGACCGCACCCTGCAGGATGGTGGTGCGTCCCATGGCCAAGGTGATCGTCGAGATGAAGAGCGACAGAAGGAGCAAGACAATGTGTTCGCCCTCGAGCCCCAGCGCAAGCGGCTTCCCCATGAACAGGGTCAGCATTGCAACGACGGGGATGGTCAGGCAAATACTTGCCAGGGCGGATCCAAGCGCCAGGTTCAAGCTGGTCTGAAGCCTATTGTTGAATGCCGCGCGAATGGCTGCGGTGGCTTCCGGTAGTAATACGAGTATCGCGATCACCACCCCCACGATGGCGACGGGAAGACCGGCGTTGCTTACATTCATTTCAATAACCGGGGCGAGCAGTTCGGCCACGAGAATCACCGACACCAGCGCAGTGGGCAGCAGGATGCATGCCGCTACGAATTCTTTGTTGTCAGGCGTTGTTCGATGTGTCTCCTCCGCAAGCAGCTCAGTAAAGTCATCGCGATGGCTGATCATCTGAATCACGAGGAAAATCCCGTACAAAGACAAGGACACGACGGCAACGAAGACGAGTTGTGCTGGTGCATAGATTGGGCCAGGTACAGTCAAGGTAAAGTCAGGAAGTACAAGCGCGAGCACCGCAACGGTTGCGAGGACGGACAGCGCTGCAGTTGTACCTTGGGCCTTGAATTCCTGCTGTCGATAACGTAGCCCACCCACCAGCAAGGCCAGGCCAATAATCCCGTTGAGAGCAATCATGATTGCAGCGAAAACGGTATCGCGTGCGATCGTGATGATCTCGTCCTGCGAGCTCATGAGGACGGTCACGATGATTGAAACTTCAACGATCGTGACCGCGACTGCCAGTACGACGGTTCCGTAGGGGTTTCCAATGCGTAACGCGATCGTTTCTGCGTGGTGAACGGCAGAAAAGACATTGATGAACAGCAGGACCAGGAAGGGTAGCGCTGCCCAGACGATCAGCTCGCTCAACGCGGGTTGATGGAAGACGACGGCCAGAATGATGGATAACACCGGGAACGCGGCTGTCCAAAGCGGAAAGGTGTTGTGAGTTCTCATATGTTCTTTGAAAGTTGTGATGTTTCGCGAAATCGAGTAGTCATGCTGGTTTCAGCGCTCAAGTCAGCCCCTGTCCGGCGCAAGACCGGGCATCAGGGTTCGCCCACCCCCTTCGATACGCGTGACTGCCACTGCCACAGCGTGGCCCGACTGACGCCGAGTAACATCGCCGCATTGTAGCGATTACTTCCGATCTGGCATAACGCGGCGCCGGCCAGTGTGACGTGATTACGCCACTCATTTACGCACTTCTGTGACGACCGCATCATCAGCTTTGAAGACCCGGCTGATCTGATGAAGCTCATTACGACGGCTCGCCTGGCGCTGTTTCGTTCCGTGAAGGAGATGCCGGGATCGATCACTGAAATTTCAGAGCGGCTGCATCGCGATCGCAGCGCTGTGAAGCGGGATGTGGACGAACTGGAACGCGCCGGATTGGTGACGGTTGCCGAGAAGGTGCTACCTGGCCACGGACGCATGAAGGAAGTGCGAGCCACAGCCCTCCG
>NZ_JBLLNL010000017.1:0-37433 GCF_048158365.1 Denitraticella aggregata | reverse complement strand
ACTGTCAACCACCCCGCCAGATAAAATCCGCACTAAAACACGCGTCATCACCCAGCTAAAACCACCCCCACACCCTCCCCGCCAAACCCGACCCAAACATCCCGGACCAACGAAGAAAGACGCGCATTATAAACTCACAAACCGTTACGTCAAGACGGAAAATCAGGGGGTGCAGGGAGCACATGAACGGTCCGGACTTGTAGAACGTGATCTGTCCGGTTTCATTGTTTACCCAGAAGATACGACGCAATCGCTGCAGGAGATCCGTTCGATGCGGTTCGAAGAGACTTGTGCGGGCTGAAGGCTCGAGGTGCGATCGATCTTCACGTTGTAGAATTCGGCCTCAAACCAACCGGAATCCGCAATGAAACAGTATCTGGACCTGATGCGGCACGTGCTCGACAACGGCCATCCCAAGACCGACCGCACCGGCACCGGTACGCTATCGGTGTTCGGCTGGCAGATGCGATTCGACATGGGGGCCGGTTTCCCGCTGCTGACGACCAAGAAGCTGCATACGCGCTCGATCATCCATGAGCTGTTGTGGTTTCTGCAGGGCGACACCAACATCCGCTACCTCAAGGACAATGGCGTGTCGATCTGGGACGAATGGGCGGACGAGAACGGTGAACTGGGTCCGGTCTATGGCAAGCAATGGCGCCGCTGGCAGACCGCAGACGGCAGAAGCATCGATCAGATCGCACAACTCATTGAAGGGCTCAAGCGCAATCCGGATTCGCGCCGTCACCTGGTTTCGGCATGGAACCCAGGGGAGATCGAAGGCATGGCCCTGCCGCCGTGTCACGCCATGTTCCAGTTCTATGTCGCGGACAATACGCTGTCCTGCCAGCTCTATCAGCGCAGTGCGGATATCTTTCTCGGCGTCCCATTCAACATCGCCTCGTATGCCCTCTTGCTGCTGATGGTTGCGCAGGTGTGCAACTATCGGCCCGGCGATTTCGTCTGGACCGGCGGAGACTGCCATCTGTATCTGAACCATCTGGACCAGGCGCGCGAGCAGCTCGGCCGAGCGCCGCGCCCCTTGCCCACGATGCGGATCAACCCGGAGGTCGGTGACATCTTCGGCTTCCGCTTCGAGGATTTCGCACTCGAAGGATACGATCCGCAACCGCATATCAAGGCGCCAGTCGCGGTATGAACGGCAAGCCGGAAATCGTTCTGATCGCGGCCGTCGCCCGCAACGGCGTGATCGGCAAGGACAATGCGCTGCCGTGGCGCCTGAAGGCGGATTTGGTGCGTTTCAAGTCCGTGACGACCGGTCATCCGATCCTGATGGGTCGCAAGACCTGGGAGTCGCTGGGCCGCCCCCTGCCGGGCAGACGGAACCTGGTCGTCACCCGCGACCCGGCCTACGGCGCGAACGGCGCCGAGGTGTTCGGCGACCTGGCATCCGTGATTGTCGCAGTCGCCGACACCGAGCGACTGTTCGTGATCGGCGGCGCCGATCTCTATCGACAGATGATCGCCGAAGCAGACCGGCTCTTGCTCACCGAAGTGTGGACGGAGATCGACGGAGACACCCACTTTCCGCCAATCGACACGACGGTATTCGAAGAGATCCGCCGTGAAGCGCACAGCGCGGACGAACACAACCAGTTCGACTACGACTTCGTCGAATACGTGCGCCGTGCGTAGCCTCGCCGTTCAGGCAAGCCCCGCCAGCAGTTGAAACAGCACAGGGCGCTCGCTTGGATGAGGCGACTCGCATGGCCCGGGACGCCTCTATTTCACGCAGTCCACATGGTAGGTGCGCTGGCCGCCCGACTGCTCGCAGACCAGGCCGTGAATGTCGGTTTCGAATCCCGGGAAGCTCGCGTTGAAGTCACGCGCAAACTTCAGGTAGCGGACGATGGTCGCGTTGAAACGCTCACCGGGAATCAGCAACGGAATACCCGGCGGGTAAGGTGTAACCAGCATCGCAGTGACTCGGCTTTCGAGTTCATCGATCGGCACCCGCTCAATCTCCCGATGCGCCATCTTGGCGAAGGCATCGGCCGGCTTCATCGCCGGGATCATGTCCGACAAATACATCTCGGTAGTCAGGCGCGCCACATCATGCGCCTTGTAGAAGCTGTGGATCTGCGCACACAAATCCTTCAGACCGATACGCTCGTAACGCGGAAACTTCGCGCTGAAGTCCGGCATCACGCGCCACAAGGGCTGATTGCGATCGTAATCGTCCTTGAACTGCTGCAACTCGGTCACCATCGTGTTCCACCGACCCTTGGTGATACCGATCGTAAACATGATGAAGAACGAATATAGCCCGGTCTTCTCGACGATGATGCCGTGCTCGGCCAGATAGCGCGTCAGGATCCCGGCCGGAATGCCCCATTCGGCAAAATCCCCATCAACATCCAGCCCCGGCGTGATCACCGTCGCCTTGATCGGGTCGAGCATGTTGAAACCTTCGGCCAGATTGCCGAAGCCATGCCACCGCTCACCGGCCTTGAGGATCCAGTCCTCGCGCTCGCCGATGCCTTCCTCGGGCAGGTACTCCGGCCCCCAGACCTTAAACCACCAGTCGGCAATCCCGAACTCCGCCTCGACCTTGCGCATCGCGCGACGGAATTCGACCGCCTCGGACAGGGACTCATCGACCAACGCCGGACCGCCCGGCGGCTCCATCATGGCTGCGGCCACGTCGCATGACGCGATGATCGCGTACTGCGGGGAGGTCGAGGTATGCATCAGGTAGGCCTCGTTGAAGATGTCGCGGTCGAGTTTGCGGGTCTGCGAATCCTGAACCAGGATCTGCGAGGCCTGGCTCAGCCCGGCAAGCAGTTTGTGGGTGGACTGCGTCGAGAACATCATCGACTCCTTGCATCGCGGCCTGTCCGCCCCGATCGCATGGTAGTCGCCATAGAAATCATGAAAGGCGGCATGCGGCAGCCAGGCTTCGTCGAAATGCAGCGTGTCGATCCTGCCGTCCAGCATTTCCTTGATGGTCTCGACGTTGTACACGACGCCGTCATAGGTCGATTGGGTGATCGTCAGGATGCGCGGCTTCTTGTCCTTGACCTCGCGCGCAAACGGGTTGGCCTCGATCTTGCGCTGAATCGTCTCCATCGAGAACTCCTCCAGCGGGATCGGCCCGATAATGCCGTAGTGATTGCGCGTCGGCGTCAGGAACACAGGCACCGCCCCAGTCATGATGATCGAATGGAGGACGGACTTGTGGCAGTTGCGATCGACCACGACGATGTCTCCGGGCGCCACAGTGGTATGCCACACCATCTTGTTCGACGTCGACGTGCCATTGGTCACGAAATACAGATGATCGCAGTTGAAGATGCGCGCTGCGTTGAGCTCGCTGGCCGCGACCGGTCCGGTGTGATCGAGCAACTGACCGAGTTCCTCGACCGCATTGCAGACATCGGCGCGCAACATGTTCTCGCCGAAGAACTGGTGAAACATCTGTCCGACCGGACTCTTCAGAAACGCGACGCCGCCCGAATGCCCCGGGCAGTGCCATGAATACGAGCCGTCAGCCGCATAGTGGGTCAGCGCGCGGAAGAACGGCGGCGCGAGGGTCTCGAGGTAGTTCTTTGCCTCCCGCACGATGTAGCGCGCGACGAACTCGGGCGTGTCCTCGAACATGTGGATGAAGCCATGCATCTCGCGCAGCACGTCGTTCGGGATGTGGCGGCTCGTTCGCGTCTCTCCGTACAGGAAGATGGGAATGTCCGCATTGCGAAAGCGGATCTCCTGCACGAAGGCACGCAGGTCGGCGATGGCCTTCTCGGTCGCCTGCTCGGAGGAGAACTCCTCATCGTCGATCGACAGAATGAAGGCCGAGCCGCGACTTTGCTGCTGTGCAAACGAGGTCATGTCCCCGTAGCTCGTCACGCCGAGCACCTCGATGCCCTCACCCTCGATCGCCTTGGCCAGCGCACGCACACCCAGCCCTGACGCATTCTCCGAACGGAAATCCTCGTCGATGATGATGATCGGAAAATGAAAGCGCATCCCTGTCTCCAGCATTGCCGGCCTCGCGGCTCGGGCATGTTACCCGTAGGTTGATTGCAGAAACCTTACCGGAAAGCACAAGGGGCCGTTATCGGCCCCGGTTGCAGGCCTCGCGGGCCATATCGTCGGATGGACTCCGTTCGGTCAGATCTTGGGCAGGGTCACACCCTGCTGGCCCTGATACTTCCCGCCCCGATCGCGATAGGACGTCTCGCAGATCTCGTCCGATTCGAAAAACAGCATCTGCGCGATCCCTTCGTTCGCGTAGATCTTGGCCGGCAGCGGCGTCGTGTTCGAGAACTCCAGCGTCACGTGGCCCTCCCACTCGGGTTCGAGCGGCGTCACATTGACGATGATGCCGCAGCGCGCGTAGGTGCTTTTGCCGAGGCACACGGTCAGCACGCTGCGCGGGATGCGGAAATACTCGACCGTGCGCGCAAGCGCGAACGAGTTCGGCGGAATGATGCAGACATCGCCGACGAAATCGACGAAGTTGCGCGCATCGAAATCCTTCGGGTCGACGATGGTCGAATTGATGTTGGTGAAGATCTTGAATTCGTTTGCGCAGCGCACGTCGTAGCCGTAGCTCGAAGTGCCGTAGGACACGATCTTACCGACGTCGCTGTCGCGCACCAACCCGGGCGCGAACGGCTCGATCATTCCCTTTTCTTCCGCCATCCGGCGGATCCATTTGTCTGACTTGATCGACATGGGGTGCTGCATCCTCTACAACGCCCGGACCCGAAGCCGGACCCGAAAAATCGTCGTAGTGTAACCCGGATCAGGTGTTCTGAATGACGATGCTCGGGAATTTGTGACTCATGTCCTTGGCCTTCTCGGCCACTCTGACCGCGACCTTGCGCGCGATGTCGCGATAGATGGCCGCGATCCGCCCGTCCGGGTCAGCCACCACCGTCGGCGTGCCCCCATCCGCCTCCTGACGAATCTGCATGTCCAGCGGCAACGCGCCAAGAAACGGGATGGAATAGTCCTCGCACAGCTTTTGCCCACCGCCCGTGCCGAAAATCGGCTCCTCGTGCCCACACTTCGAACAGATGTGCAGACTCATGTTCTCGACGATGCCGACGATCGGCACGCCCACCTTCTCGAACATCTTGAGACCCTTGCGCGCATCGAGCAGCGCAATATCCTGTGGCGTGGTGACGATCACCGCTCCGGTCACTGGCACGGTCTGGGACAGCGTCAGCTGGATGTCGCCGGTACCGGGCGGCATGTCGATGATCAGGTAATCCAGGTCATGCCAGTTCGTCTCCTTCAGCAGCTGAGTCAGCGCCTGGGTGGCCATTGGACCGCGCCACACCATCGGCGTCTCGACGTCGACCAGGAATCCGATCGACATCGCCTGCAAGCCATGGGCTTCCAGCGGTTCCATGCGTTTTCCATCGTAGGACTCGGGCTTCTTGTCGCCGATGCCGAGCATCTGCGGCTGGGACGGACCATAGATGTCGGCATCGAGAATCCCGACCGTCGCGCCCTCCGAAGCCAGCGCCAGCGCGAGGTTGGCCGCTGTAGTACTCTTGCCCACGCCCCCCTTGCCGGACGCCACTGCGATGATGTTCTTCACCCCGGGCAGCAACTTCACACCCTGCTGCACCGCATGCGCGACGATCACACTGCGAACCTCGACCTCGACCTGGGCCGCCCCCGCCAGCGCTGAAACCGCCGACACACAGAGCGCACGAATCTGCTCGACCTGGGTACGCGCCGGATAACCCAGCTCGACCGTAAAACGCACCCGGTCATCTCTGAGCTCGAGATCCTTGATGCAGCGTGTGGAAACGAAGTCCTTGCCCGTATTGGGATCAATGACAGTCTTCAGGGCATCCGAGACGGATTCCGGGGTCAGGCTCATGGCGGTTCATCCTTGGCAATGTTAAGCGGGACACCACCTCGCAACTGCGCTTGCGATGCACGGCGTCCCGTCGCCCCCACATCATACCGAAGCCGATCGCCGAGCTCATCCCCTTGCTGATCAGGGTCATCGACCCGGCTGCCGAACGGCTACAATCGAACATTCCGAGCCACTGACCCCGAGTACCGCCCAGGAGCGATCCGCCCGCAGCGTACCGCATGGAGAACAACCGACGTGACGCGATTCAGGATTGTTTCGATCTGCATGCTGACACTGCTGCTGAGCGCCTGTTCGGCGCTGCCCGGCACGGGTTCACCGGGATCCGCGGCCACGCCGGCCGTGCCCCCCTGGATCGCCCAGCGGCATGTTCTCGCGACCACCCTCACCGATCAGGTCGGGCTGGAAGCACAGGAGATGGACGATGGCAGTCTGCTGGTTCGACTGCCGGCGGCCGAGGGTTTCGCGCACGACAGCGCCACACCGAAGGCGCCGCTGAGGGACATGCTGGACACGATCACGCCGCTGTTGATGGCATTCCCCGATACCGAACTGCAGATTTTCGGTCACACCGACAGCATCGGAAGTGAACTGCACAACCTGCGCCTGTCCATTTCGCGCGCCGAGGCCGTCATGGACTATCTGCGGGCCAAAGGGATTGCGCTGGCGCGGCTCAGCGCGGACGGTCGCGGCGAGGCGGAGCCGATCGCGGACAACGCTACGGACATAGGGCGCGCGACCAATCGTCGGGTCGAACTCGTGCTGCGCCCGATCCAGTAGGCGTGTCGCTCCGACCCGACCCATCCGCGTCCAACCGAACGGTCTCTCGACGATCACGGGAGTTTCGCCATTGCGCGCAACCGGCGCCGGGTCACTTCACGGCGAAGCCGCCGCGCGCCTTTGATAGACTTACGCCTTTTGCCACAAGACGCCCATCATGCCCCGAAACATTCTCGTCACGAGCGCTCTGCCCTACGCCAACGGCGACATCCATCTCGGACACCTGGTTGGTTACATCCAGGCCGACATCTGGGTGCGATACCAGCGCATGCGCGGCCACACGGTCTTCTATGTCTGCGCCGACGACACCCACGGCACACCGGTGATGCTGCGCGCCGAGAAGGAAGGCATCACGCCCGAGGCGCTGATTTCGCGCGTGCATGGCGAGCACCTGCGTGACTTCACAGGTTTCGGCGTCACGTTCGACAACTACCACTCCACCCACAGCCCGGAAAACCGGGCATACGCGGAAGACATTTACACGAAACTCAGCACAGCCGGACTGATCGACGAGCGCGCGATCGAGCAGTACTTCGACCCGGTTAAGGAAATGTTCCTGCCGGATCGGTTCATCAAGGGCGAGTGCCCCAAATGCGGCGCCCCCGACCAATACGGCGACAACTGCGAGGCCTGCGGTGCAGCCTACGCGCCGACCGAACTGAAGAATCCATACTCGGCCGTATCCGGTGCGAAGCCGGTGCTGAAGACCTCCGAGCATTACTTCTTCCGCCTGTCCGACCCGCGCGCGGTCGCATTCCTGCGCGAGTGGACCCGCGGCACCAACGCGGCTGGCACGCGTCGCCTGCAGCTGGAAGCGGCGAACAAGATGAAGGAGTGGCTGGGCGAAGAGGGCGAAAACAAGCTTTCCGACTGGGACATCTCGCGCGACGCGCCCTACTTCGGCTTCGAGATCCCGGGCGCACCGGGCAAGTATTTCTATGTATGGCTGGACGCGCCGATCGGCTATCTGGCGAGCTTTCGCAACTTGGCCGGGAGTCGCGGCGACATCACGGTCGAGGATTACACCGACGCCGAGCGCGCCGCGACCAGCGGCACCGAGATGGTGCACTTCATCGGCAAGGACATCCTGTACTTCCACGCGCTGTTCTGGCCGGCCATGCTGCACTTTGCCGGCTATCGTGCCCCGTCGCAGCTGTGCGTCAACGGATTTCTGACCGTTGACGGCGCAAAGATGAGCAAGAGCCGCGGGACCTTCATCACCGCCCAGTCCTATCTCGCGCAGGGGCTGGACCCGGAATGGCTGCGCTACTACTTCGCGACCAAGTCCAACGGCACAATGGAGGACGTGGACCTCAACCTCGACGACATGATCGCCAAGGTCAATTCGGACCTGGTCGGCAAGTTCGTCAACATCGCGAGCCGCTGCGCCGGCTTCATCGTGAAGCGCTTCGACGGCAAACTCGGCAGGGTCGATCCTGAGATGGCAGGCGAATTCAGCGCCGCGCTCGGTGCGGGGGTGATCGCAAAAGCTTACGAGGACCGCGACTTCAGCCGTGCGCTGCGCGAGATCATGCGCCTGGCCGACATCGCCAACCAGTATGTCAATGACCACAAGCCCTGGGAGCTGGCCAAGCTCCAGGGCGAGGACGAGCATCTGCACACCGCCTGCACCACGGCGCTCACGCTGTTTCGCGACCTCGCGCTTTATCTGAAGCCGGTATTGCCGGCGCTGGCCGCAAAGGTCGAGGAATTTCTGATGATCCCGCCTCTGGCTTGGACCGAGGTGTGGACCGCCCTGCCCAGCGGCCATGAGATCAGACCCTACAAGCATATGATGACCCGGGTCGAGCGCAAGCAGATCGACGCGTTGATCGATGCGAATCGCGATTCGCTCGCTGCACCGGCCGGCACGACCGAGGCAACCGCGACGCAGACGAAGACGGACAAGGCGACGAAACACTCGGAGCAGCGTCATGCCGAGAAGCAGCAGCATGATGCGCGGGGCAAGGAAACCATGTCCTCACATATCACGATCGACGATTTCACGAAGGTGGACCTGCGCATCGCGAAGATCGTGAATGCCGAGCATGTGGAAGGGGCCGAGAAACTGATCCGCCTGCAACTGGACATCGGCGAGACCGACGACGCGGGCGGCCCGAGATCCCGTCAGGTGTTCGCCGGCATCAAGTCGGCCTATGACCCCGCCACGCTGATCGGTCGCCTTACGGTGATGGTCGCGAATCTCGCACCGCGCAAGATGAAATTCGGCATCAGCGAAGGCATGGTACTGGCCGCGTCGGACGACGCCGACAAGTCGTCCGGCATCTACATCCTGTCGCCGGACAGCGGCGCCCGGGCCGGCATGCGCGTGAAGTGAAGCCGAACCCGAACTCTGGATCGCGCCGGACATGCCGCTGACCGCGAACAAGCGCTGGATGGTGCTGCAGCGAACGACGCCCGGGCGAGGACGTTCGGTGCAGCACCCCGCGTTCGCGTCCAACCAGACTTCAGAGGCATCATGATCCGCTTTCGTCCGAAACTGCTCGACACGCTTCCCGGTTATAGCCGGGGTCTGTTCGCAAGCGACCTGTCCGCCGGCATCACGGTCGGCGTACTGGCGCTACCGCTCGCGATGGCGTTCGCGATCGCCAGCGGCATGAGCCCGTCCGCCGGCATCTGGACCGCGATCGTGGCCGGCTTTCTGGTGTCGCTGCTCGGTGGTTCACGGGTCCAGATCGGCGGCCCCACCGGCGCCTTCATCCCGATCATCTACGTCATCGTCGTCGACTACGGCGTGCAGAACCTGCTGATCGCCACGATGATGTCCGGCGTGATGTTGCTCGCGATGGGGGCGTTCAAGCTCGGCAACATGATCCGCTTCATACCGCTATCGGTCGTGATCGGCTTCACCAACGGCATCGCGGTGGTGATCTTCATCTCGCAGATCAAGGACTTCCTCGGCCTGGACATCGAGCAGATGCCCGGTGAGTTCTTCGGCAAGATGGAGGCCCTGTACGGCGCGATCGGGACCCTGCAGTTGCCAACCCTGCTGCTGGCCACCGCGTCACTCGTGGTGCTGGTCAGCTGGAATCGACTGGCCGTGAAGGTCGCCTGGATGCGTCGTCTGCCCGGACCGCTGGCGGTGCTGATCATCGCGACCGCGGTCAATGCGTTCATGCATCTGCCGGTCGACACCATCGGCAGCCGCTTCGGCGGGATTCCGCAGGAACTGCCGTCCTTCGGTCTGCCCGAACTGTCCCTCGGCCTGCTCGGCAAGCTGATCGCTCCGGCGCTGACGATCGCGATTCTGGGCGCGATCGAGTCGCTGCTGTCCGCCCGCGTCGCCGACAGTCAGATCGACGACCGGCACGACCCCAATCAGGAACTGATGGCGCAGGGCGCGGCCAACATCGTCGCACCGCTGCTCGGCGGCTTTGCCGCGACCGGCGCAATCGCAAGGACCGCCACCAACGTCCGTGCGGGCGGACGCACACCGGTTGCCGGCATCGTGCATGCGCTGACGCTGCTCGCCGTCGTGCTGGTCGCCGCCCCGCTCGCAAGCCATATCCCGCTCGCGACGCTGTCGGCAATCGTCGTCATCGTGTCGATCAACATGGGCGAGTGGCATGCATTCCACCCGACTGAACTGAAGCGTTATTCGAACAACTACAAGACCATCCTGCTCGGCACTTTCTTGATCACGGTCCTGTTCGACCTGACGCTTGCAGTGGAGATCGGCATGGCGCTAGCCAGTTTGTTCTTCATCTACCGGATGTCCGACCTGACCCGCATCGAGCGGGTGCCGCTGGAGCGCTACAAGGGATTCGAGCACTACTACGAGCTCGACACGCTGACCCGCGCGGACGGCAGTGTCCGCATCCAGGCCTTCCGCCTGTTCGGCAGCCTGTTCTTCGGAGCGGCCAACAAGCTCGATGCGCTGCTCACGCAGCAGGAGGGTCATCCCGAGGTCGTCATTCTCGACCTCGACAAGGTGATCAACATCGACACCACCGGACTGGACATCCTGCAGACGCTGCATCGCAATCTGAGCAAGCGCGGCATCACGCTGATCCTGAGCGCCCTCAACGCCCAGCCGGGTTCGATCGTGAGCCGCTCGGGCTTTCTGGACAAATTGGGACCGCATAACGTAGCCGCCAATCTGGATGCCGCACTGATCAAGGCCCAACACGTCGGGCCGGGCCGTGATCCGGAGATTTCCTATGCCTGACCGAATCAAGGATGACGAACCGGTGACCCGTCACCTGCTGATCCACGGCAAGGTGCAGGGCGTCTGGTATCGCGCCAGCGCGCAGAACGAAGCCCTGAAGCTCGGGCTCCACGGTTGGGTGCGAAACCGCAGCGGCGGTGAGGTCGAGGCGCTGGTTTCCGGGCCGACAGAAGCCGTCGAGGCCTTCATCGACTGGACGCGCGAGGGGCCACCGGCGGCCAGGGTGGACCGCGTCGAGGTGTCGGTGGCGAACCTGCCGGCGCCGGGCCCGTTCTCGTTGCGTCCGGACGTCTGAGCCACAGGCGGCGACAAGCCTCACCGTCCGATCCCGCGGCAATGGCGGTCAGTGGTATACCACCTCCACCCCATCCGGCGGCAGCCACTCGCGCAGACTCTCGAGTAGCGCGTCGTCGGGACGGATGCGCCAGGTGTCGCCGAGAGGCAGATCCGCCTCGGCGTTGTGGTTGCGGTAACGCACCCGGATCGGACAGCCGCCCTCGCGGAACGGCATCAGCAGCGCCTGCAGTTTCTCGACGGCCGCCACCGCACTGCCAGCCTGGCCGACCTCGCCGTTCAGGCGTAATTGCAGGACACGCGCGAAACGGCTGCGCGCCTCGCCCAGCGTCATCAGTTTGTCGGCGATGATGCGCAAACCCCCCGAGAACTCATCGTTGCTGATCCTGCCTTCGACCACCAGCACATCGTCGGTGACGATCTTGCCGCGATTCGCATCCAGCACTTCCGAATAGACCGCGACCTCGCGCGCTTCGGTCCCGTCGTCCAGTTGCACGAAGGCCATCTTGCCGCGGTTGCCGACCTTGGTGCGCACCTCCATCACGACACCGGCCAGCATTGCCAGTTCGCGTGACGGTTCGAGTTCGGCGAGGCTGCGGCGCACGAAACGGCGCACTTCGGACTTGAACGCGTTGAACGGATGGCCGGACAGGAAGAAACCGATCGCGGTCTTTTCCTCCTTCAGGCGCTCTCGTTCCGACCAGGCACGCACCTTAACGAACTCGACCGACGCGCCCGCCGCGTCCGGCAGATCGTCGAACAGGCCGCCCTGCATCGCGTTGGCCGAGAGTTGCTCCGCAGCCTCCATCGCCAGACTGACCGTCGCGATCAGTTGCGCCCGATCTCGTCCGGCATGGCCGGGCAGCGTATCCATCGCCCCGGCCCGGATCAGGGCTTCGATCACGCGCCGGTTGACCATGCGGCGATCGACCCGCTCGCAGAAATCGAACAGATCGCGAAACGCACCGCCGGCCTCGCGTGCAGCCAGGATCGCCTTCACCGCCGGCTCGCCGCAGCCCTTGACCGCACCGAGACCGTAGCGGATCGCATGGCGGCTCACCGGGACGAAACGGTAGTCGGATTCGTTCACATCGGGCGGCAGGATGCCGATCCCGTTCGCCTTCGCATCCTCGAAGAAGATCCGGATCGTGTCGGTATTGTCCAGATCGGCCGACATCGTCGCGGCCATGAAGGCCGAGCAGTGATGCGCCTTCAGCCACGCGGTGTGGTAGGTCACCACCGCATAGGCCGCGGTGTGGGACTTGTTGAATCCGTATTCGGCGAACTTCTCCATCAGATCGAAGAGCTTCATCGCCAGCGCTTCGTCGTAGCCCTGCTTCTTCGCGCCCTCACGCATGATCTCGCGATGCTTGGCCATCTCCTCGGCCTTCTTCTTGCCCATCGCGCGGCGCAGCATGTCGGCGCCACCGAGCGTATAACCGCCGATGATCTGCGAGATCTGCATCACCTGTTCCTGGTACACGATCACGCCGTAGGTCGGCTCCAGGCTGGGCTTCAGGTCAGGATGAAAATAGTCGATCTCCTGTTGACCCTTCTTGCGCAGGATGAAGTCGTCCACCATGCCCGAGCCGAGCGGCCCCGGACGGTACAGCGCGAGCACCGCGATGATGTCCTCGAAGCGGTCCGGACCGAGTTTCTTCAACAGCTTCTTCATCCCGTCCGATTCCACCTGGAAGATCGCGGTGGTGTTCGCGTTCTTCAGGATCTGGTAGGCGGCCGGGTCGGTGAAGGGCAGTGCGTTGAGGTCGGGGCGCTCGCCGGTCAGGCGTTCGACGTAATCGAGCGCGAGCTTGATGATGGTGAGGTTGCGCAGGCCGAGAAAGTCGAACTTCACGAGCCCCACCGCCTCGACGTCGTCCTTGTCGAACTGGCTCACCGTGGTGGCATCGTCACCATCGGCCAGGTACAGCGGACAGAAGTCGGTGAGTTTGCCCGGCGCGATCAGCACCCCGCCGGCGTGCATGCCGACGTTGCGGGTCAGGCCCTCCAGCGGTTCGGCCAGCGACCACAATTCCTGCACCGACTCGCCGTCGTTGCCGTCGGTCATCATCTCGCCGATCTGCGGCTCCATCTCGTAAGCCCTGGCCAGCGACACCGGCTTGGCGCCCTCTACCGGCACCAGCTTGGACAAGCGGTCGCATAGACCGTACGGCAGGTCCAGCACGCGCCCGACATCACGCACCACCGCCTTGGAGGCCATCGTGCCGAAAGTCGCGATCTGGCTGACCGCATCCCGGCCGTAGCGATCGCGCACATACTCGATCACGCGGTAGCGGTTGTCCTGGCAGAAATCGATGTCGAAGTCGGGCATGGACACCCGCTCCGGGTTCAGGAAGCGCTCGAACAGCAGCGCATACTCTAGCGGGTCGAGATCGGTGATGCGCAAGGAGTAGGCGACCAGCGAACCCGCGCCCGAACCTCGCCCCGGGCCGACCGGCACGCCGTTTTCCTTGGCCCAGATGATGAAGTCGGCCACGATCAGGAAGTAACCGGGAAACCCCATCTGGATGATGGTGTCGGTCTCGAACTTGAGCCGGTCTTCATACCGGGGCCGATGTCGCTCGCGCTCTGCCGCATCCGGATACAGCTCGAGCAGCCTCTCGTCGAGGCCGCGCTTCGCCTCGACCACCAGAAAGTCGTCCAGCGTCATGCCCTCGGGGGTCGGAAACAGCGGCAGGAAGTTCTTGCCCAGTTGCACCGTCAGCGAACAGCGGCGCGCGATCTCGACCGCGTTCTCCAGCGCCTCCGGGATGTCCGCGAACAGTGCGCACATCTCGTCCTGGGTCTTGAAGCACTGTTCCGGCGTGAAATCCCTGGGGCGACGCTTGTCGGCCAGCACGAAGCCCTGAGCGATGCACACCCGCGCCTCGTGCGCCTTGAAATCCTCCGGCTTCATGAACTGGACCGGATGGGTCGCCACCACCGGCAATGAACAGTCGGTGGCCAGTTGCAGCGCCGACCGGATGTAGGCCTCGGTGCCGGGATGTCCGGCGCGCTGCAATTCGATGTAGAACGCGTCCGGGAACAGCGCCGCCCACTCGTGCGCGAGCGCACGCGCGGCATCCGGATTACCGTTGAAGATCGCCTGACCGATGTCGCCCGACATCGCGCCCGACAGGCACAGCAGGCCGGATGCCGCACCGCCGCCGAACCAGTCTCGCCGCATCTCGGCCCGCCCGCGATGCTTGTTCTCCAGATAGGCGCGCGTCAGCAACTCGCACAGCTGGCCGTAGCCCTGGCGATTGCGACAGATCAACAGCACTCTGAACGGCTTGTCCCGGTCGACATCGTTCGTGATCCACGCATCGACGCCGACGATCGGTTTGACCCCGCGCCCACGGGCCAGCTTGTAGAACTTGACCATGCCGAACAGGTTGGCCAGATCCGCCATACCCAGCGCTGGCATGCCGTCCGCGGCGGCGGCGGCGACCGCCTGGTCGAGCCGGACGATGCCGTCCTGGATCGAATATTCGGAGTGGAGACGGAGGTGGACGAAACGGGGCTGGTGCGATGCGCTCATGGGCGACGATTTTACCCGACTTGCCCGTGCCCAAGGCGCTGGCGTCAGCGTTGCGAAGCGCCTCCCCGGATGCGAGCCAGCGCCGCAAGACGGTCCTCATCCGCCTCGCGGATCAGCGCCTGTTGCTCGGGCGACAGCGGCCGCCCCAGGTCCATCTCCAGCGCCGCGATCAGGCGCGATACCGCCACGGTGATGCGGCGCTCGTCCGGCATCGCACGACGCACCTGCTCGGGGCGGACTGCCACGATCCGGGCCACCCGGGCGACGAAATAATCCTCGACCCGCTTGTTCTCCGCCCTCACGAAGGCGGCCTGAGACGGACTCAGTGCGCCCTGCCCGGTCGGTTGCGCCTGCAGCGGCGCAGCAATGGCGCAGAACGCGAGCGCTGCGAACAGCACTCGCATGGTGCGCGGCATCGACACTTTCATCCTTTCGTCCGCCGCGCGAAAATCACGGCAACAGGATCGTGGAACCCGTGGTCCGGCGCGCCTCCAGATCCGCGTGCGCCCGCGCCGCCTCGCGCAGCGGATAGCGCTGATTCACGTTTATCCGGACCTTGCCGGACTCGACCATGCCGAACAGGTCCTCGGCCATCTCGACGAGGTCCGGGCGCTTCGCGACGTACGTAAAGAGCGTCGGGCGGGTCACGAACAGCGATCCCTTTTGCGCCAGCACCTGGAGATCGACCGGCGGCACCGCGCCGGATGCAGCCCCGAACAGGACCATCATGCCCATCGGACGCAGACAGTCGAGCGAGGCCATGAAGGTCTCCTTGCCGATCGAATCGTAGACGACCGCGACACCGGCGCCGGACGTGATCGCCTTTACCCGCTCGGTAAAGTCCTCACGGGTATAGACGATCGGATGGTCGCAACCGTGGGCACTGGCCAATGCCGCCTTTTCGTCGGAACCGACCGTGCCGATCACGGTTGCACCGAGTGCCTTGGCCCACTGGCACACGATCAACCCCACCCCGCCGGCCGCCGCGTGGATCAGGATGGTGTCGCCCGGCTGCACCCGATAGGTTCGACGCAACAGGTACTGCGCGGTCAGACCCTGCAGCATCATCGCCGCGCCCTCCTCGGACGAAATCGCCTGCGGCAGCTTCAGCAACCGATCGGCCGGCATGTTGCGCACCTCGGCGTATGCGCCGATCGGCCCACCCGCGTACGCGACCCGGTCACCTACGCGCAGGTCGGTGATCCCGGACCCGAGCGCCTCGACCACGCCCGCCCCTTCGAGCCCGATGCCGGATGGCAACTGCAGCGGGTACATGCCGGCGCGATGATAGGTGTCGATGTAGTTCAGTCCGATCGCCTCGTGGCGCAGCTGGACCTCGCCTTCACCGGGCGGGTCGAGCGTGACAGCCTCCCAGGTCAGGACTTCCGGACCGCCGGTACGGTGAATGCGAATCGCGTTGGGCATGTCAGCTTCCTTGGTTAGTGGATCGGGAACATCAGGACTCCGCCTCGCGGCGGCGCTGCTCATGGGCATCGACGACCGAGATTGCGGTGATGTTCACGAGGCGGCGGACCGTCGCCGACGGGGTCAGGATGTTCACGGGCAGCGCGGCCCCGAGCAGGATGGGACCGACCGAGACCCCATCGCCATTGGCGATTTTCATCAGGTTGAACGAGATGTTGGCTGCGTCGACGTTGGGCATGATCAACAGGTTCGCGTCCTCGGACAGCGTCGAGCCCGGATGGACGCGGTCACGAATCTCCGGATCGAGCGCCGCATCACCATGCATCTCGCCATCACAGATCAGCTCGGGTTGCGTCGCCTGCAGGATGTCACGCGCGGCCCGCATCTTGCGTGCCGATGCCGAACTCGAACTGCCGAAGTTGGAGTGCGACAGCAGGGCCACGCGGGGTTCGATACCGAAGCGCTGGAGTTCCTGGGCCGCCATCCGGGCAATCTCGGCCACCTCTGCGGCGTCCGGATTCTCGTTCACATAGGCATCCGATATCGCCAGCATGCGCTTGGGCAGCAACAGAAGATTCATCGCGGCCAGCAGCCTGGCGCCCTTCGCCAGACCGATGACGTCCTCGACCTGCTTAAGATGATACTCATACGTGCCGAAGGTGCCGCACACCATTGCATCGGCGTCGCCGCGGCGCAGCAGCATGCAGGCAATCAGCGTGGTATCGCGGCGCATCTTGGCCTTGGCGATCTCCGGCGTGACACCGTCGCGGCTCAGCAGTCGATAATATTCGTTCCACAGCTCACGGTAGCGTGGGTCCGATTCCGGATTGACCACATCGAAATCGCGCTCGGGGACCAGATTGAGCCCGATCTTCGCGATGCGCATCTCGATCACGCTCGGTCGCCCGATCAGAATCGGCCGGGCGAGATCCTCGTCGATGACCACCCGCACCGTATGCAGCACGCGTTCGTCCTCACCCTCGGCGAAGATCACCCGCTTCTGCGCCGCCGGTATCGCCTTGGCTGCGTTGAACACCGGCTTCATCACGATGCCGGACTGATAGACGAAGTTGGTCAGGCTGGCGGCGTAGGCTTCGAAATCCTCGATCGGCCGGGTGGCGACACCGGACGCCATCGCCGCCCTGGCCACCGCCGGCGCGATCTTGACGATCAGGCGCGGATCGAAGGGCTTGGGAATGATGTAGTCCGGCCCGAAGGTCAACTCCTCGCTGCTGTAGGCGGACGCGACGATATCGCTTTGTTCGGCGCGAGCGAGTTCGGCGATCGCCTTCACGCAGGCAAGCTTCATCTCCTCGGTGATCTTGGTCGCGCCGACATCCAGTGCGCCACGGAAGATGAACGGAAAACACAACACGTTGTTGACCTGGTTCGGATAGTCGGAACGCCCCGTCGCGATGATGCAGTCGGGACGGACCTTCTTCGCATCCTCCGGAAGAATCTCCGGATTCGGATTCGCGAGCGCGAAGATCAGCGGTCGATCCGCCATGCGGGCCACCATTTCCGGCTTCAGCACACCTGCGGCGGACAGTCCGAGAAAGACGTCCGCCCCCTCGATGACCTCGCTCAGCGTGCTGGCATCGGTGGTCTGCGCGTAACGCGCCTTGTTCGGTTCCATGTTCTCGTCGCGGCCCACCCGGATCACGCCCTTGGAGTCGCACACGAAAACGTTCTCGCGCTTGAGGCCGAGACCGACCATCACATCGAGGCACGCGATCGCGGCCGCGCCTGCGCCGGAGCACACCAGCCTGACCTGGTCGATCTGCTTGCCGACCACCTGGAGCCCGTTGATGAGCCCCGCCGCCGAAATGATCGCGGTGCCGTGCTGATCGTCATGGAAGACCGGAATATTCAGCCGCTCGCGCAGCTTCTGCTCGATGTAGAAGCACTCCGGCGCCTTGATGTCCTCGAGATTGATGCCCCCCAGCGTGGGCTCGAGTGACGCGATGATGTCGATGAGCTTGTCCGGGTCGTTCTCGGCCAGCTCGATGTCGAACACGTCGATGTTCGCGAATTTCTTGAACAGGCAGCCCTTGCCCTCCATCACCGGCTTGGACGCGAGCGGGCCGATGTTGCCCAGCCCGAGTACCGCCGTGCCGTTCGTCACGACGCCGACCAGATTGCCCCGCGAGGTCAGTTCCTGTGCCTGACCCGGGTCGGCGACGATCGCGTCGCAGGCGGCGGCCACCCCCGGCGAATAGGCCAGCGCGAGATCACGCTGATTGGTCAAACCCTTGGTCGGAACCACCGATATCTTGCCGCGGGTCGGCAGGCGATGGTAGTCGAGTGCGGCGGTGATGAAATCCTGTTCCATGTTCTCCCCTTTGGAGTGGCGGCCTTGTTGTCTGGTGTCCGGGCTACAGGCGTGGAAGTTTATCCCAGCGCCTACCCGATTGGCAGCCTTCCCGGTGCATCGAGTCCGCATCAGCGCGCTGGATGCAGCAATGCGCAGCGGGCACACACGGTGCCCGCGGGTTCGCGCGCAGGACGTCATGACCGGATATCAAGCAGTCGACCCGGATTTTTGGCAGAATCACGCAAAACTACAGGGGACAAGGGGCTATGCGCAGAGTGGTGTTCAATCAGAAGGGCGGTGTCGGCAAATCCACGATCACCTGCAATCTCGCCGCCATCAGCGCCCACGTCGGCAAGCGCACACTGGTCGTGGACCTGGACCCGCAGGGCAACTCGACCCACTACCTGCTCGGCGTGCCCGGCACCGAACTCGAGACCACGCTGGCCGACTTCTTCGACCAGACGCTGAACTTCAAGCTCAACCCCAAGGACACCGGCGAGTTCATCGTCGAGAGTCCGTACCCCGGACTGCATGTCATGCCCTCTCATCCGGGCCTCGAGGATCTTCAGGGCAAGCTGGAATCACGCTACAAGATCTACAAGCTGCGCGATGCGCTCGATGAACTCGCGGACGACTACGACCTGATCTATATCGACACGCCGCCTGCGCTGAACTTCTATACGCGGTCGGCACTGATCGCCGCCAACGGCTGCCTGATCCCATTCGATTGCGACGATTTTTCGCGTCGCGCGATCTACTCCCTGCTCGACAATGTCGAAGAGATCAAGTCCGATCACAATCGTGATCTCGAGGTCGAGGGGATCGTCGTGAATCAGTTCCAGCCGCGCGCCAGCCTGCCGCAGAAAGTGGTCAGGGAGCTGATCGACGAAGGCTTGCCGGTGCTCGCACCGTACCTGTCGTCCTCGGTGAAGATCAAGGAATCGCACGAGCAGTCGCGCCCGATGATTCATCTCGATGCGCGGCACAAGCTGTCGCAGGAATACGTGCAGTTGCACGATACCCTGGCACGCAAGTACGGCGCCTGAGCACGCCGCCGGGGGTCCGTCCTACCCCATCCCCACCCCGACCCTCCCCTTGAAGGGGAGGGTGTAGTCCGCCCTCGGTGGATCCTCAGCAGGCCTCGAGCTTGGCCACCGACAGCAGCAACCACTTCAGTCCGTCCGGACCGAAATTGACCTGTACCCGCGCATCGGAGCCCCCGCCTTCGGACGCCACGATCACGCCCTGACCGAAGCGCGCGTGGCGTACCGACTGCCCGATTCGCAGACCACCGAGTTCGGGCGCACGCGAAGGCTCGCGAACCGGCGCGGACGCAGTCCTGCTGGGCTGGTAATACGCGCCGAACCCCTGACCGCCCGCGCGCGGGCGCGGGCTGGGCGGTGACAGCCACTTGGTCAGCCCTTCCGGAATCTCCTCGAGGAATCGCGAACGCAGGTTGTAGCGGGTCTGGCCGTGCAGCATGCGGCTTTGCGCAAACGACAGATAGAGCCGCGCCCGCGCGCGGGTGACCGCGACATACATCAGGCGCCGCTCTTCCTCCAGACCCTCCTTCTCCAGAATGCTGTTCTCGTGCGGGAAAAGGCCTTCCTCCAGGCCGGACAGGAATACCGCATCGAACTCGAGGCCCTTGGCCGCATGCACCGTCATCAACTGCACGGCTTCGGCCCCGGCATCGGCCTGATGGTCCCCGGCTTCCAGAGACGCATGGGCCAGAAAGTCGGTCAGCAGCGCATGCGGCTCGGCCAGTGCCTCCGCATCCGCAGTGGCCTCCCCGACGAAGTTCGACGCGGCGTTGATCAGTTCGTCCAGGTTCTCCAGGCGCTCCTGACCCTCCTTTTCGCTGCGGTAATGCTTGCGCAGGCCGGATGCGTCGAGCACGTGATCGACCAGTTCGGGCAGCAGCAGTTGCCGCGTATCGCGTCGCATGTCCTCGATGAGCCGCAGAAACTGCGCCAGCACCGTGCCCGGCTTGCCGCTCAGGTGCGGAACGGTGGCGTAGAGGCTGGTGTTCCAGGTGCGCGCGGCCTCCTGCAGGGCCTCGATGGAACGCGAGCCAATGCCGCGCGTCGGAAAATTGACCACCCGGCTGAACGCGGTGTCGTCGTCCGGGTTGGCGATCAGACGCAGATAGGCCAGCGCGTGCTTGACCTCCTGACGCTCGAAAAAGCGCAGGCCACCATAGACGCGGTAGGCGATGCCGACCGAAAACAGCTGATGCTCGAGGACGCGCGACTGTGCGTTGGAACGGTAGAGCAGCGCGATGTCGGAGCGGCTCATGCCGTCGCGCACCAGCGACTGCACCTCCTCGACCACCCAGCGCGCCTCGTCCACATCGCTGAAGGCTTCGAACACCCGAATTGCCTCGCCGCTGCCATGCTCGGTCCACAGGTTCTTCCCCAGGCGCCCGGTGTTATGCACGATGATCGCGTTCGCGGCATCCAGGATGTTGCCGTGAGAACGGTAGTTCTGCTCGAGCCGGATCACGTTCTTCACCGCGAACTCGCGCTCGAAGTCACGCATGTTCCCGACCTCGGCGCCGCGAAAGCGGTAGATCGACTGATCGTCGTCACCGACGCAGAACAGCGACGCTCCGCCCTCGCGTCCGTCATCGGCCAGCAATTTCAACCAGCGATACTGCAGTCGATTGGTATCCTGGAATTCGTCGACCAGGATGTGACGGAATCGCCGCTGGTAATGGCGTCTGATCGGTTCGTTGCGCTCGAGCAATTCGAAAGTGCGTAGCAGCAGTTCCGCAAAATCCACGACCGACTCACGCTGGCATTGCGCTTCGTACTCGGTGTAGAGCTCGACACGGCGGCGGGTATGGTCATCCCAGGCTTCGACCGCATGAGGACGCAGGCCCGCCTCCTTCTGGGCATTTATGAAATGCTGGAGATCGCGCGGCGGATAGCGTTCGTCATCGACGTTCAAGGCCTTGAGCAGACGTTTTATCGCTGCGAGTTGATCGGCCGAGTCGAGAATCTGGAACAACTGGGCCAGACCGGCGTCGCGGTGATGGGCACGCAACAAACGGTTACACAGTCCGTGGAAGGTGCCGACCCATAGGCCGCGCGCCGAACGCCCGAACGACAGGGGCAACATGGCCGACAGGCGCGCGAGCATTTCCTTGGCCGCCTTATTCGTGAAGGTCACCGCCAGCACGCCCTGCGGATCGACCTGTCCGGTCTGCACCAGCCACGCGATGCGCGTGGTCAGAACGCGCGTCTTGCCTGATCCTGCTCCGGCGAGGATCAGCGCATGCTGGGGTGGAAGCGTGACAGCCTGGAGTTGTTCGTTATTGAGGTTTACGAGCAGATCTGACATCGAGGAATCCTGGGTTCGAGTCGGGATTCTACCGCCTCGGCAAGCGCCGACCGACCGAACCGCAGTCTTTCACACGCGGCAAGCCGCGTTGCACCGACACGACACCGCCCTTGATGTTGTCCGACCAATCGGTTAATTTGAAATTGTGCACTGCATCAAATCCGGGAACTTATTTGCAGTTAAATGACTCGAATCAAGTGAAATCCCAGCAAGAACGGTATAGTCCGAAACACCAAAACTTACTGCAATGCATCATAACATTGCCGTAACAGACGTTCCCACTCACAAGGCCGGGAATGCCTGATCAAGCCCTGACCGGGCCGAATGGAGAGTAAATCATGAAAACCCCGAAACTTCTTCCGTGGTACGCCCGCAAGGCCGGGGTATCGACCGAACGGGCCAGAGTATTGTGGCGCAAGGCTGTGCGTGAATCCACCGACAAGACCGGCTGGGTGGGCAATGCCGAGTACTGGGGCGAAGCCATGCACACTTTCCGGGAATTGCTGGCCAAGGAAGAACGCACGCTGTGCGAACCCGACGTCACGCCCTTCCTGCGTAGCCAGAATCGACTGTGGCGCCTGCCGATGAACGCGATCGAAGACATCTGCATTGCGATGTCTTCCGCCTGGCAGCGCAACCACGGCCCGGATCGCCACGCGACCTGACCGCCGGACGGCACGACAGCCTGCTAGCGCCTTCCAGCGAGATTCGGGCATCCAGCGCATGCGGATGCCCGATTTTTTTGCTGCGGCTTTCGAACACCGCTGCGCGCGTACCCGTCGGCACGGCGGTGCTTCACGGTATAATCCGCCGTTTATCACGCCCCCAGCCCGAACACCCACCATGCAGGAAAAATACAGCCCCGCCGAGATCGAATCCGCCGCCCAGCAGCACTGGAACGACACCGGGGCGTTCACCGCCACCGAGGACCGCTCCCGGCCCAAGTACTACTGCCTGAGCATGTTCCCGTACCCTTCGGGCAAGCTGCACATGGGCCATGTGCGCAACTACACGATCGGCGACGTGCTGGCGCGCTACTACCGCATGCGCGGTTTCAACGTGCTCCAGCCCATGGGCTGGGACGCGTTCGGCATGCCGGCCGAGAACGCGGCGATCCAGAACAACGTGCCGCCGGCGAAGTGGACCTACGCCAATATCGATTACATGAAGGGGCAGTTGAAGCGCCTCGGCTTCGCGATCGACTGGTCGCGTGAGTTGGCGACCTGCACACCGCAGTACTACCGCTGGGAACAGTGGTTGTTCACGCGGCTCTATGAGAAGGGACTGATCTACAAGAAACTCGGCACGGTGAACTGGGACCCGGTGGACCAGACCGTGCTCGCGAACGAGCAGGTGATAGACGGACGCGGCTGGCGCAGCGGCGCGCTGGTGGAAAAGCGCGAGATCCCGATGTACTACATGAAGATCACCGCCTATGCTGACGAGCTGCTCGACGCGCTCGACGGCATGCCGAACTGGCCCGAGCAGGTCAAGACCATGCAACGGAACTGGATCGGTCGCTCGGAGGGGGTGGAGATCCATTTCCCCTACGATCTGTCCACGATCGGCCAGCCCGGCATTCTCAAGGTCTTCACTACGCGCGCCGACACGCTGATGGGCGCGACCTACGTGGCGGTCGCACCCGAGCACCCACTGGCGACCCTGGCCGCGAACGGCGACCCGGAACTGGCGGCCTTCATCGACGAATGCAAACACGGCGGCGTGTCCGAAGTCGACCTCGCGACGATGGAGAAGAAGGGCATGCCGACCCGGCTGCGTGTCGTCCATCCACTGTCCGGCGAATTCATGCCGGTGTGGGTCGCCAACTACGTGCTGATGGGCTACGGCGAGGGCGCGGTGATGGCGGTGCCGGCCCACGATGAACGTGACTTCGCGTTTGCCACGAAGTACGGCTTGCCTATCAGGATGGTGGTGCGCTCCACCCGTGACGCCTACGAGGACACGCGTGCGCCGTGGCAGGAGGCCTATGCCGAACAAGGCCGGTTGGTCAATTCCGGCCAGTACGACGGCCTGCATTTCCAGGATGCGGTCGATGCGATCGGTGCCGACCTTCAGGCGCGTGGGCTTGGCCTCAAACGCACGCAGTATCGGCTGCGCGACTGGGGCATTTCCCGCCAGCGCTACTGGGGTTGTCCGATCCCGATGATCCATTGCGACGCCTGCGGCGACGTGCCGGTGCCGGACGACCAGTTGCCGGTCGTGCTGCCGGAGAACGTCGAGGTCACCGGTCGCGGTTCGCCCCTGGCGAAGATGCCCGAGTTCTACGAGTGCAGCTGCCCCCGCTGCGGCAAGACCGCGCGACGCGAGACCGACACGATGGACACCTTCGTCGAGTCGTCCTGGTATTTCCTGCGCTACGCCTGCAGCGACAACGACGCTGCGATGGTCGACCAACGGGTCAACTACTGGGCCCCGGTCGACCAGTACATCGGCGGTATCGAGCATGCGATCCTGCATCTGCTCTATTCACGCTTCTTCACCCGTGCAATGCGCGACTGCGGCCTGGTCGAAACCTCCGAACCCTTCACCAACCTGCTGACCCAGGGAATGGTGGTGGCCGAGACCTATTACCGCGATCTCGGTGACGGCAAGAAGCAGTGGATCAACCCGTCCGAGGTGGCCGTCGAGCGCGACGAGAAAGGCCGCATCGTCGGGGCCCGCCTCATCGCCGACGGCCACCCGGTGGTCATCGGCGGCATCGAGAAGATGGCCAAGTCCAAGAACAACGGCGTCGACCCGCAGGCGCTGGTCGACGCATACGGCGCCGATACCGCCCGCCTGTTCATCATCTTCGCCTCCCCCCCCGACCAGCAACTCGAATGGTCCGACTCCGGCGTGGAAGGCGCGTTCCGATTCCTTCGCAGGGTATGGAACTACGGCGCCACCTACTGCGCCGAGACCCGCCCCCGCCTGCCACGCGAGCGTACATTGGGCAGGTCCGAGCTGCCGGCCGCCCTGGCAGACGTACGCCGCGAGATCCACGTCCATCTCAAGCAGGCCAACTACGACTTCGGCAAGCACCAGTTCAACACCGTGGCTTCGGCCGCGATGAAGATTCTCAATGCGCTGGAGAAGGCGCCCCGCGACCACGCCTGCGCGCATGCCGAACTCGCCGAGGAAGGCCTGTCCATCCTGCTGCGCCTGCTGTCTCCGATCGCGCCGCATCTGACCCACGCGCTGTGGCAGGAGTGCGGTTTCGACCATGACATCCTGTCCGCTGCCTGGCCCGAACCGTCGGAGGACGCGCTGCGCCGGGACGAAATCGAACTGATGCTGCAAATCAACGGCAAGCTGCGCGGAAGCATCAAGGTGGCGGCCGAGGCCGCGACCGCGGAGATCGAGGCCACCGCAATCGCGGCGGACGCAACCCAGCGGTTCACCGAGGGCAAACCACCGCGCAAGGTCATCGTCGTGCCAGGGCGCCTGGTCAACATCGTCGTCTGAGGACACCCCCCATGTCACGCGGCAGATTCCTGGTCCTGATCCTCGCCTCCCTGGTCGCCACGTCGCTGATCAGCGGTTGCGGTTTCAAGCTGCGCGGCCCGCAGCCACTGCCGTTCGAAACCATCCATGTCGGCGCGGACCCCAACACCGAGTTCGGCGCGGCGGTACGTCGACGCATCGCCACCAGCGGCACGACGGTCGCGATCGAGGATGCCGCAGCGGCCGACGCGCGCGTCGAGATCCTGCGCAATCGCCGCACCCAGGACATCCTGTCCCTGTCGTCGGCCGGCAAGGTGAGCGAGTTTCAGCTCAACCAGGCCCTGACCTTCCGCGTGATCGATCGGGCCGGCACGGCGCTGATACCGGCCACGACGATCTCGGCGCGACGCGACTATACCTTCGACGACTCGCAGGTCATCGCCAAGGAGCAGGAGGAGGCGCTGCTGTGGCGTGACATGGAGAACGACCTGCTTCAGCAGTTGATGCGCCGCCTCGCCGCAATCGGGCCGTGAATCTTCGTCCCGAGCAGCTCGCATCCCACCTGCACAAGCCGCTCGCGGCACTCTACGTGCTGCACGGCAATGAACCCTTGCTGGTGCTCGAGGCGGCCGACGCGATCCGTGCCGCCGCGCGTGGTCAGGGATTCGACGAGCGTGAAACCCTCGTCGTCGGCCAGGGTTTCAAATGGGACGCACTGACGCTGTCCGCCGGCAATCTGTCGCTGTTCGGCGGACGCAAGATCATCGATCTGCGCATCCCCACCGGCAAGCCGGGTCGCGACGGCGGCGATGCACTGCAGCGCCATGCCGCCAGACAGGACAGCGATACGCTGACCGTGATCACGCTGCCCGAGCTCGACTGGCAAACCCGCAAGAGCGCCTGGTTTCGCGTGCTGTCCGACGCCGGGGTCAGCATCGAACTCAACGCACCGGAACGCGAACGCCTGCCTGACTGGATCGCGCAACGTCTGGCGCGGCAGAAGCAATCCGCCTCGGCCGACGCGCTGCAGTTCATCGCCGAACATGTCGAAGGCAATCTGCTCGCCGCGCACCAGGAGATCCTGAAGCTCGGCCTTCTTCATCCCGAGGGCGCCTTGACGCTGCAGGATGTCGAAGCCGCAGTGCTCAACGTCGCCCGCTACGATATCGACAAGCTTCGCCAGGCCGTGCTCGAGGGCGACCCGGCACGGTGCACCCGCCTCATCGAGGGCCTCCGGGCAGAAGGTGTGGCCCCGCCGTTGGTGCTGTGGGCGCTGGTCAACGAGATCCGCACGCTGACGGCGTTTCGTGGCGGCCAGGACGCGGGCCAGTCGCTCGCGGCGATGTTCAGGTCGGAGCGCATCTTCGACGATAAGCGCAAGCAGGCCTTGCAGCGTGCGCTGCCCCGGCTGCAAACCCCCGCGCTGCGGGCCGCGCTGCTGCATGCGGCAAAGATCGACCGGATCATCAAGGGCCTGGTCGAGGGCGACATCTGGGACGAGTTTCTGATGCTCGCACTGCGCATCGCGCGCCACTGAACGACCGGTCGGTGTCGCCGGGCACCATCGATCAGCCGCCCCCGAGCCGCCCCCCCTGGAGAAACGCCAGCCGACGCGTGGGGCGCCAGCGAGAAGATCGGCTCTGCCGGGCGTGATCCGTTCGCCCGGCCCCGATGTTGCGGTGACGCGGTGCCGATGCGATCCGGCCGAACTACAATAGGGCAAACATCCCATTCAATGACCGAACCGGAACCGATGGACATTCAGACCACCATGCAATCACTGGGGCAGCAGGCCCGCAGCGCATCGCGCAGGCTTGCCGCCGCATCGACCGAAGCCAAGAACAACGCGCTGATCGCAATTGCGACCGCGATCCGCCGGCGCGCGACCGAACTGCTGGCCGCCAATGCGCAGGACCTGGACGAGGCCCGCAGTGCCGGTCTGGAAGCGGCCCTGCTCGACCGGCTGACGCTGGATACACGCGGCATCGAGGCCATGGCGAGCGGGCTGGAACAGATCGCGTCGCTGCCCGACCCGGTCGGCGAGATCACCGACGTGAAGCGTCGCCCGTCCGGCATCCAGGTGGGCAGGATGCGCGTGCCGCTGGGCGTGATCGGCATCATCTACGAGGCCCGCCCGAACGTTACCGCGGACGCCGCCGGGCTGTGCCTGAAGTCCGGCAACGCCGCGATCCTGCGCGGCGGCAAGGAAGCCCTGCACAGCAACCAGGCCATCGCGTCCTGTGTACGGCAAGGCCTGCTCGACGCCGGCCTGCCCGAGACTGCGGTGCAAGTGGTCGATACCACCGACCGGGCCGCCGTCGGGTATCTGATCACGATGCCCGAGTTCGTCGACGTGATCGTTCCACGCGGCGGCAAGAGCCTGATCGAACGCATCTCGCGCGAGGCCCGAGTACCGGTGATCAAACATCTGGACGGCAACTGCCACGTCTATATCGACCGCGACGCGGATCCGGACAAGGTCGTGCCGATCGTCGAAAACGCGAAGACGCAGCGCTACGGCACCTGCAATACCGCCGAGTCGCTGCTGATCGACGCGACGGTCGCGAAGCGCTACCTGCCGCTGCTCGGTGCGATGTTCGCGCGCAAACAGGTCGAGATGCGCGCATGCCCGACCGCGCTGGCCATACTGCGCGATGCCGGCATCGCATCGGCGAGCCTCACCGCCGCCACCGAACAGGACTGGTACGAGGAGTATCTCGCGCCCATCATCGCGATCAAGGTGGTCGAGGACCTCGATCAGGCGATCGAGCACATCAACCGCTACAGTTCCGGACACACCGAGGCCATCGTCACCGAGCATTACACCCGCGCGATGCGCTTTCTGCGCGAGGTCGATTCCGCGTCGGTGATGATCAACGCATCGACCCGGTTCGCGGACGGTTTCGAGTACGGACTCGGCGCGGAGATCGGCATCTCCACCGACAAGATCCACGCCCGCGGACCCGTCGGGCTGGAAGGGCTGACCAGCCAGAAATGGATCGTGTTCGGCGACGGTCAGATTCGACGCTGACCCGACATTCGACCGGATCATGCGATGAAATCCGCCTGCGACGCGCTCGAACCCGCCACCCTGGCACAGATCGACGATTTCGCCGACACGATCTGGCTGGAGGACGGGCTGTCACGCAATACGATCGCCGGGTATCGCAGCGATCTCGCACTGTTCGCGAGCTGGCTCGCGCGTCGCAAGCGCGACCTCACGCAGGCCGGCCGTGCCGACCTGGCGGACTACCTCGCCGATTTCAGTGCGCGCGCCAGCCCGGCCAGCCAGCGCAGACTGTTGTCGGCCTGGCGTCGCTATTACCGTCACCTGATCGAGCGGGGCACGCTTGCCGAGGATCCGACCGCACTGATCGATCCGCCCATGCGCGCCGAACGCTTCCCGAAGAGCCTGTCCGAGGCGCAGGTCGAGGCCCTGCTGGAGGCGCCCGACACGGATACGGCCATCGGCCTGCGCGATCGCTGCATGCTCGAGGTGCTCTACGCGAGTGGTCTGCGGGTATCCGAACTGGTCGGGCTGAAAATGTTCTCGGTCAGCCTGCAGGAGGGGGTCTTGCGGGTCCTTGGCAAGGGTGACAAGGAACGACTCGTACCGCTGGGCGAAAGCGCGGTGGAATGGCTGGCGCGCTACCAGCGCGATGCCCGGTCCGTGATCCTGGACGGCAAGCCCTCGGATCACGTCTTCGTCACCCGCTTCGGTCGGGGCATGTCACGCCAGATGTTCTGGCGCATCATCAAGCAGTATGCGGTGACCGCCGGCATCCGCAGCGCAAGCCTTTCTCCCCACACGCTGCGCCATGCCTTTGCGACGCACCTGATCAACCATGGCGCCGATCTGCGAGTGGTGCAGATGCTGCTCGGACATGCGGACATCTCGACCACGCAGGTCTATACGCATGTCGCACGGGAGCGACTGAAATCGCTGCACGCCGCGCATCACCCGCGCGCCTGAGTCAATCCGACAGTTCCGGTTCAACGCCTGCGCAGTTCGAACACGGAAGACAGTGAAGGCCCGAGCAATGTCCAGAACCCAGCCACATGCCCCGGAAACACCGGCAACCCGTCTCCTGAAGCAGAATCGGATCCCCTACTCCACCCATCTCTACGAATACGAAGAACATGGCGGCACCGGCCTGTCCGCGCACGCACTGAATCTGCCGGAGCACGCGATCGTGAAGACGCTGATCATGGAGGACGAGAATGCAGCCCCGCTGATCGTGCTGATGCACGGCGATCGCAAGGTGTCCACCAAGGAACTCGCGCGGCAAGTCGGCTGCAAGCGGATAGACGCGTGCCGGCCGGATGTCGCAAACCGCCATTCCGGCTATCTGATCGGCGGAACGTCACCATTCGGCACCCGAAAAAGCATGCCGGTCTACATGGAGAAGACGATTCTCGATTTGCCCCTGGTACACATCAATGGCGGAAGGAGAGGATTCCTGGTGGGTATTCACCCCCATGATCTATTGAAACTGCTTGAACCGAAATTGGTGACCGTAGCGCTGGAATAGGCGCGAGAATTGACCGGAAGGAGTTTCTTTTCCGGGTCCTTTTCGTTTTTCCGCTATTCATCCGCGGCGATTGAATGGCAGAATTGCGTCATTGCGTATTCGCATCCGCGTCGATGCGTAATGCAATGAAATGAATCCGCGATACCGGTGCAATAATATTCGAATAGGGAGACCGAATGGACCTCAGCTCGATGTCGATTTCCGACCTGCGTCGACTTCAGACGCGTGTCGGCAATGAACTCCAGCGACGCAGTGAAACCACCAAGCGTGCGCTGGTCAAAAAGATAAAGAAAATGGCGGAAGATGAAGGTCTTTCGCTCGAAGAGGTCATCGGAGAAATGGCCCAGACCGACGCCAGGACCGAAAACGCGCCGCGCAAACGCGGCCCCAAAGCGACGCTGAAAAAAGGCAACAAGCTCCCACCGAAATACTTTCACCCGGAGAATCCGGAAAAGGGCTGGAGTGGCCACGGGCGCAAGCCGCAATGGATCATCGATTGGCTCGCGCAGGACAAACCGCTGCAGGCGCTGGAAAGGCGCTACGAAAACTGATCCCACCGGCAGTGCCGCCCACCTCGAGCACCTGCCGGATACAGGACCCTCCTAGACGGGCAGGCTGGCGTCAACGCCATACACGTCGGCGCTCACCTCCCGATGATCAGCCGGCATGCTCGGGCAGGGAACGACCGTCCTTCCCGCGCTGAATGAACACGCCCACCCTGCTCACACCTTTCATCACGCCGACTTTTGCAATTCTGAGCTTGACCCATGGTGCACCGAATTCATTGAACAACAAGGCTACGACAAATTCGCCAAGGGTTTCGATCAGATTGAAATGCCGTTCGGCCAGATCTGCGCGAATGCGGTCGACCACCTCGGCATAATCGATCGTGTCGTCTATATTGTCTCTTTCAGCCGCCGAGTCCGGCACGCCAAAGGTCAGGTTCAATTCGACCGACTGGGGCGTCGCCTTCTCGCGGGCATAGATTCCAACCCAGGCCTGAACGCGCAGTTCTTCGATGAAAATGAAATCCATGAGGTTTCCCGATTAGAATCCGGGCAATTCTAGCAGGCCGATCGACAGCCGAGGAAACCGCCGGATTCGCGCGATGCACAGGCCTTGACGGGCGATCCGAGACCGGGCGAACAGACCGGTCAGGAAGCGCGCCATTTCGACGCCGAACCCAGCGTCGCCCCCGTCCCATCCCGACACGACTCGACACACCATGACACTCATTCTGCTCGCCATCGTCGCTTATCTCATCGGTTCCATTCCATTCGCAATCCTGTCCAGCCGGCTGTTCGGTCTGGATGATCCGCGCCAGTACGGCTCCGGGAACCCCGGCGCGACCAACGTGCTGCGCAGCGGCAACAAGGCGGCTGCGATCGTCACGCTGGCGGGCGACTGCGCGAAGGGCTGGTTTGCGGTGTGGCTCGCCACGATGCTCGGTTTCAGCGCAGGTGAAGCCGCGCTGGCCGGGCTGTGCGCGCTGTTCGGCCATGTCTTCAGCGTATTTCTGCGCTTCAAGGGCGGCAAGGGCGTGGCCACCGCGCTCGGCGTGCTGGCCGGCATAAGCCCCTTGATCGCCCTGATCGCGCTGGCGACCTGGCTCCTGGTCGCCTTCACCACCCGCTACTCGTCGGCGGCCGCACTGGCAGCGGCGGCGATCACGCCGGTCTCCGGCCTGATCCTGATCGACGATCGCCCGGTGTTCGGGGTGCTGCTGGTCATGGCCGCGGTGCTGGTCTGGCGCCATGCCGAGAACATCCGCAAACTGAAAAACGGCACCGAAGGAAAGATCGGCGCACAAAAACGTTGAGCGAGGTTGCAGTTCAGCCTCCCACCGCCGGCCGCTGAAGCTCCGCCAGCGGCCAGCGCGGTCTGACCTTGATCGCCGCGCCCGAACCGTGCGAGCGTGCGCCGAGCGGCCCCGCCTGCCCTTCGCCCGCGAGCATGCGCAGCGCACCCGCGAATGCGATCATCGCGCCGTTGTCCGTGCACAACTCGGGTTCCGGGTAGAACACCTGCGCCCGTTCGCGCTCCGCAGCGGCATTGAGCCGTTCGCGCAAGCGTCGGTTGGCGCCGACTCCGCCGGCAACCACCAGTTGCGCGAGACCGGTCCGATCCAGCGCGGCGAGCGATTTGGCACACAGCACGTCGACCACGGCCTCCTGAAAGTCGGCTGCGAGATCGGCGAGATGTCGATCCGACCACTGCGTGCCACTGACCACGTGCAATACCGCGGTCTTCAGTCCGCTGAAACTGAAGTCGAGATCCCCGGAGCGCAGCATCGGCCTGGGCAGCGCGAATCGTCCGGCCTGGCCGCTCGCAGCCAGCGCGGCAAGCTGCGGGCCGCCCGGGTAGCCGAGCCCCATCAGTTTCGCGGTCTTGTCGAACGCCTCGCCGGCCGCATCGTCCAGCGTCTCGCCCAGCAGCACGTAGTCACCGACCGCGGAAACCGACATCAACTGGGTGTGACCGCCCGACACCAGCAGCGCGACGAATGGAAACGCCGGGGGTGCCGCCGACAGCAGCGGGGACAACAGATGCCCCTCCAGGTGATGGATCGGCAAAACCGGGATGTCGAGAGCGAGCCCGAGCGACTCCGCGAAACTCGCGCCGACCAGCAATGCACCGGCCAGGCCTGGTCCGGCGGTATAGGCAATCGCATCGATATCGGCCATCGAGCACCCGGCCACCTCGACCGTCTGACGCACCAGCGCAGGCAACAAGCGGATATGGTCGCGCGACGCGAGTTCCGGCACGACCCCTCCATAGGCCGCATGGAGGTCGATCTGCGAATGGACGCGATGTCCGAGCAACCCCTGAACGCTGTCGTACACTGCGACACCGGTCTCGTCGCAGGAAGTCTCGATGCCCAACACCTTCATGGCGGTCAAATCATCACCTGGCAGTGCCCTGGATTCTGTCGAACCCGAGTTTAGCGTGTTCATGCTGCGGCCGACAGCGGGCGCTGCGCGCTTCGGACACCGGCTCCAGCAGCCTGGCAGGCACGGATCCGCTAAGCCTCGCCGAACTCGCTCAAGCGCCACCGCCACGCCTTCCGGATCGACACGGGCCTTGCATCCGGAGATGGGGTGTCGCTATAATCGTCGTTTATCTGCATCCCAAATAACCAAGGACTTCCGTAATGCCGGGTATTCGCGTAAAGGAAAACGAGCCGTTTGAAGTTGCGATCCGCCGCTTCAAGCGCACAATCGAAAAAACCGGTTTGCTGACCGAATTGCGTTCGCGTGAGTTCTACGAAAAGCCCACCGCTGAGCGTAAGCGCAAGCTCGCCGCAGCCGTCAAGCGCAATCACAAGCGCCTGCGCAGCCAGATGCTGCCGCCTAAGCTGTACTGATCGCACGCCTGACCGGCAGGATATTCCACACCGGGCGCGGACCACAGGGTTCGCGCCCGGTGTGGCTTTTGTACTGCAGAAAACCGTGCCACCCTTGAGATGATCCCGCAGTCGTTCATCCAGGACCTGCTCGCCAGGGTCGACATCGTCGATGTCATCGAGCGCCACCTCACGCTGAAGAAGGGCGGCGCGAACTATTTCGCCTGCTGCCCGTTTCATGGCGAGAAGACCCCTTCCTTCTCGATCAGCCCGGCCAAGCAGTTCTACCATTGTTTCGGCTGCGGCGTGCACGGCAACGCCATCGGCTTTCTGATGGAGTACAGCGGACTGAGCTTCGTCGACGCGGTCACTGAACTCGCGCGCCACGCCGGCCTCGAGGTACCGCATGAACAGACGCCCGGCAACCGCTTTGCCCCCCCTCCGGCCGAACAGGACGCGCTGATCGAAGCGCTGGCAAATGCAGCACGCTTCTATCGCGAACAACTCCGGCACAGTGCTGCCGCAATCGACTACCTGAAGCGCCGCGGCCTCACCGGTGAGATCGCGGCCCGCTTCGGTATCGGCTATGCGCCGGACGACTGGCAGGGGCTGCAGAAGGCGTTTCCGGCCTACGATGCCCCATCCCTGCTCGACGCCGGCCTGGTCATCGAGAACGAGGCAGGACATCGCTACGACCGCTTTCGCAACCGGATCATGTTCCCGATTCAGGACCGTCGCGGCCGAATCATCGCGTTCGGGGGCCGGGTAATGGATCAGAGCGAACCCAAGTATCTGAACTCGCCCGAGACACCCTTGTTCGAGAAGGGTCGCGAACTGTACGGCCTCGTGCAAGCGCAGAAGGCGATTCGCGACACCGGTTTCGCGCTGGTGGTCGAGGGCTACATGGATGTAGTGTCGCTCGCCCAGTTCGACGTATCGAACGCGGTCGCCACGCTGGGCACGGCCACGACCCCGCATCACATCAAGGCCCTGCTGCGTCACACCGAGCGGATCGTGTTCTGTTTCGATGGGGACGCCGCCGGACGCAAAGCGGCGTGGCGAGCTCTGGAATCCGCGCTCGAAGCGCTGCGCGACGACGTCACCCTGGCTTTCCTGTTTCTGCCGGAACGGCACGATCCGGACTCGTTCGTGCGCGCCGAGGGGGCCGACGCCCTCCGGCAGGCCGCGCAGCGCGCAACCCCGCTGGCCGGTTTCCTGGTCGATGAGCTGACGGCCGAGCTGCCACTGGACACGGCCGAGGGCCGTGCACGGCTGGTCCACGATGCCCGGCCGCTGGTGTCCAAGGTCGGCGCGCCGCTGCTGCGCCTGCAACTGGTCAAGCGCATCGCCGAACTGAGCGGCCTGAGCCAGCGCGAGGTCGAGACCGCGTTCGGGCTCGCCAGGCCAGTACAGCGGCGCAACACCGGCAGCGCTACCCCTTCGGGCACGACGCCCAGCCGGTCATCGAACACGCGCAATCGGCGCAAGCCCACGACGCCGGTCGGCACCCTGCTGCGCCTGGTCCTGCAGCATCCGGCATGGATCGCGCGCCTGCCGGTCGACCTCGTTCCGCTCGACGACGACGAAGGACGCGCACTGGCGGCGCTGATCGACGCGATGAGTGTCGGAGATATCGAACCGAACTGGGATCTGGGCGCGCTGGTCGAAGGATTCAGGGACACGCCGAGCGAGGCCACCCTGTCACGGGCCGCAGCAGATCTGGTCGGCACCGACTACGATGAAAACGTGATCGAAACCCTTTTCGAAGACACCGTGCGAAAACTGCATGCCGACGCGATCAACGACCAGATCCTGGTGCTTGCGCAACAGGAGCGTGAGCATGGCCTGTCCAATGCCGATCGCCACCGGCTCGCAGAGCTTCTGATGGAAAAACGGAACCTCGTCGGCAAGACTCAAGACTAAGAATTTATAGTATAATTTACGGTTTCCTCGATTAATCTATACCGCGATTCAAGGAGCGCCATGGCCCGCGAAAAAGCTAAAGGTTCGCGCAAGGACAGCCCCAAGGGGCGCACCCCCAAAGCCCGGAAGAAGGTCGAAGCGATCGCTGCAGCGAGCCAGGCAGCCGTGCCGCTCGACCCTGAACTCCGTCGAACGCAACTCAAGACCCTGATCACGCTCGGCAAGGAACGGGGTTATCTGACCTACGCGGAGATCAGCGATCACCTGCCCGACGATGTCGCGGACGCGGAGCAGATCGAAGGCATCATCGCGACCTTCAACAACATGGGCATTCAGGTGTTCGACGAGGCTCCAGCCGCCGAAGACCTGCTGATGTCGGATAACGTGCCGTCTACGGTCGACGAGGACACCGCCGAAGAGGAGGCCGAACAGGCGCTGTCATCGGTCGACTCCGAGTTCGGCCGCACCACGGACCCGGTGCGCATGTACATGCGCGAGATGGGTACGGTCGAACTGCTCACACGCGAGGGCGAGATCGAGATCGCCAAGCGCATCGAGGAAGGCCTTAAGCACATGGTGCAGGCGATCTCGGCCTGCCCGACCACCATCGAGGAGATGCTCGAGTCCGCGCAGAGGGTCTCCAATGACGACATGCGCATCGATGAACTGATCGACGGACTGATCGACCCGACCGCCAATGAAGCTGCCGCTGACAGCGCGGAAGAGCAGTCCGACGAGGCTCTCGACGAAGGCAGTGACGAGGAAGAATCCGACGACGATTCGGACGGCGAGGGGGAAGAAGGAACATCCGCCGACGACAACGAGGACGAGGACGACGAGGAGACCGCCGCCGAGAAGGAAGCCGCCGCAAACGCCGCGACGTTGCTGAAACTCAAGAACGATGCGCTGGAACGGTTCGCGCGCATCGACGACCTGTACAAGCAGCAACGGGCCTCGGCCGAAGCGCAAGGTCCCGCCAATGACGCATATCGCGCCCTGCAACGGCAGATTTCGGACGAACTGCTGAACATCCGCTTCACCGCCAAGACGATCGAGCGCCTGTGCGACTCGGTCCGGCACATGGTCGAACAGGTGCGCGGTCACGAGCGCCAGATCCTGCGCCTGTGCGTCGATCGCGCCGGCATGCCGCGACAGCATTTCATCAAGATCTTCCCGGGCAGGGAGATCGACCTTGACTGGCTCAAGGACGAGATCGCTGCAGGAAAGGATTACGCCGAGGGCCTGATGCGGGTTCATCCCGCCGTGCTCGAGGAACAGCAAAAACTCATCGATCTGCAGGACCGCATCGGCATCTCGCTCAAGGAACTCAAGGACATCAACCGCCAGATGTCCACCGGCGAAGCCAAGATGCGCCGCGCCAAGCGCGAGATGACCGAGGCCAACCTGCGCCTGGTAATCTCTATCGCCAAGAAGTACACCAACCGCGGCCTGCAGTTCCTCGACCTGATCCAGGAAGGCAACATCGGCCTGATGAAGGCCGTCGACAAGTTCGAATACCGTCGTGGCTACAAGTTCTCGACCTACGCGACCTGGTGGATCCGTCAGGCGATCACCCGCTCCATCGCAGACCAGGCGCGCACCATCCGCATCCCGGTGCACATGATCGAGACGATCAACAAGATGAACCGCATCAGCCGTCAGATCCTGCAGGAGACCGGACAGGAGCCCGATCCCGCGACACTGGCGGAGAAGATGGAGATGCCCGAGGAGAAGATCCGCAAGATCATGAAGATCTCCAAGGAACCGATCTCGATGGAAACGCCGATCGGCGACGACGACGATTCGCACCTGGGGGACTTCATCGAGGATCAGGCCACGCTGGCACCGGCCGACGCCGCGATGTTCTCCAGCCTGCGCGACGCCACCGGCGAGGTCCTGGATTCACTGACGCTGCGCGAGGCCAAGGTCTTGCGGATGCGCTTCGGCATCGAGATGAACACCGATCACACGCTGGAAGAAGTCGGCAAGCAGTTCGACGTCACCCGCGAGCGGATCCGGCAGATCGAAGCCAAGGCCCTGCGCAAGCTGCGCCACCCCAGCCGTTCGGAGCGACTGCGCAGCTTCCTCGACAGCGACAGCTGAAACCTGACCCCGATCATCGCGCGCCACCGTCCCGGGGCGCGCCGATCGTCAGGACGAACCGCGGCGGCGGACAGTCGCCGGTCCCGTCGATGGAGTAGGATTCAAATGCAGTACCGGGCCTATAGCTCAGTTGGTCAGAGCAGGCGACTCATAATCGCTTGGTCGGGGGTTCAAGTCCCTCTGGGCCCACCAATAACAAAACCCCAACCGTTTTCGGTTGGGGTTTTTTCTTGCCTGATCGCGCCGGTTCCCACGTGTTGTTGGGGGTTCCTGCGGAAGCCTGCGGACTTCGGCAGCCGCCCGAAGTGGCCGTTCCGGGCCACATTCCACTCTCTCCTGG
>NZ_JBLLNL010000016.1:0-40091 GCF_048158365.1 Denitraticella aggregata | reverse complement strand
TTGGACTGCTTGATCATGAAGAATGGAATCTGCAGTGGGAAACCTGCTCGGGAATACGATTACAACGCGCGAGATGCAGGCGATAACCTGCGAACCGGAAGGGGCGATTCAAAACCCAATACCTACGTCGGAGGTCTCCCGAAATGCGACCTGTTCTGCTGCTGTCATTTCTGCTACTCAGTGGATGCTGGGGCTTTGACGTGACGATTAGGGAGCCTTTCCGCGCTCGGGAGGCAGACGTGTCCGTCAAGGTGATGCGGTTGGGCGTAACGACCCGCACGGAGGCGCTGCTGTTACTGGGCGAGCCTTGGCTCACCAGCCGGCGCTGGGGTTTGGATCTGTGGCGCGTCACCGACCGGGAGTCCCAGGCGGGGATGGCTTTCCTTCTATACGTTCCCTTGTTTGGTGGGGTCTTTGGCACCGACTGGGAAGCGTACGCTCTCATGAGCTGGGATGCGCAGGAGCGACTGGTGGCACGAGATCACCAGCTGGTCATAAAAAGTGGCATTTACCCGCCGCCCGCGAAGCCCGAGATGGAGATCTTGGGCCTGCGAGCGGGTGAGTTCAGTCTGACGAACGTAACAGACCGGGGGCAAGTGGAGCTGTGGTCCGACGGTACGAGGCTGCCTGATTACCTAGCTGAGCGCGCGGCGGCCGGCGTCTGCACGCTGGTAGTGAGCTGTTCCCACTCCTCCTCCTGCCCGAGCCGAATTAGCGTCGATGAGCTGGACCCGATGAATCTGCGGATCATCGTGGTCCGGTCAAGGCGCGCGGTTGGGAGCATCTTGGCGATGCACACGGTGGACTTGCCTCCAGGCGATCATTACCTGCGCGTGGCGGGCGCCGTCACCGAGGTTGCTTTTACCTGCGCAGCTGGCGAGGCACTTTTTGCGGTCGTGGAGGCCCACGTGACTGGGGCCTCGTCTTTCAGCGGGAGCAGCGTGGTGGCCGAAGTGACGTTCACTGATGATTTGCCGACTGACTGGACCGCCTACCGAGGGTGGCTGCTGTGGCGGGATGGGCGCTGGCTTGTGGCGCCCGATTGACTAGAGCCGCCAGAAGCCGCCGGAACCCGCGCAGTTCGGCCAACCGAGCATCGGCAAGGGGGGCAGGGCAGGGTCGGTGCCATTCGACGGCGCTGAGTTCGATCCCCGCCCCCTAAACGCAAAAACGCCACCCCTCAGGATGGCATCGTTGCGTGCTGTGTGGCTCCCCGAGCTGGGCTCGAACCAGCGACAAACGGATTAACAGTCCGGTGCTCTACCAACTGAGCTATCGGGGAATTACCGGATTGGCATGATCAGGTGGGGCCTGATCTGCCGAAAATGTGGCTCCTCGAGCTGGGCTCGAACCAGCGACCTGCGGATTAACAGTCCGTTGCTCTACCAACTGAGCTATCGAGGAATTGAGCCGCGCATTCTAGGCAACGCACGGCTGACCGTCAAGAACAATGCGTCCGTCGAATCTCCCTATGCGCGGGCGCGGCGCCGTTTCAAGGCTTGAGTACAGCCGCGATCGCAGCGGCGACGCGGTCGATGTTTTTCGAGTTCAACGCGGCGAGGCAGATGCGGCCCGTGGAGACCGCGTAGATGCCGTGCTCCTCGCGCAAGGTGTCGACCTGCGCGGCGGACAGGCCGGTGTACGAGAACATGCCACGCTGCGCGGTGACGAACGAGAAGTCCTGCGCGACACCAGCGGCCTTGAGCTTGTCGACCAGGGACACGCGCATGTCGCGGATGCGCTCGCGCATCTGGCCCAGTTCGTCTTCCCACATCTGGCGCAATTCGGTCGAGTTGAGCACGGCCGCGACGACCACGCCGCCATGGGTCGGCGGGTTCGAGTAGTTGGTGCGTATCACGCGCTTGAGCTGGGACAGCACCCGCGCGGACTCCTCCTTGCTCTCGGTGACGATGGACAGCGCGCCTACGCGCTCGCCGTACAGCGAGAACGACTTGGAGAATGAGCTGGAGACGAAGAACTGCAGCCCGCTCGCGCCGAACATGCGCACCGCGGCCGCGTCCGGTTCGATGCCGTCGGCGAAGCCCTGGTACGCGATATCGAGGAAGGGGACGAGCTCGCGCGCACGGCAGGCCTCGACGATGTCGCCCCACTGCGATTCGGTCAGGTCCGCACCGGTCGGGTTGTGGCAGCAGGCGTGCAGCACAACGATGGAGCCGGCCGGCAGCGTGTCGAACGCGGCCTTCATCGCCGCGAAGTTCACGCCGCGGGTGCCCGCGTCGTAATAGGGATAGCTCTCGACCTTGAAGCCGGTGCCCTCGAACAGCGCGCGGTGGTTCTCCCAGCTCGGATCGGAGATATACACGCTGGCCGACGGCAGCAGCTTTCTGAGGAAATCGGCCCCGTTCTTCAGCGCGCCGGTGCCGCCCAGGGCCTGCGACGTGACGACCTTGCCCGACGACACCAGCTCGGAATCCGAGCCGAACAGCAGGGTCTGGACGGCGCCGTTGTAGGTGGCCGGGCCTTCGATCGGCTGATAGCCGCGCGGTGCCGCCGCCTCGAAGCGGGTCTTCTCGGCCGCCCTGACCGCTGCGAGCAACGGAACCTTGCCATTGTCGTCGTAGTAGACACCGACACCGAGATTGACCTTTTCGGCGCGGGTATCGGCATTGAAGGCTTCGGTGAGACCCAGGATCGGGTCGCGGGGGGCCATTTCGACGTTGGCAAAGATCGAGGCGGACATTTTGGCTCCAGTGTGAGACGCTGATCGGCGCGGGGGGAACCGCGGGTGCGGCCTTAGGTCCATCCCGCCGTGCCTTGCGCTGCAAATTGAGAAATAATCGGATCTCTGGCCGCGTCGACACCGCCGACTTGCGCGGTGGCCGGGCCCGAAACAACGTGGAATTTTAGCATGACAAGTTCTGTTGGCAGCGCGAGCGTGGTGCGCTTTCCGGGTAGCCCGTTCAAGCTGCATCAACCCTTCGAACCGGCCGGGGATCAGCCGGCGGCCATCGCGCAGCTCACCGATGGCATCTCCGACGGACTGATGTTCCAGACGCTGCTGGGGGTGACCGGGTCGGGCAAGACCTACACGATGGCCAACGTGATCGCGCGTTGTGGGCGTCCGGCGCTGGTGCTGGCGCCGAACAAGACGCTTGCCGCGCAGCTGTATGCCGAATTCAGGGAGTTCCTGCCCGAGAATGCGGTCGAGTACTTCGTGTCGTACTACGATTACTACCAGCCCGAGGCCTATGTGCCGTCGCGCGACCTGTTCATCGAGAAGGATTCGAGCATCAACGAGCACATCGAGCAGATGCGCCTGTCGGCGACCAAGAGCCTGATGGAGCGGCGCGACGTCGTGATCGTCGCGACGGTGTCCTGCATCTACGGTATCGGCGATCCGGTGGACTATCATGCGATGATCCTGCACCTGCGCGAGGGTGAGCGCATCGGTCACCGAGACCTGATCCGTCGCCTCGTGGCGATGCAGTATGCGCGTGCCGACATCGACTTCCGGCGCGGCACCTTCCGCGTGCGTGGCGACGTGATCGACGTGTTCCCGTCCGAAAACGCGGAACTGGCCGTGCGGATCGAGATGTTCGACGACGAGATCGAGCATCTGACGCTGTTCGATCCGCTCACCGGGCACCTCAAGCACAAGCTCGGGCGCTTCACCGTGTATCCGTCCAGCCACTACGTGACGCCGCGCGACACCGTGCTGAAGGCGATCGAGGCGATCAAGGACGAGCTGCGCGAGCGTGTGAAGACCTTCCAGACCGATGGCAAGCTGGTCGAGGCGCAGCGCATCGAACAGCGCACCCGCTTCGATCTCGAGATGCTCAACGAGATGGGCTTCTGCAAGGGCATCGAGAACTACTCGCGCCATCTGTCCGGACGCGGTCCGGGCGAGCCGCCGCCGACGCTGATCGACTACCTGCCGCCGGACGCGCTGCTGTTCGTAGATGAGTCGCATGTGTCGATTCCGCAGGTCGGCGGCATGTACAAGGGCGACCGTTCGCGCAAGGAGAATCTGGTCAATTACGGTTTCCGGCTGCCTTCGGCGCTGGACAACCGGCCGCTGAAGTTCGACGAGTTCGAACGTCTGATGCCGCAGACGGTGTTCGTGTCCGCGACCCCGTCGGCCTATGAGCAGGCCCATCAGGCGCAGATCGTGGAGCAGGTGGTGCGGCCGACCGGTCTGATCGATCCCGCGATCGAGGTTCGTCCGGCCAGCACCCAGGTGGACGACCTGCTGTCCGAGGCCAAGCGCCGGATCGCGGTGGGCGAGCGGGTGCTGGTGACCACGCTGACCAAGCGCATGGCCGAGGATCTGACCGACTATCTGAACGAGAGCGGCATTCGGGTGCGCTATCTGCATTCAGACATCGACACGGTCGAGCGGGTCGAGATCATCCGGGATCTGCGGCTGGGCGAATTCGACGTGCTGGTCGGCATCAACCTGCTGCGCGAGGGTCTGGACATTCCGGAGGTGTCGCTGGTCGCGATCCTGGATGCCGACAAGGAGGGGTTTCTGCGCTCGGAGCGATCGCTGATCCAGACGATCGGGCGGGCGGCACGGCACATCAACGGCACCGCCATCCTCTATGCGGATGTGCTGACCCGCTCGATGCGCGCGGCCATGGATGAAACCGAGCGGCGGCGCAACAGGCAGATCGCGTTCAACGCGGCCAACGGCATCGTGCCGAAGACGGTGAGCAAGCGCATCAAAGACATCATCGACGGTGTCTATGCGAGCGGAGGCGATGTCAGGTCGGCGTCGGTCGCGGAGGCGTCGCGCACCGACTATGCGAGCCTGGATGAGAAGGCGGTCGCGAAGACGATCAAGAAGCTCGAGAAGGCGATGCAGGAACACGCCCGCAATCTCGAGTTCGAAAAGGCCGCGGCCGTGCGGGACGAGCTTTTCCGCCTGCGGCAAAAGGTGTTCGGCGCGGACCAGCACGGCACGCCGCCGGACGCCTGACGAGGTGGAGACATGGAAGCCAGGACAATACTGTTCGTATGTACGGGCAACATCTGCCGATCTCCGACCGCCGAGGGCGTGGCGCGACACCTGATCGCAGCAGCCGGTCTGGCAGGGCGGATGGACGTCGACTCGGCCGGAACCCACGGCTACCACGTGGGTGAGGCACCCGATCCGCGCGCGGTCAAGGCGGCGGCCAGACGGGGTTACGATCTGTCGGCGCTGCGCGCGCGCAAGATCGAGATTGCCGACTTCCAGCGTTTCGACCTGGTGCTGGCCATGGACGCAGGCCATCTGCAGATCATGCAGCGACTGTGTCCCCAGGTGTACCGGCCCAAGCTGGGCCTGTTCATGCATCACGCGCGACGCTACCCGCTGGACGAAGTGCCCGACCCTTATTACGGGGGCGAGGCCGGCTTCGAAGCCGTGCTCGATTACTGCGAGGACGGCGTCGGCGGGCTGATCGAGCGTTTCTCGCCCGGCTGAGCGCGCAAGCACAACGGGCGCCCCTCGGGACGCCCGTTGTGTGTCAGCCGCGCGAAACCTACTTGCGCGTTTCGACCTGCTGCAGCGGCTCGCTCGATGTCGTCACCGGCGCGGTGCGCGGCGTGCGCCCCAGTCGGGTGGTGTCGTCATCGGTCGAGACCTGGCTGACCTTGGATCGATCGGTTTCGATCATGACCAGGCCGCTCTCTGCCAGAGCCGCGCCGATCTCGATCGGTGCGCTCGGGGTCTGAGCTTCTTTCTGCACGGGCGCGACCGCTCCCGCTTCAGGCGCCGCCTCCGCGGTTTCCGCGGCGATCACCGGCTCGGCCACTTGTGGCGCCTCGGTGGGGGCGACCTCGGCGCGCTCGGTCGGCAGTTCCGCTTCCGATGCAGTCATCTCTTGCGCTGCAGGCTGCTCCGATGCGGCGACGGCTTCCTCGGTCGATGCGGGCGCGGGTTCGACCCGCACGGGTTCCGCGGCCTCGGGTTCCGCGGCCGGAGCCGCGGCGCCTGCCGACGCTGCCGGGGTGCCCGCTTCGTTCGATGCCGCAACGACTTCGGCAGATTCCGGTTCGATCACGGTCCGCTCGACCGGGGCGGATTCCGTATCGACCTGCTCGGCCTCGATCCTGACCGGCATCGGCGCGTGCTCGGTCGCCGGCACGACGGCCTCGACCTGCTCGGCCTGGCTCGCGACGACCGGCAATGGAGAGGGCTCGACCTGCCCGGTTGCCACGCTCTCGGCCGTCTCTCCGGCTGTCTCGCTTGCGGCGGCGGAGGTCGCTTCCGATGCGACTGTGGTGACGGTCCGAAGCGCTGCGCGCGCCGCGGGTTCGCTGCCGGCGTCGCTGTCGTCGCCGGCATCGGTTTCGAGCGTGGTGTCCCCGTTCTCGCCACCGGCCTGCTCGCTGCCATCGGCCCGATTGCCGCGTCGACCGCGTCCGCGACGCCTGCGCTTGGGTGCGCCGCCGTCACGTTCGCCGGTCGCATCGACCGGACCCGCAGGCGGTGCCTCGATCGCCGGGACTTCGACGTTCTCCGGCACGGTTTCGGCGACCGCGAGTGCGGTCACGGCCGTCGGAATGGCTGCCGCGGCTTCGACCTGCGCGCCGGTCTCGTCGGGTTTCTGCTGACCCCGCTGACCCCGGCCGCGTCCGCGGCGACCGCCGGCCGTGTCGCGCTCCTGCGCTTGCGCGGCATCGCGCTCGCCCGCTTCGGGACGCTTGCCCTGCTGGCGGTTGGCGCGCTTCGCCTGATCGCCGTCGGCGCTGCGTTCGGTGCGTTCGGTGCGTTCGGTGCGCGGCGTATCGCGACGGTTGCGATTTTCGCCACTGCGACGCTTGTCGCCGCGTTCGCTGCGTTCGCCGCGCGGCCGCGATTCACGCCGCTCCGGTTGGGCTTCGGTCGGCACGGCTTCCGCTTGCGCTGCGGGCTCCTTGCGCAGCCAGCCGAAGATCCGTTCGAAGAAGCCGGGCTTGGCTGCGATCACCACCGGTTCCGGGGTCGGCTCGGCCACAGGCGCGATGTTCGGTGCGGGCTGTCCGGGCGAGATGCCCTTGACCAGTGCCTCGGCGCGCGCCGGCTTGGCAGTGCCTTCCGCGCCGGGCAGGCGGGCATCTTCGGCGGCCGGCGCGCCGACCAGCTGGTAGCTCGCCAGCGCGATGTCTTCCAGGTTCAACTGGTCGTGCCGCAGGCGGATGATCTCGTGGTGAGGCGTCTCGAGATGACGATTAGGCACGATGAACAGGATGATCTTGTGACGATGTTCGATGCGGGCGATGTCGGCGCGCTTCTCGTTGAGCAGGAAGGTGCCGACATCGACCGGAACCTGCACATGCACCGCGCCGGTGTTTTCTTTCATCGCCTCTTCTTCGAGGATGCGCAGGATGTGCAGGGCCGACGATTCGGTGCTGCGGATGTGGCCTGTGCCGTTGCAGCGCGGGCACGGAATGTAGCTGGTTTCGGCCAGCGCGGGGCGCAGGCGCTGGCGAGAAAGCTCGAGCAGACCGAAGCGGCTGATCTTGGAGGTCTGGACCCGGGCGCGGTCGAAATGAAGGGCCTCGCGTAGCCGGTTCTCGACTTCGCGCTGATTCTTCTGCGACTCCATGTCGATGAAGTCGATCACGATCAGGCCGCCGAGGTCGCGCAGCCGGAGCTGGCGTGCGATCTCCTCCGCGGCCTCGAGGTTGGTCCGCAGCGCGGTCTCCTCGATGTCGGCACCCTTGGTCGCCCGGCCGGAGTTCACGTCGATCGACACCAGCGCCTCGGTGTGGTCGATCACGACCGCGCCGCCGCTGGGCAGATTCACCTGGCGCGAATACGCGGATTCGATCTGGTGTTCGATCTGGAAGCGGGAGAACAGCGGCACGTCGTCGTTGTAGCGCTTGACCTTGGCGACGTTGCCCGGCATCACATGCGCCATGAACTGGCGCGCCTGCTCGAAGATGTCGTCGGTATCGATCAGGATCTCGCCGATCTCGGGCTGAAAGTAGTCACGGATCGCGCGGATCACGAGGCTGCCTTCCTGGTAGATCAGGAAGGCGCCGCCCTGGCTCTGGGCCGCGCCTTCGATCGCCTGCCACAGTTGCAACAGGTAGTTGAGGTCCCACTGCAGCTCTTCGGCACTGCGTCCGATCGCGGCGGTGCGGGCGATCAGGCTCATGCCTGAAGGCACCTCCAGGTCATCCATGATCTCGCGCAGTTCGGCGCGCTCGTCACCTTCGACGCGACGCGACACACCGCCACCGCGCGGGTTGTTCGGCATCAGCACCAGGTAGCGGCCGGCCAGCGAGATGTAGGTCGTCAGCGCGGCGCCCTTGTTGCCGCGCTCGTCCTTCTCGACCTGGACGATCAGTTCCTGTCCGACGCTGAGTACGTCCTGGATACGCGCCTTCCCCCCGTCCGCACCGCCGGAAAAGTTGGTCTTCGCGATTTCCTTGAACGGGAGGAAGCCGTGACGTTCGGAACCGTAGTCCACGAAAGCCGCTTCGAGGCTGGGCTCGATGCGGGTGATGACGGCCTTGTAGATGTTGCTCTTGCGTTCTTCCTTGGCGGCCGATTCGATGTCGAGGTCAATGAGTTTCTGACCATCGACGATCGCGACGCGGAGTTCCTCGGCCTGCGTCGCATTGAAAAGCATGCGCTTCATTGGTTTCGTTCTCCCGCATGACTCACACGGGCAGGACGAACGGCGCGCACCATCGTGCTTTACGGGTTCAGGAGCGGTGAGTTGAAGCTACTTTCATCCGATTGGAAGGGCTGTGATGGGTCGGCTGGTCGTTTGCGGTGTGCCCGCCTGCGCCGCCGATCCGACCCTGCATCTGTTCCTGCCGGGTCGCACCGGGCAACGAAGCCGGCGCACTTTATCCTGCATGTGCGTGTTGCGTGTAATCCGATCCATTGGATCGAAGTTTCTCGATTGCGTTACCATCGACACCGGATTCGCGGCGGCGATGGCACGATTGGGATGTCCGGGAGCTCGCTTGTGGGCTCATTGCCGTCTTCGCTTCTCGCGCATCGCGCACGGGATGAAGTCGGCCGCAACCGGTACAGCCAAGGCGGAGTATATTTCATGAACAAGCAACAAAGCAAAGCGATTATCCCCGGGGATTGCATCCGCATCCCGGCGTCGGTGCGTCGGTGCGCGCCGGATCGCCTCGCATGAGCGACATCGCGAGCCCTTCTATGCCGCCGGTCCCGGCGGTGCGCAAGGAGCGCATCGACGACAGCGCCGCCGGCCAGCGCATAGACAATTTCCTGCTTCGCATCTGCAAGGGCGTGCCCAAGAGCCACGTCTATCGCATCCTTCGCAGCGGGGAGGTGCGCGTGAACGGTGGCCGGATCGCGCCGACCTATCGCCTGAACGAGGGTGACGAGGTGCGTATTCCGCCGATGCGCATCGCGCAACCCGATCGGCAGGGCCTGGCGCCGGCCGGGCGGGCCCTGCCGGTGGTGTTCGAGGACGAGCATCTGCTGGTGTTGGACAAGCCGGCAGGCAAGGCCGTGCATGGCGGCAGCGGAATCAGCTTCGGGGTCATCGAGCAACTGCGCAGCCAGCGTCCCGATGCCCGCATGCTGGAGCTGGCGCATCGCATCGATCGCGAGACCTCGGGCTTGCTCATCGTCGCCAAGAAGCGCTCGGCGCTCAAGGCCTTGCATGACATGATGCGCGAGGGCCGCATCGAGAAGCACTACATCACGCTGGTGGCGGGCCGCTGGCACAACCCGATGCAGCATGTGAAGCAGCCGCTGTTCAAGTACCTGACCGCCGACGGCGAGCGGCGGGTGCGGGTGAGCGAGGACGGCAAGCCCTCGCACAGCGTCGTGCGACTGTTGCGGCGGGCGGGGGCCTACAGCCTGCTCGACGTGGAACTCATGACCGGCCGCACGCATCAGATCCGGGTGCATCTGGCGCACCTGGGCTTTCCGCTGTGCGGTGACGACAAGTACGGCGACTTCGAACTGAACAAGCGGCTCGAATCCGACGGATTGCGGCGCATGTTCCTGCACGCGGCCCGGCTGGCCTTCGAGCACCCGGTCACCGGCAAGCGGCTGGAACTCGCGGCGCCGCTGCCGGAAGAACTGCAACTATTCCTTCATCATCTGGGCGGTACCGATGGCTGAACGTTTCGATCTGATCGTCTTCGACTGGGATGGCACGCTGATGGATTCGGCGGGCGCGATCGTCAAGGCGATCGTTGCGGCCTGCCATGACCTGGATCTTCCGGTGCCGGCCGAGGCGCGCGCCCGTCACGTGATCGGGCTGGGCTTGCACGATGCGCTCGCCCACGCAGTGCCGGATCTGCCGGAGCATCACTATCCGCGCATGGTCGAGCGATATCGCCATCACTTCCTGTCCACCGACCACGAACTCAGCCTGTTTCCCGGTGCCTTCGACGTGATCGAGTGGCTGGCGGGCCAGGGCAGGATGCTCGCGGTGGCGACCGGCAAGAGCCGCAAGGGGCTGGACCGTGCGCTCGCTCATACCGGTCTGGGGCCGTTCTTCCACAGCACCCGCTGCGCCGACGAATGCTTCTCCAAGCCGCATCCGGCGATGCTCGAGGAGATCATGGCCGAACTGGGGGTCGCGCCGACCCGCGTGCTGATGGTCGGCGATACCACCCATGACCTGAACATGGCGCGCAATGCCGGCGTCGCAGGGCTGGGGGTTTCGTTCGGGGCGCATCCGCGCGCCGAACTCGAGGCGGCCGAAGCCATAGCCATCGTGGACACGCCTGCCGGGTTGAGCCAGTGGCTGCGCGACAACGCCTGATCTGCGCATCGGACGCACTGGTCGAAGGCGGCGATGGCGTACGCTTCGAACTGGCGACCCCATCCGGGCCGGCCGCCGCGTTCGTGGTCCGTTATGCCGGGCAGCCGCGGGCCTTTCTGAATCGCTGTGCGCATGTGGCGGTGGAACTGGACTGGCTGCCGGGGAAATTCTTCGACCTGACCGGCCATTACCTGATCTGCGCGGCGCACGGCGCGCATTACGAGCCGCGCAGTGGGCGGTGCGCATTGGGGCCATGCAAGGGCGCCTCGCTGAAGTCGGTCGAGGTGGTCGAACGTGATGCTGCGATCTACGTGGTGGAGCAGTCCGAAGCCTGATGGGTTCGGCGCCGGGGCAGTCGGGTCGGGCCGGATCAAGCCCCCAGGATCAGGAAGATCGTCGGTCGGCGGGACAGATCGGGGGCCTCGGCTTTGCGCCACTGCGCGATCGTGCGGGTGCGGATGTACTCACCCTGGGTCGTGATGTCGCGTGCGATGCACAGGCGGGTCGCCGCTTTGCAGCATTTGAGCAGCGCTTCGAGCATGCGCTCGTTGCGGTAGGGCGTCTCGATGAAAATCTGCGTGCGTCCGAGCTGGGCCGATTCCTGTTCGAGCTGGCGGATGCGGCCGTTGCGCGCGTCGTCACCGACCGGCAGATAGCCGTGGAAGGCGAAGCTCTGACCGTTCAGGCCCGAGGCCATCAGCGCCAGCAGGATCGACGACGGCCCCACCAGCGGCTCGACACGCAGGCCGGCGCGCTGCGCACGATCGACCAGACGCGCACCCGGGTCGGCGACGGCCGGGCAGCCCGCGTCCGACATCAGGCCGACGTCCGCGCCGTCGTGCAGTGGGGCCAGCAGCGCGTCGAGTGCCGCTGCGTCGGCATTCTCGGGCAGGGGCCTGATATCGAGCGCCCGGATCGGCAGCGGATGCTCGAGCCGCTTGAGCTGCTGACGCGCGGTCTTCTCGGTCTCGACGACGAAGTGGCGGATCGCCGTAACCCGCGCGTGGGCCTGCTCGGGCATGAAGCCTCGCCAGGGCGTCTCGCCCAGGCTGACCGGTACCAGGATCAGCGAACCGAGCTGCGGTTTCACGGAAGCTGCAGGCCTTCTGCGCGCAGCATGCGTGCCAGTGCGATCAGCGGGAGCCCGACCAGTGCGGTCGGGTCGTCTCCGCTGAGCGCGTCGAGCAGCGTGATCCCGAGCGCCTCGGACTTGGCGCTGCCGGCGCAATCGAGCGGCCGCTCCTTATCTACATAGCGCACGATCTCGTCGTCGCCGAGCGTGCGGAACCTGACCCGGGTCGGGACGCTGTCGGCGCGCAGCACGCCGGTGCGCGTATTGAGCACCGCCAGTGCGGTGTGAAAGACGATGGTCTGGCCGCTCATTCGCCGCAGTTGGGCGACGGCGCGCTCGACGGTGCCCGGCTTGCCGAAGATCTCCGGCCCCAGATGCGCAACCTGGTCGCTGCCGATGATCAGCGCATCGGGGAAAAGATGGGCGACGGCGCGCGCCTTGGCTGCTGCAAGCCGGTTGGCGGTCTCGGCCGGGGCCTCGCCCGGCAGCGGAGATTCGTCGGTCTCGGGACGGGCGGTCTCGAAAGGGATCTCGAAGCGCTCGAGCAACATGCGCCGATAGGCGGAGGTGGAGGCGAGTACGAGTTTCATCGGCTGATTGCGACGTCTTTGACAGGAGAGGGTGGAAATAATATCATCCGCCTCTTATGTCGCGCGCAGGCATCGTCTCCGACCCTTTCAGATTCGCGTCCGAAGAGCGGGAACGCTCGGGCGTGCTGGGCCTGAAGGATCGGGTCCGACTCGCAGATGTGTTATTCGGCGACCAGGGAGAGGTCGAGTATTCGTTGGTCGGCGAGATCGGGCAGGACGCCAAGCCCTATTTCAGACTCAAGGTGAACGGCACGCTGGGTGTGCAGTGTCAGCGCTGTCTCGACCGGATGGAGTGGCCGCTCGATCTGGAATCGCTGTTCCAGCTGGTTCCGCCGGGCACCGCGATTCCGGACGAAGAACTGGAGATCGAGGATTTCGATGCGATCGAGGCGACGCCGGATTTCGACGTGTTCGCGTTGATCGAGGATGAGGTGCTGCTGGCCGTGCCGATCGCGCCGAGACATGAACGTTGTGACCCGCCACGCCCTGAGGGCGGGACGGAAAAGGAATCGCCTTTTGCTGCGCTCGCGACACTTCGCAAGATCAGCGGGGCATGAGCTACAAAACAGTAACAGGAGTGACCTGATGGCCGTTCAGCAAAACAAGAAATCCCCGTCAAAGCGCGGCATGCACCGTGCTCACGACTTCCTCACCAATCCGCCGCTCGCGGTCGAGCCGACTACGGGCGAGGTGCATCTGCGTCACCATATCAGCCCGAACGGCTTTTATCGCGGCAAGAAGGTCGTCAAGACCAAGGGCGAGTAATCCCCTCGCCTGAACACGGCGCAGCACGTTCGGTGACTGCGCCGTTTTTTTGCTTTCGAGTTTCAATCAGGATGAGAAGCTGATGGATGTCACCGTTGCAATCGACTGCATGGGTGGCGATCATGGTCCCGTCGTGACGGTACCTGCTGCTCAGGCCTTTTTACGCCATCATCCCGGCTCGCGCGTCATTCTGGTCGGGCGGGATGACGCGCTTGCGCAAGCGGTTGGCCGGTCCGGAGACGGTCTGGCGGACCGAATGACCATCCAGCCCGCTTCCGAAGTGGTGGGCATGGACGAGGCGCCGGCCAACGCGATGCGCAACAAGAAAGACTCCTCGATGCGGGTCGCGATCGATCTGGTCAAGGACGGGCGCGCGCAGGCGGCCGTGTCGGCGGGCAATACCGGCGCGCTGATGGCGATATCGCGTTTCGTGCTGAAGACGCTGCCCGGCATCGATCGGCCGGCGATCGCGTCCGCGATGCCGACCCGCAAGGGACAGAGCTACGTGCTCGACCTCGGTGCCAACGTGGATTGCAGCGCGGAGCACCTGCTCCAGTTCGCCGTCATGGGAGCGATGCTGTCGGCCGCGGTCAATCATGTCGAACGGCCTACCGTCGGTCTGCTCAACATCGGCGAAGAGGCGATCAAGGGTAACGACATCGTCAAGCAGGCCGGTGAACTGCTCAGGCGCAGCGGTCTGAACTTCCATGGAAACGTGGAAGGGGACGACATCTTCAAGGGCACGACCGATGTTGTGGTGTGTGACGGCTTCGTCGGCAATGTCGCGCTGAAAACCTCCGAGGGTCTGGCGCAGATGCTCGCGAGCATTCTGCGCGAGGAGTTCGGAAGAGGTCCGCTCACGAAGCTGATGGCGCTGGTCGCGCTGCCGGTGCTCAATCGATTCAAGAGTCGGGTCGATCATCGTCGTTACAATGGCGCGGCACTGGTCGGCCTGCGCGGGGTCGTCGTAAAGAGCCACGGATCGGCCGATGCCTTCTCCTTCGAGCAGGCGATCTATCGTGCGGCCGAGGCAGCCTCCAATCGGCTCGTGGAACGGATTTCCGAGAGAATGGCGGCAATGGAGGGGATGGACACATGACATTTGCCAGAATTGCGGGCACCGGTAGTTGCCTGCCCGGAGAGCCCGTCAGCAATGACGATCTGGTCGCACGCGGCATCGAGACCTCCGACTCGTGGATCGCCGACCGCACCGGCATCCGCAGCCGGTATCTGGCGCCGGCCGGCATGACCACCAGTGATCTGGCGTGCATCGCGAGTCTGAATGCGATCGAGGCGGCCGGCATCGAACCGGGCGACATCGATCTGATCATCGTCGCGACCTCCACGCCCGATTGCATCTTTCCCAGCACCGCGACCCTGTTGCAGTCCAAACTCGGCATCGCCAATGGATGCGCGGCCTTCGACCTTCAGGCGGTATGCAGCGGATTCGTCTATGCGCTGACGGTGGCCGAGAAATTCATTCTGTCGGGTAGCCACAAGCGGGCGCTGGTGGTGGGCGCAGAGGTGTTCTCGCGCATCCTCGACTGGTCTGATCGCTCGACCTGCGTTCTCTTCGGTGACGGCGCGGGTGCGGTCGTGCTCGAGGCCGCGGACGCCCCCGGCATCGTGTCGAGTGCGCTGCATGCGGACGGAAGCCACCACCCGATCCTGTGCGTGCCCGGCAGCGTCGCCGCAGGTCAGGTGATCGGTGATCCCTTTCTGCGCATGGATGGCCAGGCGGTATTCAAGTTCGCGGTGCGCGTGCTCGCGGAGGTGGCCAACGAGGTGCTCGCGGCGGCCGAACTGGATATCGACCGGCTCGACTGGCTGATTCCGCACCAGGCCAACATCCGGATCATGCAGGCGACCGCCAAACGTCTTGGAATTTCGGGCGACAGGGTCATCGCGACGGTGGCCGATCATGGCAACACATCGGCCGCGTCGGTGCCGCTTGCGCTCGACCTGGCGGTGCGCGATGGCCGCATCCAGCGGGGACACAGATTGTTGCTCGAAGGCGTGGGCGGTGGTTTCACCTGGGGTGCGGTGCTGCTCGAGTATTGAACGGCATGCGTGTTGCGCTCGATTCTTGAGTGGGCCGCTGAAATCTTCGCGGGTGGATGCAAAGGCGGGGCGGGCGATGATGCACGTTGCGGATGTGAAGCGACGCGAATGTCTCGCCTGCGCCCGACTCGGTGATATGGGCGCGGCCCTTTGACTGAAACACTGGAATGGAAGCTTGACGATGTCTTTTTCACTGGTATTCCCCGGACAGGGATCCCAAGCGGTCGGCATGATGAGTGCCTATGGTGACAGCGCGGTCATTCGCGACACCTTTGCCGAGGCCTCCGATGCGCTGGGTGAGGACCTGTGGCAGATGGTGAACGAGGGGCCGGCCGAGCGGCTGGCGCTGACGGTCAATACCCAGCCGCTGATGCTGACCGCCGGCGTGGCGGTCTATCGGGCGTGGCTCGCCGCCGGCGGCGCGAAGCCCGCGATCGTGGCGGGTCACAGTCTGGGCGAATACTCCGCGCTGGTGGCGGCCGGCGCGATGCAGTTCGCCGATGCGGTGCCGCTGGTGCGATTCCGCGCGCAGGCGATGCAGGAGGCGGTGCCGGCCGGCGAGGGCGCGATGGCGGCGCTGCTCGGGCTGGAAGCGGACGCCGCGCGTGAAGTATGTGCCGAGGCGGCCCAGGGTCAGGTCGTCGAGGCGGCGAACCTGAACGCACCGGGGCAGATCGTGATCGCCGGAGCGAAGGCGGCGGTGGAGCGCGCGATCGAAGTGGCCAAGGGCCGCGGGGCCAAGCGCGCCATGCTGCTGCCGGTCAGCGCGCCGTTTCACTGCGCGTTGATGAGGCCGGCGGCCGAACGCCTGGCGGCGCATCTGACGGACGTCGTGGTCTCGACGCCGGCGATACCGGTACTGAACAACGTCGATGTCCGGATCTGTGAGGCACCGGACGATATTCGTGATGCGCTGGTGCGTCAGGCCTTTTCCCCAGTGCGCTGGATCGAGTCGGTTCAGGCGATCGCCGCAAGCGGCGTGTCGCACATCTTCGAATGCGGCCCAGGCAAGGTGCTCGCCGGCATGAACAAGCGCATCGCCAGAGATCTGCAGTCCGGTTCCATCCATGACGCCGACAGTCTTGAACAATCCATTGCCGCAGTGAGGTGATCATGAGTTTCTCCCTGGAAGGGCAGGTCGCCCTGGTAACCGGCGCGTCCCGCGGGATCGGTCGTGCCGTGGCGCTCGAACTCGGACGCCTCGGTGCGACCGTGATCGGTACCGCGACGTCGGACGGCGGTGCCGAGGATATCGGCAGGGTGCTTGCAGAGGCCGGCGTGACCGGTGTCGGCAAGGCGCTCGATGTGACCGACGCTGCGGCCTGTGACGCGTTGCTCGGTGAAGTCGAGAAATCGTTCGGACCGGTCGCGATACTGGTCAACAACGCCGGCATCACCCGTGACAACCTCGCGATGCGCATGAAGGACGACGAGTGGGATGCGGTGATCGAGACCAACCTGAAGGCGGTTTTCCGTATGTCCAGACTGGTCATGCGCGGCATGATGAAGGCGCGCGGTGGGCGGATCATCAACATCACCTCGGTGGTGGCGAGCGCCGGCAATCCGGGTCAGGCCAACTACGCCGCGGCCAAGTCGGGCGTGGCGGGCATGAGCCGGGCGCTCGCACGCGAGCTGGGCAGCCGCAACATTACGGTCAATTGCGTCGCACCGGGTTTCATCGATACCGACATGACCCGTGCGCTGCCGCAGGCCGCGCGGGATGCGCTGCTCGGGCAGATCGCGCTCGGACGGCTCGGGAAGCCTGAGGAAATTGCGGCTGCAGTCGCGTTTCTGGCGTCGCCGGCCGCGGCCTATGTGACCGGCACGACACTGCATGTGAACGGCGGAATGTACATGAACTGATCGGACTGAAGGCATGCTCGCGCCGCGGATGCGGCAGGGTTCGCCGAAAAGCCGGTTCGTAAGCCTGTTGCAATAGCGGTTCGCGTTGTTTTTGGTAGAATACGCCGTCTTTTTCATACATCTAAATTTCAGGGAAGGAGTTTCTCCATGGAGAACATCGAACAGCGCGTCAAGAAGATCGTTGCTGAGCAGCTTGGCGTGAACGAGTCGGAGATCAAGAACGAGTCTTCTTTCGTCGATGATCTGGGGGCCGACTCGCTGGACACCGTTGAACTGGTCATGGCACTGGAAGAAGAGTTCGAGTGCGAGATCCCAGACGAGGAAGCCGAGAAGATCACCACCGTTCAGCAGGCGATTGACTACGTCAGCGCGCATCTGAAGAAGTAATCGACAACAAGCGGAGCGAACATTGACCCGTCGCAGAGTCGTCATCACCGGTCTGGGGGCCATCTCGCCGGTCGGGAACACCATTCCGGAAGCCTGGGACAACATCGTCAATGGCCGTTCCGGCATCACTGAAATCACCCGCTTCGACGCGTCCGCCTTCCCGGTGCGGATCGCGGGTGAGGTCAAGGGCTTCGACGTAGGGGCCTACCTGTCACCCAAGGAAGCCCGCAGGATGGATGTCTTTATCCACTACGGCCTGGCTGCGGGCATTCAGGCGATCAAGGATTCAGGAATCGAGGTGACCGCCGACAACGCCGAGCGCATCGGCGTGAACATCGGCTCGGGCATCGGCGGCCTGCCAATGATCGAGGACACGCACGACGATTATCTGCGCGCGGGTCCTCGCAAGATATCGCCCTTCTTCATTCCGAGTACGATCATCAACATGATCTCGGGCAACCTGTCGATCATGTACGGGTTGAAGGGGCCCAACCTCGCTGTCGTGACCGCCTGTACCACCGGGCTTCACGCGATTGGCACCAGCGCCAGGCTGATCGAGTACGGTGACGCGGATATCATGGTCTGCGGCGGCGCGGAGTCTACCGTCACGCACCTTGCTATCGGAGGCTTCGCTTCGGCAAAGGCCTTGTCGACCCGCAATGACGACCCGGCGACCGCCAGCCGCCCGTGGGACAAGGGCCGGGATGGTTTCGTGCTCGGTGAGGGTGCGGGGGTTCTCGTGCTCGAGGAATACGAGCATGCGATCAGGCGCGGCGCGAAAATCTACGCCGAACTGGTCGGTTTCGGAATGAGCGGTGATGCATTCCACATGACCGCGCCGGACACGGATGGTCCGCGCCGCAGCATGGTCAATGCACTCAGAAACGCCCGGATCAACCCGGGCGACGTGCAGTATCTGAACGCGCATGGCACGTCCACGCCGCTGGGCGACAAGAACGAAACCGATGCGATCAAACTCGCGTTCGGCGTCGACGATGCCCGCAGGCTCGTCGTGAATTCGACCAAGTCGATGACCGGGCATCTGCTCGGTGGGGCGGGCGGCCTGGAGTCGGTGTTCACCGTTCTCGCGGTGCATCACCAGATTTCGCCGCCGACCATCAACATCTTCGAACAGGATCCGGAGTGCGATCTGGACTACTGCGCCAACGTGGCGCGGGACATGAAGATCGATTTTGCGCTGAAGAACAATTTCGGCTTCGGTGGAACCAACGGCACGCTGGTGTTCAAGCGCGTCTGACATTGGCCCGATCGTCGAGCCTGCGGTGCAGTTGTTCCTGAAACCCGGTCGCTCACGTCACAGGCAGTTCATGATCGCCGCGATCCATCTGGTCGCGGCGATCTCGGTTTCACAACTGCCTCTGTCACTCGCCGCATTGGCGTGCATGGGGTTGGTCATCGCCGTGGCCGGTGTGGTTTCCGTCTGGCGTGATGGCGTGCAGGCCATGCCGAGCCTGGACTTTGCGGGCGACGGGTCGGTGGCCATCGCCGCCGATGATGGACGCGTACAGGCCAGGCTGCTGCCGAGTTCGACCGACTTCGGATGGGCGATCTGGCTTCACTGGCGGGAGCAGACCCCGGCCGATCATCGGGGTCGCCGGAGAAGACGTTCGGGGGCGCTGATGCTGATGCCGGACCAGTGCACGGCCGGCGAATGGCGGCAGTTCAGGATCTGGCTGCGTCATTGCAGCGGGGTGGGGCTCAGCGCCGATCGCGCCGGGCTCTGATCGGGCGCAACACCGTGTTCCTCGGTTGGGTCAGCATGTCCGGGTAATCCCGCGAGAAGTGCAGGCCTCGGCTTTCCTTGCGTCGCAGCGCGCAGCGCACGATGAGATCGGCAGTCATGACCAGATTGCGCAGTTCGATCAGGTTATTGGTGATCCGGAAGTTCGAATAGAACTCGTGGATTTCCCGGTGCAGCAGCCGGATCCGGTGTTGAGCGCGCTGCAGCCGTTTGGTCGTGCGCACGATGCCGACATAGTCCCACATGGCCCTGCGCAGTTCGGCCCAGTTGTGCGAGATGACGACCTCCTCGTCGGCATCGGTGACCCGGCTCTCATCCCAGATGGGCAGGTCGTGCGTCCGACCTTCGGACCGTGTCACGATGTCGCGTGCCGCCGCCTCGCCGAATACCAGGCACTCGAGCAGTGAATTGCTGGCGAGCCGGTTGGCGCCGTGCAGACCGGTGAATGCCGACTCCCCGACGCAGTAAAGTCCGGGGACGTCGGTGCGGGCCGACAGGTCGGTGACGATGCCGCCACAGGTGTAATGGGCCGCCGGCACCACTGGAATCGGCTCCTGCGTGATGTCGATGCCCATCTCGAGACAGCGGGCATGGATGTTCGGAAAGTGTTCCTTGAGCCACTCGGCCGGCTTGTGGCTGATATCCAGGAACACGCAGTCCAGGCCGAGTCTCTTCATCTCGAAGTCGATCGCGCGTGCCACCACGTCGCGCGGCGCCAGTTCGGCACGCGGATCATGATCCGGCATGAAGCGGGTCCCGTCCGGCAGACGCAGAATGCCGCCTTCGCCACGGACCGCCTCGGTGATCAGAAACGACTTGGCCTGCGGATGATAGAGGCAGGTCGGGTGAAACTGGATGAACTCCATGTTTGCGACGCTGCATCCGGCCCGCCACGCCATTGCGATGCCATCGCCGGTCGCCACGTCCGGATTGGACGTGTAGAGGTAGACCTTGCCTGTGCCGCCGGTCGCCAGCACCGTACTGCGCGCGCTGATCGTGATCACCTGCGCGTTCTCGATGTCGAGCACGTAAGCCCCTACACAGCCTTCCTCGGGTCGGCCGATCTTGTCGCCGAGGATCAGATCCACCCCGATATGGTTTTCGAACACGTCGATGTTCGGATGTCCGCAGACCTGTTCGGTCAATGTCATCTGGAGTGCAGCACCGGTCGCGTCGGCGGCGTGAATGATGCGTCGGTGGGAGTGACCGCCCTCCCGGGTCAGGTGGTAGCCGACGGCGGAGGCTTCCTCACGGGTGAATGGCACGCCGCGCTCGATCAGCCACTCGATCGCCTCCTTGCCGTGTTCCACCACGTAGCGGGTCGCCGCCGGATCGCACAAACCGGCGCCGGCCGTGAAGGTGTCCTGAATGTGGGCCTCGATGCTGTCGGTCGAGTCCAGCACGGCCGCGATGCCGCCCTGCGCCCAGGCACTCGCGCTGTCACTCATCGTGCGCTTGGTGACCAGCGCGATACTGAGCTTGTCCGCAAGCCTCAGGGCAAGCGATTGACCGGCCGTACCGCTGCCGATGACGAGAACGTCATAGTATTTGATCAAGATCGCAATCTCTCAGTTGAGGTTGTTGGGCAGAATAGCACGCTGGCGTCGCGCCATCGCGGGTGCGTCGCCCCATTCCAGCGACCTGCAGTTCGCGATTTCAGGCGTGAAAACCACAACGGCAGCTGAACTATTCAAAGCCCGCCCTGTCTTTGAGCATAAGTAACGCTTTTGCCGTCCTCATGCCGGGTCGCTATACTGCTAGGGTTTTTGCCCAATCTAGAGAATCCACCCGGTCATGAGCGATCGAGAGACTGATCAACTGCTGGTCGAACGCGTGCAGCGCGGAGACAAGGAAGCTTTCGGCTTGCTGGTGAACAAGTACCAGCGCAAGCTGCATCGGCTTCTGTCGCGTCTGATCCGCGACCCGGCGGAGGTGGAGGATGTCGCCCAGGAAGCATTCATCAAGGCCTACCGGGCGCTGGGTTCGTTTCGGGGTGATAGCGCCTTTTACACATGGCTGTATCGCATCGGGATCAATACCGCCAAGAACTACCTCGTTTCGCAGGGACGCCGGGCGCCGACTTCGACCGGGTTCGACGCGAGCGAGGCCGAGACCTTCGATGAGGGCGAGCAACTGCGTGACAACAACACGCCGGAACGTCTGATGATGACCAGGCAAATCGGCGAAACGGTCGAAGATGCAATGTCCGCTCTGCCAGAGGAACTTCGGACCGCGATCATGCTCCGAGAGCTCGAAGGACTGAGTTACGAAGAAATCGCGAACATCATGGACTGTCCGATCGGAACCGTGCGATCCCGTATTTTTCGGGCCAGGGAAGCAATTTCTGAACGACTGCGGCCGTTGCTCGATACGGCCCCCGACAAACGCTGGTAGGTATTACTCATGAAAGACCAACTCTCCGCACTGCTCGATGGTGATCTCGACGACTCGTCCTCGGGAGCGGTTTTTGATTCACTCCGCCGTGACCCGGCGATGCGCGAGCGATGGAGCGCTTATTGCCTGATCGGCGACACGATTCGCGGCGAATCCGCGGGCAGCGTCGATCTTTCGGCACGGGTCATGGAGCAGATCCGGACTGAGCCGACGCTGCTGGCGCCGGCCGCGATCGAGCGGCAGGCGGGCGAGCGTGGCGGTCGGAAGTCGTCGCTGATGTCGATCGCGGCATCGGTGATGGGTGTCGTCGCGGTCGGATGGGTGGCGATGTCTCTGTATCCGAAGGTCGACAGTGGCGTGGGTACGGTGGCGGCGTCGGCCCGCCTTCAGGCGGTCGAACCGGTCGGGCTACAGACCAGTGTGCCGGCCGGCGTCGATCAATCCGATCCGCATCGCAAGTATCTATTCGTTCACCAGGCCATGAACGGCGGCGGTCCGATCCCGGGGGCGTTGCAGTACGTCCGGACGGTGTCGGCCGATATCGCCGGAGACATCAGGCGATGAGGTTTGTTGCGGTAATGCTGGCATGTCTGGCATGGCTGCAGCCGGTTCACGCCCAGGCCGTGCCAGACGGAGATCCCATCTCCTGGCTTGGGCGCATCTCCAGCGCGGGTCAGCGCCTGAACTACAGCGGCACTTTCATCTACCAGTCCGGTCGGAATTTCGAAACATCGCGCATCGTCCATATGGTCGACGCCAACGGTGAGCACGAGCGGCTGGAGGTCCTGGACGGCAGTCCGCGCGAGGTCATCCGCAGCAATCGCGAGGTCCGTTGCGTGCTGCCCGACCAGAAGACCATCATCATCGATCGATCCGGGAGCCAGAGGGCTTTCCCGGCGAGGCTTCCCGCCTCCTATGCCGGCATCGTCGAAAGCTACCGGGTCAGCCTCGGAGAGGTCGGCCGGGTCGCCGGAATGGACGCGCAGTTGATCTTGCTCGCACCGCGGGATGACCTTCGTCACGGTCACATGCTTTGGGCCGAGCTGTCGAGCGGACTGCTGCTGAAGGCGCGCATGACCGATCATGCCGGTGAAATCATCGAGCAGTTCACTTTCACGGACATCAATATCGGCGGCGACATCGACGCCGGGATGCTCAAGCCGAGTTATTCGAAGGATGGAGACTGGCAGGTGATCGACGCTCAGGGCAGCGAGGTCGTTGCCGGAAACGCCGACTGGGTGCTGGGTGCGCCGGTTTCGGGTTACACGCTCAAGTCCATGGTCAAGCGCCCGCTGGGCAGGGACCAGGGCGACATCCTGCATCTGGTTTTCAGTGACGGCCTGGCTGCAATCTCGGTCTTCATCGAACCGGTCGATCCGGATCGCGTCGGCGATGGACTTGGTCCGCTGTCGACCGGCGCGATCAACATCTACAAGCGCGTGGTCGATGGTTTCGTGATCACGGCCCTCGGCGAGGTGCCGCTGCTTGCAGTGCAGCGCGTGGCGCACGGCATCGAGCACGCCGAGGCGAGATGATCGAGGCCAAGGCGGTCGTCGTCCGGGTCGAATCCGGGCGAGTATGGGTCAAAGTCAGCGATCGGCAGGATGGCTGCGGTCGCTGTGACGAGCCGGGCGGATGCCGCTCGGTCAGGATCGCGTATGCGCTGAAGCCACCGACCGAGGTCTTCAGTCTGCCGGATTCCATCGGGGCGCGGGTCGGTGACCGGGTGAACGTCCGGATGCATGACGGTGCGCCGCTCGCTGGCGCCCTGGCCAGTTATGGCGTCGGCGCGATGTTGCTGATCGCCGGTGCCGCCGCCGGCCATCTTGTGGCTGGCGCCGGCGACAATTCCGATCTATTCGCGTTGATGGGCGGAGCGGCAGGCCTGGCTGTCGCCTATGGTGTCAATCGCGCGCTTCATCGCAGTCGTGGCTGGCGGCGTAGGCTGAGCATGGAGATCACCCGGGACGACCGGGAATGTACGCTCGCAAGCCGGTCTGCACCATGAAACGACTCTCGGCGCGTCTTGCCTCCTGCTGGTTCGTGCTGTGTTGTGGGTGGCTGTTCATCGCACCGGCCTTCGGCACATCCCTGCCCGACTTCACGGCGCTGGTCCAGCAACAGGCGCCGGCGGTCGTCAACATCAGCACGACGCAGTCGGTGAAATCGCGCTTGCCTTCCATTCCCGGGCTGGAGCTTCCGCCGCTGGAGGAAGGGGATCCGTTGTTCGAGCTGTTCCGGCGCTTGATCCCCGGCCTGCCCGACACGCCGCCCTTCGATCCGGAAGGCCGTTCCCTCGGTTCAGGCTTCATCGTCAGCGACGACGGCTACATCCTGACCAATGCGCATGTGATCGAGGACGCCGATCAGATTCTGGTCAGGCTCGCCGACAAACGCGAGTTCGATGCGCGCGTGATCGGCACCGACGCGCGCAGTGACGTGGCCGTCATCAAGATCGAGGCCAGCGGGCTGCCCAAGGTGGTGATCGGTGACCCGGAAGAACTCAAGGTCGGGGAATGGGTGGTCGCGATCGGTTCGCCTTTCGGCTTCGATCAGTCGGTCACGGCCGGCATCGTCAGCGGCAAGGGCAGAGCGTTGCCGGACGAGAACTTCGTTCCGTTCATTCAGACCGATGTCGCGATCAATCCCGGCAACTCCGGCGGACCGCTGTTCAACCTGCGCGGTGAGGTGGTCGGGATCAATTCCCAGATCTACAGCCAGACCGGCGGTTTCATGGGTCTGTCCTTCGCGATCCCGATCGATGTCGCGATGGACATCCAGTCCCAATTGCGCACCACCGGGCATGTGCAGCGCGGCCGGATCGGTGTCGCGATCCAGGAGATCACCCGGGCGCTGGCCGAGAGTTTCGGCCTGGAGCGGGCCGAGGGCGCGCTGGTGAGCGGGGTCGAACCGGACGGACCGGCGGCACGTGCAGGCGTCCGCACGGGTGACGTAATCACGGCCTTCGACGGCAAACCGGTGAGTGCATCCTCCGATCTGCCGCGCATCGTGTCGGCCGTTCGTCCGGGTTCGGACGTGCTGATGGATGTCGTGCGCGGCGGGCAGACGATGCAGATCAAAATCACGCTCGGCGAATGGCGGGACGAACCCGAGGGGGCTGTCCCGCAGCAGGCCCCGGCCCCGGTTGCGAATAGGCTCGGCCTGGTGCTGGCAGAGCCGGGCGAGGCTGCGGACGGGCTCGTCGTTCAGCGCGCCCAGGGTGCGGCTGCGCGCGCAGATCTCCGCCAGGGAGACCGCATCGTCGCGATCGTGATCGAGGGACGCCAGATTGCGCTGGATTCCGTGGCAGGTTTCGATCGAAGCACGGCGGAAGTCTCAGACGGGCAAACCGTGACGCTGCTCGTACGCCGGGGCGAACACACGTCCTTCGTCACGCTACGGGCAGGGGAATGAGCGAGGCCCGGACCCTGACGGTGTTGAGCCGCCAATGGTGCCATCTGTGTCACGACATGATCGACCAGCTCGCGCCGATCGCGACCGAGTTGGGCTGGACGGTCGAGGTCATCGACGTCGACCGGCATCCCGAACTCGAGGCACATTGGGACGAACTCGTGCCGGTGCTGCTGGTGGGCGAGGTCGAACTGTGTCATTACCATCTGGACGAGTCCGCGGTTCGTGCCTATTGCGGCCGTTTTCCGCTAAAATCGCGCTCTGAGGAAAGTGCCGGCCCGCCCGAGGTTTCCTCTTCCTCCGCGGGGGACGGAAACGTCGAAGACGTCTGTTAGCGGTGCGCCAGGCAAAACCAAACTTCCACCATGGGTGTCGCTTGGCACCTTTTTTTTTGCGGTCAGATGCAGCACATCAGAAACTTCTCCATCATCGCGCACATCGATCACGGCAAATCCACGCTGGCCGATCGGCTCATCCACGCATGCGGCGGGCTGTCCGACCGGGAGATGGAGGAGCAGGTGCTCGACTCGATGGACATCGAGCGCGAGCGCGGCATCACGATCAAGGCGCAGACGGCCGCCTTGCACTACAAGGCTCGGGACGGCCAAGTCTATAACCTGAACCTGATCGACACGCCCGGCCATGTCGATTTCTCGTACGAGGTGAGTCGCTCGCTGTCGGCCTGCGAGGGCGCGCTGCTGGTGGTGGATGCGTCCCAGGGGGTCGAGGCGCAGACGGTCGCAAACTGCTACACCGCGCTCGAGCAGAATGTGGAAGTGATTCCGGTGCTCAACAAGATCGACCTGCCGGCGGCGGATCCGGAGAGCGCGCGCAAGGAGATCGAGGACGTGATCGGCGTCGATGCGTCCGACGCGGTGTTGTGCTCGGCCAAGACCGGCGTTGGCATCGAGGCGGTGCTCGAGACCGTGGTCAGCAAGGTGCCCCCGCCCAAGGGCGACCGGGAGGCGCCGCTCAAGGCCCTGATCATCGATTCCTGGTTCGACAATTATGTCGGTGTCGTGATCCTGGTGCGTGTCGTCGACGGCGCTCTCAAGCCCAAGGACCGGATCCTGCTGATGTCGAACGGCGCCCAGTACCCGTGTGATGAAGTCGGCGTGTTCACGCCGCGCTCGGTGTCGCGGCCGCATCTGTCGGCCGGCGAGGTCGGTTTCGTCATTGCCGGCATCAAGGAGTTGCAGGCCGCCAAGGTCGGTGACACGGTGACCCTCGCGAACCGTCCCGCGACCGAAGCCCTGCCAGGTTTTCGAGAGATCAAGCCACAGGTATTTGCCGGGCTGTATCCGGTCGAGTCGAGTGAGTACGATCAGTTGCGCGAGTCGCTCGAGAAACTGAAGCTCAACGACGCGTCCCTGCAGTACGAGCCCGAGGTGTCGCAGGCGCTGGGTTTCGGTTTCCGTTGCGGCTTCCTCGGCATGTTGCACATGGACATCGTGCAGGAGCGTCTCGAACGCCAGTTCGACATGGATCTGATCACGACCGCGCCGACCGTGGTGTATGAAGTGGTCATGAATGACGGCGAAGTGATCCGGATCGAGAATCCGGCCAAGTTGCCGGATCTGTCGAAGGTGGCCGAGATCCGGGAGCCGATCATCACCGCGACGATCTTCCTGCCGCAGGACTATGTCGGTGCGGTCATCACGCTGTGCAACCAGAAGCGTGGCACGCAGGTGGACATGCGTTACCACGGACGGCAGGTCCAGCTCATCTACGACATGCCGATGAACGAGGTCGTGATGGATTTCTTCGATCGGCTCAAGTCGGTGTCGCGCGGCTATGCGTCGCTCGACTACGAGTTCAAGGAGTACCGCAGCGCGGATCTGGTCAAGCTCGACCTGATGGTCGGAGGCGAGAAGGTCGATGCACTGTCGGTGATCGTGCACCGTGCGACCGCGCAGTACCGGGGGCGCGAACTGGCGTCCAAGCTGCGCGAGCTGATCCCGCGCCAGATGTTCGACGTCGCGGTGCAGGCGGCGATCGGTTCGCACATCATCGCGCGCGAGACGATCAAGGCCTTGCGCAAGAATGTGCTCGCCAAGTGTTACGGCGGTGACATCAGCCGCAAGCGCAAGCTGCTCGAGAAACAGAAGGAAGGCAAGAAGCGGATGAAGCAGGTCGGCAACGTCGAGATCCCGCAGGAGGCCTTTCTGGCGGTCCTGCGAACCGATGACAGGAAGTAAGAGGCCGTGTCCCAGGGCGCGTGTCCGGAATGAGCCGTTCAGCGGCCAGCGGTCCGCTTGCGCGCTCGCGGCTTAAAACAAAAATGCTAGCGGAGTATTCGTGAATTTTGCGCTGATTCTCTTCGTCCTGCTTGTCATCACCGGCGCGCTGTGGATGCTGGACCGCTTCCATGCGCGCAAGCGGCGTGCGCCGGGCGCCGCGGCACCCTGGTGGGTGGAGTACGGGGCCAGCTTCTTTCCGGTCATCCTGATCGTGTTCGCACTGCGCTCCTTCGTCGTCGAACCGTTCAAGATACCGTCCGGGTCGATGATTCCGACGCTGGTCGTCGGTGATTTCATCCTGGTCAATAAATGGACCTACGGCATCCGGCTGCCGGTCATCAACAGGAAGATCATCGACGTGAACGATCCCGGGCGGGGCGACGTGATGGTGTTCCGCTATCCCGCCGACCCGTCGCTCGACTACATCAAGCGCGTCGTCGGTCTGCCGGGCGATCGGATCGAGTATCACAACAAGCGGCTTCGCATCAACGGCGAATCGGTGAGTCTGGCGCCGGTGGAGGACTACCTTCATCCGGACCGGCTCTACTACTCGCCGCAGTATGAGGAGGTTCTCGGAGACGTCGCCCATCGGGTGTTGATCGAGCGTGACATCCCGCCCTTCATACCTCAGGTGCTTAACTTCCCCTACCGTGAAAACTGCACCTATACTACGTCCGGCGTGACCTGTACCGTGCCGGATGGGCACTACTTCGTGATGGGTGACAACCGTGATGCAAGCAGCGACAGCCGCGTCTGGGGCTTCGTGCCGGACGAGAACATCGTCGGTCGCGCGTTTTTCATCTGGTTCAATTTCAATGACATGAAACGTGTGGGGGGTTTCCATTGAGTACGTGGATTCGCATGAAGAACGAACAGCAGGGGCTGAGTCTGATCGGATTGATGATCGTCGCCGGCCTGCTCGCCTTTGTGCTGCTGATCGGTTTTCGCTCCGTGCCGGCGGTCAATGAATATCTGGCGGTCAAGCGCATCATCAAGATCGTGGCCGAAGAGGGGGACGGCGGCGCGACCCTGACCGAAATCCGTCGCAGCTTCGACCGGCGTGCGCAGATCGACGACGTATCCAGTATTCGCGGATCGGACCTCGACATCTACAAGCAGGGCGGCAAGGTCATGATCGACGTCAGCTACGAGCGCAAGGTGCCGGTGGCCGGAAACGTCAGTCTGCTGTTCGATTTCAGCACATCGACATCCGCGGGGCGCTAGTGGTCGCTGACCCGGATCGCCTGCAGCGACGGATCGGACATCGGTTTGCGAATCCGGCAACGCTCGAACAGGCGCTGACGCATCGGAGCTTCGGGCAACCGAACAACGAGCGGCTGGAGTTTCTCGGCGACAGCATCCTGAACTGCGTGATCGCGATCGCGCTGTTCAAGCGTTTCGGAGAACTCAAGGAAGGAGAACTGTCTCGTCTGCGCGCTTCGCTGGTGCGCCAGGAGGGCTTGCATCGGGTTGCTCTGAGACTCGAGCTCGGCGACCATTTGCGTCTGGGCGAGGGCGAACTGAAGAGTGGCGGGCACCGGCGACCGTCCATTCTCGCCGACGCGCTGGAAGCCGTTTTTGCGGCGGTATTTCTGGATGCCGGCTTCGAGGCCGCCAAGTCGGTCATCGATCGCCTGTATGCCGAGATGCTCGGTGAGATCGATCCGGGGCTCGCATTGAAGGATGCCAAGACTGCGTTGCAGGAGTTTCTGCAGGCTCGCAAGCTGCCGTTACCCGATTACTCGACGGTGATGGTGCATGGCGAGGCGCATGCGCAGGAGTTCGAGGTGAGTTGCAGCGTGCCGAGTTACGGTTTGTGCACCACCGGACGTGGGCCGAGCCGGCGTGCGGCCGAGCAGCAGTCGGCCGAGCATGCGCTGGCGCGACTGAGGGCGTCATGAATCCGGACAGGAATGCTACGGCGACGGACGGCCAAGACGCCTGTCGGACCGGGTTCGTCGCGATCGTCGGGCGGCCCAACGTCGGAAAGTCCACGCTGCTCAATCGCCTGATCGGGCAGAAGATCAGCATTGTGTCGCGCAAGGCCCAGACCACGCGACATCGGGTCACCGGCATCCTGACCGAAGACCATGCGCAGTTCGTGTTCGTCGATACCCCGGGTTTTCAGACCCGGCATCGGAATGCGCTCAACCGCTCGATGAACCGAAGTGTCACGCAGGCGCTGGCCGAGGTCGATCTGGTCTTCTTCGTGATCGAGGCGGGTCGCTTCGGCGAAGACGATCGCAAGGTGATGAGCGTACTGCCGACCGAAGCGACGGTGGTACTGGTGATCAACAAGGTGGACCGGCTGGACGACAAGTCACGGCTGCTGCCCTTCATCGGCGACATGAGCACGGTTTTTCCGTTTGCCGAGATCGTGCCGCTGAGTGCCGAAAAAGGCATGAACGTCGATACGCTGGTCAAGGCCGCGCGGCCGCTGTTGCCGATCGGCGAACCGATATTCGGGCCCGACGACATCACCGATCGCAGCGAGCGCTTTCTCGCGTCCGAGTTCCTGCGCGAGAAGCTGTTTCGTCTGCTCGGGGACGAACTGCCGTATGGCATGGCGGTCGAGATCGAAAAGTTCGAGGCGGTCGGCAACCTCAGGCGCATCTTCGCGGCGATCATCGTCGACCGCGACAGTCACAAGGGTATCGTGATCGGCCGGAACGGGGAGCAGCTCAAGCGGATCTCGTCCGAGGCGCGCGTGGAGCTCGAACGACTGTTCGATGCGAAGGTTTATCTCGAAGTCTGGGTGAAGGTCAAGAGCGGCTGGGCTGACGACGAGCGCGCGCTCAAGAGCCTTGGTTACGAATAGGCCGCGCGCAGGCGCGACCGGCGGTCATTCCAGATGAGCCTGAGGCAGCGGGTAGAGCAGCAGCCAGCATACGTGCTGCATACCCACCCGTGGCGCGAGACCAGCCTGATCGTCGAGATGTTCTCGCGCGATCACGGGCGCGTCGCGATGGTCGCCAAGGGCGCGCGCCGACCGATGTCGGCCTTACGAGGCGTGCTGATGGCCTTTCAGCCGCTGCTGATCGACTGGTCGGGCGGAGGCGACGTGAAGACGCTGATCCGGGCCGAGTGGCAGGGGGGGCAGCCGCTGCTGACCGGACGAGCGCTGATGTGCGGCTACTATCTGAACGAGCTGATCGTACGCCTGAGCGCGCGCGAGGACCCGCATGCTGCGCTGTTCGATGCTTACGCGGAGGCCTTGCGCGACCTGGCGGGTCAATCGGCCCATGCGGCGGTGCTCAGATGCTTCGAACTCTCACTGCTGCGCGAACTGGGCTACGGGGTGGGGCTGGAGGTCGATCCGAGCGACGGCTTGGCGGTCGAGCCCGAGGCGCGTTACGTCTATATAATCGAGCAGGGGCCGAAGCGGGTGGAACACCCGTCCGAAACTGACGCGTCCCGAGCGCTGGTGAGCGGGCAGACCCTGCTCGACATGGCGGCGGGTCGCTTCGATCGAGCCGAAACCGCAGCGCAGAGCAAATTGCTGTTGCGCATGCTGATCAACCACTATCTGGGCGGACAACAGCTGCAGTCGCGCCGGGTGCTGAAGGAGCTGCAGGAACTGTGATCGAACTCGGTGTCAATATCGACCACGTGGCGACGCTGCGTCAGGCCAGGCGTACATGGGAACCTGACCCGGTATGGGCCGCGGTCGAAGCGCATCTCGGGGGTGCCGATGGCATTACCGTGCATCTGCGCGAGGACAGACGTCATATCTGCGACGACGATGTGCGGCGGCTGCGCGAACTCACCCAGGTCAAGCTCAACCTCGAGATGGCGGCCTCCGACGAGATGGTCGGCATCGCATGCCGTGTCCGGCCCGAGATGGCCATGCTGGTGCCCGAAGGCAGGCAGGAGGTGACCACCGAGGGCGGGCTCGACGTGTTGAGCCAGGAGGCGGCCTTGCGCGACGTGGTCTCGCGCCTGACCGACGCCGGCATCGTCACCAGTGTATTCATCGATGCCGACATCGCCCAGATCGAGGCAGCGGCCAGGATAGGCGCGAAGGTCTGTGAGATCCACACCGGTCCGTACGCGCATGCCTTCCATGCCGTGGGTCGGGATTCAGAAACGCCGGCGGTGGTCGCCGAGATCGACAAGGTCCGGCTCGCAGGCACGGCCATCCGCGGGCTCGGGATGCGCTTCAATGCTGGCCATGCGCTCAACTATTACAACGTACAGCCGATCGCGGCGCTCGATGGCGTGCGCGAACTGCATATCGGTCACGCCATCGTCAGTCGCGCGGTGTTCTGCGGCCTGCAGAATGCGGTGCGCGACATGAAACGGCTGATGCGCGAGGCGGTCGGCCGCGGCTGACCGGAGCGCAGGTCATGATCTTCGGCATCGGAACCGACATCGTGCGCATCGATCGCATCAGCGAGTCGCTGGCGCGCCATGGCGCGCGCTTCGCGCATCGCATTCTGGCCGACGTCGAGCGTTCGGCGCTCGAGACGCAGGCGGATCCGGCACGCTTCCTCGCCAAGCGTTTCGCGGCCAAGGAGGCCTTTGGCAAGGCGCTCGGCACCGGCGTGGCGGTGCCCGCGACGCTGCATGCGCTGTCGGTGGCGCACGACGAGCGGGGCAAGCCGCTGTTCAACTTTTCGGACAGTCTGTCCGCATACATGCGGGCGCGCGGACTCAGCGCACATCTGAGCCTGTCCGACGAAACCGATTACGTGGTCGCCTTTGCGGTGATCGAATGCGAACGCAAGGCATGAATGCAATGGTCGATTCGGCGAACCCGATCGGGGCGCGGGCCCGCTTGAAGCTTCAGCTGGGTCCGGTGATGCTCGATGTCGCCGGCACGCGGCTCGACGACGAGGAGCTCGAGCGCCTGCGCGATCCGCTGGTCGGCGGCGTGATCCTGTTCAAGCGTAACTTCGTCGACTCTGATCAGTTGGCGGCGCTGACGCGGGAGATCCGCGTATTGCGCGAGCCCGAACTGATCATCGCGGTCGACCACGAGGGCGGACGGGTGCAGCGCTTTCGCAGCGATGGCTTCACGCCGCTGCCGGCGATGCGCACGCTGGGGCGGCTGTGGGACGAGGACCATGTCGCCGCGCTCGCGCAGGCGCGCAGCGTCGGTTTCGTGCTCGCGGCCGAGCTGCTCGCGCATGGCGTGGATCTGAGCTTCACGCCGGTGCTCGATCTGGACTACGGTGTCAGCACGGTCATCGGTGATCGCGCCTTTCACCGCGACCCGCAGGTCGTGGCGTCGCTGGCGGGGGCGCTGTGTGCGGGCATGGCGGATGCGGGGATGGGTTGCGTCGGCAAGCATTTTCCCGGACACGGGTTCATCGAGGCCGATTCGCATGTACAGATCCCGGTCGACACGCGTAATTTCGACGCGGTGTGGAACGAGGACATCGCGCCGTACCGCCACCGTCTGGCCAGGCAACTGTCCGGCGTCATGCCGGCGCACGTGATCTTCGAGCGCATCGATCCGCAGCCGGCGGGGTTCTCGCCGTTCTGGTTGCAGGATGTGTTGCGCGGCCGGCTGGGCTTCGGCGGTGTGATCTTCAGCGACGATCTGACCATGGAGGGTGCGACCGTGGTCGGTGACATCGTGGCACGTTCGCGCGCGGCCCATGCGGCCGGCTGCGACATGGTGCTGGTGTGCAATCGCCCCGATCTGGCGGCGGACCTGCTCGATCGTTGGGCGCCCCGCATCAGCGAGGATAGTCGCAGGCGCATCGCGTCGCTGGCTGCCCGGCCCAGGTTCGCCGATCCGTTCGCGCTCGAGCTGAGTCCGGTCTATCGGGAGGCGCGTGCTTCGGTCATCGCCTGCAACGCGTCGGTGTGATTCACAGGTTCATCGTCACGCATGTCCGCATCCGAGCCCGAACCCGATCCCCGCACTGACGCCGTACCCGAAGTCGATCCGACGCCGGTAGCCGCGTCGCCCCGCTTCGACGCCAGGGCCTTCCTGAAGACCGTACCGGAGGAGCCGGGCGTCTATCGCATGATCGGTGCCGAGGAGCGGGTACTCTATGTCGGAAAGGCGAAGAACCTGAAGCGGCGCGTATCGAGTTACTTCCAGCGCAAGCTGCCCAGTCCTCGGATCGCGATGATGGTCGCGCAGATCGAACGGGTCGACGTCACGCCGACCCGCTCCGAGGCCGAGGCGCTGATCGTCGAGAACAACCTGATCAAGAGTCTCGAGCCGCGCTACAACATCCTGTTCCGCGACGACAAGTCCTATCCATACATCTGCCTGTCCGGTGACGACTATCCGCGGCTGGCCTATCATCGTGGCGCGTTCGCGAAGGGCGCCCGTTACTTCGGTCCGTTTCCGAATGCCGGCGCCGTGCGCGAGAGCATCCATCTGCTGCAGAAGACCTTTCGCCTGCGCACCTGCGAAAACTCGGTGTTCCAGAACCGTTCGCGCCCCTGTCTGCTGTATCAGATCAAACGCTGCACTGCGCCCTGCGTCGGTTTCATCGATGCCCAGGCCTATGCCGCCGACGTGAAGCTCGCGTCTCGCTTCCTGGAGGGGCGTGCGAGCGAGGTCATCGACGATCTGAGCGCACGCATGCATGCCGCAGCCGAGCAACTCGCGTTCGAGGAGGCGGCGGCCTGCCGCGACCAGGTGCGGGTGCTGCAGGCGGTGCTGCACCGGCAGTTCGTCGACAGCCGCAAGGACGAGGATGTGGATATCATCGCGGCGGTCGAGGAGGGTGGCCTGGTGTGTGTGAACATCGCGATGGTGCGCGGTGGCCGGCACCTTGGGGATCGACCCCAGTTTCCGAGCGCGGCTGCCAGTTGCGGCGCACTGGACGGTCTGCTGGCTTTCGTCGAGCAGCATTACCGCGATCATGCGCTGCCCGCCAGAATGCTGGTCAATCTGCCGCCTGAGCCTGTCCGGGCGGTGATAGCCGACATCAGCGACAAGCCCTGTCCGCTGACGATGCCGCGGCTCGAAGCGGAGAAGGCGTGGATGGAGATTGCGCTCGCCAATGCGCGCCTCGCCATCCAGTCGCGCATGCGCGATACCGGTCGCATCGAAGCCAGGCTGGACGCACTGCGTGACGCGCTCGATCTGCCGGACAAGCCCGGGCGGATCGAGTGTTTCGATATCAGTCATACCATGGGTGAAGCCACGGTGGCCTCGTGCGTGGTGTGCGAAGCCGGCGCGATGAAGAAGGCCGAGTATCGCCGCTACAACATCGGCGGCATTACCGGGGGCGACGATTTTGCAGCGATGCGTCAGGTGCTGGAGCGTCGCTACGGCAAGGTTGCGGCGGGCGAGGGGGTCTGTCCGGACCTGATCCTGATCGACGGCGGCAAGGGGCAGGTCAGCGCGGCGCGGGCGATACTTGCGGAGGTCGGCCTCGAGTCGGTCACAATGGTCGGCGTAGCCAAGGGCGAGGGACGCAAGCCCGGGCTGGAGTCCCTCATCTTTCCCGATGGGCGCGAACCGTTGCAGTTCGCGAGTGACAGTGCCGCGCTTCATCTTATCCAAGAGATCCGCGACGAGGCGCATCGCTTCGCGATCACCGGGCATCGTGCCAAGCGCGCGAGGACGCGGGTCGGTTCGCGCCTGGAGGACATCCCCGGTGTGGGCGGTGCCCGGCGTCGAAATCTCCTTGCGACGTTCGGCGGACTGGACGGCGTGCGTGCGGCGACCGTCGAAGACTTGTGCCGGGTCGATGGCATCAGCCGAAAACTTGCCGAACAGATATACTCGGCTCTCCATTGACGAATGATTCGAGCGGCCCAAACAAGGCCCGACATGGCACTCAATATTCCGAACACGCTCACCTGGGCGAGGATCGCCCTGATTCCGCTTTTCGTCGGGGTGTACTACCTGCCGGACGGCTGGTTGCCGCTGGCAAGCAAGAACATCATCGCCACCGGGATCTTCCTGGTGGCCGCGATCACCGACTGGTTCGACGGCTACCTCGCGCGTTCGCTCGGCCAGACCTCGTCTTTCGGGGCCTTTCTCGACCCCGTCGCGGACAAGCTGATGGTCGCCGCGGCCCTGATCCTGCTGGTCCAACTCGCCCGTGTCGATGCGATCGTCGCGGTCGTCATCATCGGTCGCGAGATCACGATCTCGGCGCTGCGAGAATGGATGGCGCGGGTCGGTCAGTCGGCCAGCGTCGCGGTGGCCACGGTCGGCAAGTTCAAGACTACGGCGCAGATGACCGCGATCCCGCTGCTGCTGTACCACGACCCCATCCTGTTCCTGAACATCCAGCTGATCGGCACGGTCCTGATCTATGTCGCCGCCGCGCTGACACTGTGGTCCATGATCTACTATCTGCGGCGCGCGATACCGCGCCTGTCCGAGCATGAGCGGCTTCAGCGCAGCAAGACCGAAAGCCACTGAAACCGGTTGACACCCATATATCGGCCACTATAATGGCGATCTTTCCCGCGGGAATAGCTCAGTTGGTAGAGCGCAACCTTGCCAAGGTTGAGGTCGCGAGTTCGAGACTCGTTTCCCGCTCCAGTTTCATCGATCGCCCGATACGCGGGTGGTCGGCCCGGTCAAGGCGTGCCGGGCACTGACCGGACGGCAGTTTGCCGGATCCATCCGGCGCGATGGCAGAGTGGTTATGCAGCGGCCTGCAAAGCCGTGTACCCCGGTTCGATTCCGAGTCGCGCCTCCAGAAAAAGAAAAAGAAGACGACAAACCCGCTTAGGCGGGTTTTTTGTCGTTACCGGTCCTTTTTTTGCGGGTGCTTGCTTTACGGAGTCGGTATCTCTACTGTCTGTGCGAGCGTCCAGGTGTGCCAGCCGGTTTCTGCGTCGAGACCGCTCGGATGGGGTTCGCGCCACCGCGAACGGACCGAATCGTATTTGGGTCGATACGGGGCGAAAATGTCCCACCGAAGCCGTGAGACATAGAAAAGGACCGAGGAGACCCCGATGAACGATCGCGACCCGCCCGACCTGTCGAACTGGATTGGCCGCGAGGAAGTGCGTGATGATCGTATCGATCGGCGCATCGCCGAGGCATTGGCCGCGACCCTGGACCTCGACCCGGAGTCGATGAAGGACGGCGCCGAACTGCCGCCACTGTGGCACTGGGTGTATTTCACGCCGAATGCGCGCCGCAGCGAGATCGGACCGGATGGCCACCCGAGGCGTGGCGGCTTTCTGCCCCCGGTGGAACTGCCGAACCGCATGTGGGCGGGTGGTCGCTTCGTTTTTTGCCAGCCGCTGCGCCTCGCTGAGGCGGTCACCCGTCGGTCGCGCGTCGTTCGCTGCGAGCGCAAGAGCGGACGTAGCGGCGATCTGGTGTTCGTCACGGTCGAGCATACGATCTCGGGCGAGCAGGGCGTGGCGCTGACCGAGGAGCACGACATCGTCTATCGCCAGCCGGCGCCGAAGGGCGGTCCGTTGACCGGCGAGCGGGTCCAGACCGAGGCCGAGTTCCGCCAGACCGTGCATCCCGATGCGGTGCTGCTGTTCCGCTATTCGGCGCTGACCTTCAACGGCCACCGTATCCACTACGACCATCCCTACGTGACCGGCGAGGAGGGGTATCCGGGCCTGGTCGTCCATGGCCCGCTCACCGCGACGCTGCTGCTCGGCGCCTTTCGTGCCGCATACCCGGACAAGCGAGTGTTGCGCTTCGCGTTCCGTGCGGTCGGACCGCTGTTCGATACGATGGACTTCGACGTGTGCGGTCGGCTGACCGGGCCGGATAGCGCCGAACTCTGGACCGATTGCGAAGGACGTTTGACGATGAAGGCGTCCGTCCTGTTCGACTGACTTTCCGGGAGAACGCACCGAACATGTCCGATACGCCAGCAGTACTGCCGCTTGACGGCGTGACCGTCGTGTCGCTTGAGCACGCGATCGCCGCACCGCTCGCGACCCGCCACCTCGCCGATCTCGGCGCCCGCGTGATCAAGGTCGAACGCCCGGGCGTAGGCGACTTCGCCCGCGCCTACGATCACCGCGTGGACGGGCTCGCGTCCCACTTCGTGTGGGTGAACCGCTCCAAGGAGAGCCTGACGCTGGATCTCAAGCAAGCCGAGGCTCAGGAAATCCTTCGCCGAATCCTGGCGGACGCCGACGTGCTGGTGCAGAACCTCGCGCCGGGTGCGGCGTCACGTCTGGGGCTGTCCTATGAGGCGCTTTCGCCCGGTAATCCGAAGCTGATCGTGTGCGACATCTCCGGCTACGGGGAAGGCGGCCCCTATACCCACAAGAAGGCCTACGACTTGCTGATCCAGAGCGAGTCGGGTTTTCTGTCGGTCACCGGCACGCCGGACGAACAGGTCAAGGCCGGCATCTCGATCGCCGACATCGCCGCTGGCATGTATGCGTACTCGAACATCCTCGGCGCATTGATCGAGCGGGGTCGGACCGGTCGTGGTCGTCGGATCGAGATCGCGATGATCGACGCGATGGTCGAGTGGATGGGTTTCCCGATGTACTACGCCTACCAGGGTCAGCAGCCGCCGGCGCGGGCCGGCGCATCCCACGCGACCATCTACCCCTACGGCCCGTTCCTCGCCGGCGATGGACGCACGGTGATGCTCGGCCTGCAGAACGAGCGCGAGTGGGCGGTGTTCTGCGAGAAAGTGCTCGGCGACGCGTCGATCGCCACCGATGACCGCTTTGCCAGCAACGCGCAGCGCCACGCCAACCGCGACGCGGTCCGGACGATGATCGAGCAGCGTTTCGCCAGCCTCGGCGCGGACGAGGTGATCGCCCGGCTCGACGCGGCCGACATCGCCAATGCCCATGTCAGCACGATGAACGACATCTGGTCCCATCCGCAGCTGCAGGCGCGGCAGCGCTGGGTCCAGGTGGGCTCGCCGGCCGGCCCGTTGCCGGTGTTGCAGCCGCCCGGCATGGGCGGCGATCATCCGGCCCGGATGGGGCCGGTGCCAGGCCCGGGCGAGCACACCGAAGCCATTCTCGTCGAACTCGGTTACGGCGGCCGGATCGCCGAATTGCGCGAACGAAAGGTGGTGTGACGACCCAAGCCTGCCCGGGGGCGATGCCGAATGTCATGACCGTCTTCAGCGATCGATTCCACCCAGGCAGATCGACTTGATCTCCAGATACTCGTCGATCCCGTAGATCGATCCCTCGCGCCCAAGGCCCGAGTGCTTGACGCCGCCGAACGGTGACACCTCGTTGGACATGATGCCGGTGTTCACGCCGACCATGCCGTACTCGAGCTCTTCGGCGACACGGAATATCCGACCGACGTCGCGCGAATAAAAGTAGGCGGCCAAGCCGAATTCGGTCGCATTGGCCATCGCGACCGCCTCTTCATCGGTCTCGAAGCGGAACAGGGGTGCGACCGGACCGAAGGTCTCTTCGCGCGCAACCAGCATTGCGGGTGTCACATCGACGAGGACGGTCGGTTCGAAGAAGGTTCCGCCCAGCTCATGGCGTTTTCCTCCGATGAGCACCCGCGCGCCGCCATCGCGCGCGTTTGCGACATGGCTCTCGACCTTTTCGATCGCAGCCTGATCGATCAGCGGACCAATGTTCACGCCGTCCTCGACCCCTGATCCCACCTTCAACTGCGCGACGGCCGCGGCGAGCTTTTCCGCAAAGCGATCATAAACACCTGACTGGACCAGCAGGCGATTGGCACAGACGCAGGTCTGGCCGGCATTGCGGTACTTCGACGCCATCGCACCTTCGACCGCGGCCTCGAGATCCGCATCATTGAATACGATGAACGGCGCGTTGCCGCCGAGTTCGAGCGACAGCTTCTTCAGGGTCGGCGCACACTGCGCCATCAACAGGCGCCCGACTTCGGTTGATCCGGTGAAGGACAGCTTGCGAACCGTGTCGCTGGACGTGAGTTCTCCACCGATGGCCACCGCGTCACCGGTCACGACATTGATCACGCCGCGGGGAATCCCCGCCTGCTCGGCAAGTGCCGCAAGCGCCAGCGCAGTGAACGGCGTCTGCTCGGCGGGTTTGACCACGACCGTGCAACCGGCCGCGAGCGCCGGTGCAACCTTGCGCGTGATCATCGCCGCCGGGAAATTCCACGGCGTGATCATCGCGCACACGCCAACCGGTTGCTTGATCACCAGCAGGCGTCGATCCTGACCGGTCGTCGGAAGCACGTCGCCGTTGCTGCGCCTGACCTGTTCCGCGAACCACTCGACAAACGACGCGGCATACATGACCTCGCCTCGCGCTTCGGCCAACGGCTTGCCCTGCTCGGTGGTCATGATCAGTGCCAGATCGTCCGCCGCAGCGACGATCAGCTCGAACCAGCGGCGCAACAGCTGGGCTCGCTCCTTCACGACCTTGCCGCGCCAGTCGGGCAGAGCCTTTCGTGCTGCATCGATTGCACGTCGGGTCTCGGACTGCCCCATGTCCGGAACGGAACCAATCACGGCGCCGTTGGACGGGTCGGTCACCTCGAGGCGGTTGCCCGAATCCGCGTCATGCCAGTCACCATTGATGTAGCCCTGCTGCCTGAACAGGGCACTGTTTTCCAGGTTTTTCATCACGTGCATATCCTCGTAGTATTTTTCCCAGACGCCTCATTACTGTCCCACGGGACCCGCGGTCTATTGCTCTGCGCCGTCGGCCACCGCCAAGGCCTTGACCTCTGTCGGCTGCAGTCTCGCGAGCGCCTCTTCGGTGAAAATCCGCAAACCGAGTTCGGTCCGGTAGCCGTGAATCTCCTTGACGTCCAGCGCGCGCATGAAGGTCACGATCTCCTGGCTGATCACCTGTCCCGGCACCAGGATCGGAAACCCTGGCGGGTAGGGAATTCGACACCAGCTTGCGTCCGCTTGCCAGTGCCTTCTCGATGGCATTGCCCTCGATCGGAATATATTCGAACTTGGATTCGTCGTAAGAAAGAAACAACGCCGCGCGAATGTCTCCCTC
>NZ_JBLLNL010000015.1:0-47110 GCF_048158365.1 Denitraticella aggregata | reverse complement strand
CTCGCCAAACGCCTCCGGTCTGCCCCGAGTACGGACGCAGCCGTGGCGGATGCGGCAGCCGAGGTTCGCACCTTGCGAGGGGAACTGGAGCGGCATTTCGACGAAGAAGAAGCGACGCTGCTGCCGATTCTGCGCATATGCGACCCCGAGTCAGCGACGCAGTTGATGCGCGAACACGGCGAGTTGCGCACGCTGCTCACGCAAACCGAGAACGCCGCCGCATTGACACGCCTGGGCACCCTGCTCGAGGCACATGTGCGTTTCGAGGAGCGTCGAATGTTTCCGTCCATCGAGGCCTGGTGGGCGGCCAGCGAAACCCCACACATGGAAGGACGACCCAGCGGCAAGGCACGAACCAAAACGGGACCTGGACAACCGCGGAAAGCGGACAACTCGAAGGAGACACACCATGACGACCGCTATCAACACTTGGCACCGGGATCACACGAACTTCTCGAGGCTGCTCGACATGCTCGAAGCGGAGGTCCGGTTGTTCAATGAAGCCGGCAATCCCGATTACCAACTGATGTTGGACATCATGTATTACATGACCCACTATCCAGACGTCTACCACCACCCGAAAGAAGACCTGGTTTTCGCGAAGGTCGCGTCAATGGATCCCAGGGCGGATGCGGCGGTACACACGCTGCTCGAACAGCACGTTGTCCTCAAGCAAAGTGGCGCGGAACTCTGCGAGGCCTTGCAGGGCGCGGTGGATGGCGTCATGCAGCCACGCGAGCACGTCGGCCGATCGGCGGCCACCTACATCCGGTTTTTCCGTGATCACATGAGCAACGAGGAAAACACGATCATCCCGCTGGCTCACACGCTGTTGAGCGAGGCGGACTGGAATGAGATCGAAGCGATCGCCCCGGCTCAGCAGGACCCTCTGTTCGGTTCCGATGCCGTCGGCAGACGTTACGAACAGCTTCAGCGACATCTTCTGGCGGCCTAGACCGTCTGGCGGCCAAACCCGCGTTCGCCCCGGCGACACGGGTTTGCGCGACACATGGCGAGCACGATGAAACTGACACGCCGTCCGGTATTCCTCGATCTGAGGAAGCTTCGCTTTCCGATCGGTGCGATCACGTCGATCCTGCACTCGTTGCTCGTCACCATCGTGCTTCATCGCGAGTAGCGGGTGCGCGTACCGACAAACGCAGAGGACCGCGAACTCAGCCCGACGATGAAACGACGTCGGGCTGCGATACGCACGGCGTCGTCAGATTGCTCCGAACCCGTGACGTTTGAACACCTGCTGCGCGTCCGGCGACAGGATGTATTCGGCCAGGGCATGCGCCGCATCCGGTGCACCGTCACGAACGCTCAAGCCGTAGGCGGCTCCGACTTGTAGTTCCCTCGCGATCTCGACGATCTGCAACTGCGGCTGTGCTGCCTTCGCCGCAACCGCATTGGTGCAATAGGTCAGGAAGACATCGGCCTGCCCTTCCGCCATGACCCACTCATAGGTGCCACGACCCTCCGGCGCCTTCGGCGAATCGGGGCCACCGGTGAGCTTGAGTGCCTTGGCGTCGAGCGCCGCGAACGATCCGGCACGAAGCGCTTCGGCCTTTTCGAACAGCGCCCAGGCATAGTCACCCGAAGGATCGGCTTTCGGCGTCGAGGTACCGAGCTTCACTTCAGTGTCGAGCATCACGTCGAGCAGATTGTCACTGTCGACCTGGACCTGGGGTTGCGCGAGCGCGCACAGGACATTGCGGGTGAATACGACCGGCTGACTCCACCCTCCCGCTGCCGCAAGAGTTTCCGGATGGGAGACATTGGCCGATGCGAAAACCTGTGCCGGCTCACCGCTCTCGATCCGCTGCCGCAGCAGGCCTGACGCGGCAAACGTGGCTGCAACAGGGTGCCCGGTCTTGTTGGTGAACGCTTCGCCGACCTCGGTCAGCACGGCGCGCAGACTGCCGGCTGCGTGCAGCGTGACCTCTGCGCCGGTCTGGGCAAATGCCCCACCGGAACAGACCCCTGCGGCGAGCGCACACATCAGCAAATTGCGGTTCATTCGGGCTTCTCCTGGGCTTGGGGGACAAGTTCGGGAGTCTAGATTCGACGCCAACGGCACACCATCCGGGTTGACGTGAAATGAACAGCTTTGCATAGGCTCATCCTGGCCGAACACCCCACGCCGGAGCAGGCACACCAGATTCCTTGCGCGCGAATAGTCGAGGGGGCTACGCTTGCTGGACACGACCCGCTCAGGCCCGATCCCATGAGCCACCCCGACGTCCCCCCAACCGGCACCAAATCGGGCCGCATTGCCCGTCCCGCCCGAGGCGCCGACCAGGCCGGCTGGATACGCTGGATGCCGGGCGTGCAAACCCTGCGCAGCTACGAGGCCGCCTGGCTGCGCCACGATCTCGTGGCTGGCCTGGTGCTGGCGGCGATGCTGGTGCCGGTCGGCATCGCCTATGCGGTCGCGTCGGGTCTGCCGGGTATCTACGGCCTCTACGCCACGATCGTCCCGCTGCTCACCTACGCCCTGTTCGGCCCCAGCCGCATCCTGGTGCTGGGCCCCGACAGTGCGCTGGCTGCACTGATCCTCGCGGTCGTGCTGCAGCAGTCCGGCGGCGACCCGATGCGTGCGGTCGCGCTCGCCGGCGCGATGGCGGTCGTCTCCGGCCTGGCCTGCATCCTGTTCGGACTGCTGCGCCTCGGTTTCATCACCGAACTGCTGTCCAAACCGATTCGCTACGGCTACATGAACGGCATCGCGCTGACGGTACTGATCAGCCAGTTGCCCAATCTGTTCGGCTTTTCCATCGACGGTGGAGGGCCGCTGCAGGACCTGTGGGCGATCGCCGTCGCGATTGTCGAGGGTCGCAGCAACTGGACCACCTTCCTGCTCGGCGCGGGTACGCTGGCGATCATCCTGCTGCTGAAGGGCCACAAGCGCATACCCGACATGCTCGTCGCAGTCATCGCGGCGACGCTCGTCGTGGGGACGCTGGATCTGGGCGAAGACGCGGGCGTCGCAGTGCTCGGCTCGCTACCCCGCGGCCTGCCCGCCTTCGCCATTCCGTGGATCACCTGGGCCGACCTCGGCACCGTGCTCATCGGCGGACTTGCCGTCGCCCTGGTGTCGTTCGCCGACACCAGCGTGCTGTCGCGCGTCTATGCCGTGCGCACCCGCACCCATGTCGACCCCAGCCAGGAAATGGTCGGGCTCGGTGCCGCCAACCTGGCGGCGGGATTCTTCCAGGGCTTCCCGGTCAGCAGCAGTTCCTCGCGCACGCCGGTCGCAGAAGCGGCCGGTGCGCGCACGCAGCTCACCGGGGTCGTCGGCGCGCTGGCGGTCGCCCTGTTGCTTCTGCTCGCGCCCGACCTGCTGCGGAACCTGCCGACCAGCGCACTGGCTGCGGTGGTGATCGCAGCCGCTGCCGGCCTGTTCGAATTCGCCGACCTGCGCCGCATCTGGCGCATCCAGCGCTGGGAGTTCTGGCTGTCGGTGGGCTGCACCGCCGGGGTCGCGGTGCTGGGTGTCATCCCCGGCATCGGCCTGGCCATCCTCGCCGCGGTCATCGAATTCCTGTGGGACGGCTGGCGTCCGCACTTCGCGGTGCTCGGCCGCGCCGAGGGTGTCAAGGGCTACCACGACATCAAGCGCTATCCCGACGCCCGCCGCGTTCCCGGGTTGGTGATGTTCCGTTGGGACGCGCCGCTGTTCTTCGCCAACGCCGAGCTGTTCCGCGAGCGTGTGCTCGACGCAGTCGAGGAATCTCCGACACCGGTCCGCTGGCTCGTAGTCGCGGCAGAGCCGGTTACCAGCGTCGACGTCACCGCCGCGGACGTGCTCGCCGAACTCGGCGAGACCCTGCAGGGCGCCGGAATCGAGCTGTGCTTCGCCGAGATGAAGGATCCGGTCAAGGACAAGCTGAAGCGCTTCGGCCTGTTCACACGCCTCGGCGAGGAAACCTTCTTCCCGACCGTTGGTACCGCGGTCAGCGCCTACGTCGCAACCCACGACGTCGAATGGCAGGACTGGGAGGATCGCCAGACATGACGCGCCGGATGCCGGCAAATAGGGGTGGCAGCATGGGGCGGCCTCAAAACCCCTGGGAGAAATGGGACCTTGGCAACATCCAGCGCCCCGGCCGACCGGGCAATTCGATAAAACCGAAGTGCCGGTAGAAAGCCGCCGCAGCGGGCGACTTGGCATCGACGATGATGGCCGCCACTGCAAGCGTCTGACTCGCCGCCACCACACGCTTGCAGGCATCGGCCAGCAAAATGCCGCCAAGCCCCTGCCCTTTCATTTCACCGCTCACCGCCAGACGACCCAGCAAGGCTGCGGGGACGGGATAGCGCGGCAGTTTTTTCCGCAAGGGCTCTGGCAGATGCTCCGCCGAAACGCTTGCCGCACTGAGGGAGTAAAACCCGACCACCACGCGCTCATCATCGGCCGGAGTCGCTACGAACACTCGCGCCACGCCGCGCTTGACGTCCTGTCTGGCATAACGGTGCAGGTATTCGTCGAGCGCAGCTTCTCCGCAGCAGAATCCAGCCGTGTCGGCCTCGTTGTCCAGCGGCCGAACGCGGTACTCCACTCAGCGAACCTGCGCGTCGTGCCGGGCAAAAGCCCGCTGCAAGGCCGGCGTGGGCTGAGCCGGTGTCTCCAGCGCGTCCAGAAAGGCCGCAAAATCGTCCTGTGACAGGTTGATCGCCTCGTGCTGCTGCACCACAGACTGGGCCTGCTCGACCGCGTTGCGCAGGACGAACTCCGATACGCTCATGTGGGCATAGGCCGCCGCCTTGTCCAGCAATTGCCTGACTTTCTGGTCACAACGGATGTGGAGGCGCGTGTCCTTGGTCATTGAACTCATGTGGCTCTCCCGATAAAAGTCACCACATTGTGCGCCATTTGTACGCACCTCTCAAGCCTGACAGGATTGAGGTGCAGGGAGCGAATAACCTGTCCGGACAGTTCTCCAATGGTACTGGTCAGGGATCCCTTCGTAACGCGCGACCCTGTCCGGGCGCAGGCTGTAGGCCTCGATCCGCACGAACACGAAGTCCGCGGCGCCTCCTCCGCCAGCAAACGGCTGAAGGAACGCGTGCAACCAACCATGGAGCAGCACAATGCGCGGGGCATGAGTGGATGGCTGCGCAGTGCGCAACTGGGCCGCATCGAGCACCCGGAACAGGGCCGGATCGATGTTGGGCAGGTCCGGCAGCGACTCAGGCACGGGCTCCTCCGCATCGACGAGCTTCCCGCGCTCGAGCGGCTTCGGGTACGCGATGGCGATTGGTTCCTCGCCGCTTTTGCGGATCATCGCCAGCATGTCCCGCGAGGTCCCGCAGCGAAGGTCATGGTGAATGTTGATTTCGCTCTTGAGCATGCCAACTCGCTCATGACGTCCAGTCCTGCCGCAGCGAGGGCGAACTGCAGCGGTGTCACCAGAGCGCACGCGATTGCCGACGCTGGGTCAACAAGCACAAACGCCACCCTTGCGAGGTGGCGTTTGTGTCTGATTCATGGCGCGCTCGGCAGGATTCGAACCCACTACCCCCTGGTTCGTAGTCAGAATTTTACTGTTCCGAAGCATGCCGAAGCGATATTTAAATGCGCGTTTTTTCGCATATCTACCAGACACTTACGCTGTTTTCTTTTCCTGAGCATTCCATTACAATCCGAGTGAATCCTGCGAATTTGTGGGGGGAAATGTGGGGGGAAAATTGAGCCCCTACCGCACTTCACTACCCCCTGGCAGTCACCAAGGAGAACGTGATGTCGAAACTCACCGCTACGCAATTGAAAGCACTTGGCGCAAGTGACCACGGGAAGAAGTTGCGCGATGAGGGCGGTCTGTTCGGCACCGTCCGATCGGGGGCGAAGGGGACGTCGGTCTATTTCGACTGGCGCTATCGGCGTGACGGCAAGGTCAAACAGATTGCTGTCGGCGCGTGGCCTAAAATGTCCCTGGTCCAGATCAGGGCGGAACGCGATCGACTCAAGGTCGAGGCCGACACCGGCACCGACCCGGCCGAGGGCCGCAAGGTCGAGCGACTCAGGGCTAAGGCCGATCAGGCCGAGGCGGTCGAGGCTCAGAGATCCCGGCTCGCTGAGATCGAGGCGCAGTCTGCACGCATGACGGTCAGGGCGCTGTTCGAGCGTTGGGAGCGGGTCGAGCTATCGCGCCGCAAGGACAAGGGCGCAGAGGTTCACCGCATGTTCGAGAAGGACGTCATGCCGAAGTGGGGCGAGGTCGCCGCCGAGGACATCACCCGTCCGATGGTCGCCGCACTGCTCGACGGCGTGGCAGAGCGTGGAGCACGCATCGTCGCGCGAAACCTGCTCGGCGACATCCGGCAGATGTTCGGATTCGCGATCAAACGCGGTTTCGTTGAAAACGATCCAACATCCCATTTGAAGCGTGACGACTTCGGCAGGAAGGTCGAGCGCGACCGCGTGCTGTCGGAGTCTGAAGTTCGCCAACTGTGGGACAAGGTACCTGACGCGGATCTGTGGGATTCGTCCGCGTCGGCGATCTGGATCATGTTGTCCACCTGCTGCCGCGTCGGCGAGATCGCGTCCGCACGCATCGAGCACCTGGACCTTGACGCGGGAGCCTGGCGCATCCCGTCCGAGAACAGCAAGAACGCGAGGGCGCACACGGTCTATCTGTCTGACTTCGCGCAACAGCATTTCGCAGAACTCAAGGCTCGGGCCGAGCGGCTCGGCTCGGACTGGCTGTGTCCGTCGAAACACAAGGACGATTCGCACGTCTGCCCCAAGTCACTTGCGAAGCAGATAGGCGATCGCCAACGGCCAGGCCTGGAGCCGATGAAGGGCCGAACCCCGCTGACGGAATCGCTGGTGCTCAGTGGCGGCAAATGGACCCCGCACGACCTGCGCCGCACTGGTGCAACGCTGATGGGCACGCTCGGCGTGCGACCGGACGTCATCGAGAAATGTCTTAACCACGTCGAGCAAAACCGCCTGGTGCGGATCTACCAGCGGCAGGAACTCAAGGACGAACAGCGCGAAGCCTGGCGACTGCTCGGCGAGCGCCTGGACCTGCTGACGCGCGAGGACGCCGAGAACGTGGTCACGCTTCGGGGGGCTGCATGATGGCCGAAAAGGTCGGACACGCCGAAGCCCTGCGTGAGTGGTGCGGCGATGACATCGGGTGGCACTACGCGGACGCGGATAATCAACGGCTCGCGCCACTCGTGGGCATCCTGGCCGGCGTCAATCTGGTCAGCCTCGACGAGTTCATCGAAAAGCTGGAGGCGGAAGGCGCACCCGCTGGCGACGAGCTACGCGAACGCCGACGTGACGCGCTCCGTCTGTTCCGCGAACAGTTCGTCGGCAAGGTGGGCGAGTTCGACAAGCTAAACGACCACGCCTTCGCTGGACATATCGAATGGATCATGAACCGCAAACGGGAGATTGAACGCTCGGAGGCGGTGCTGCCGTTGGCGAGGCTCGGCAGGAACTACAAGATCACGCAAAGCAACCGCCGCAAGAACAAACCCGGCACAGACGCTTATGTGGACCTACACCGCAACGAGCGCATCCGGGCATTCGTGAAACGCCTTCGCAATGCTCACGAGCGCAACTATATCGCGCAAGCCGCCGAAGAATTCGACCTCTCGCCACGCCAAATCCGACGCATCACAAATTGCTGAAGAACCGCAAGGCGGACATATCCCGGATGTGTCCGTGACCGGTTAGATAGTGCGAACCATGCCGGCACCGCATAGGGCGAGCCGGAGTTTTCCGAGAGGACAACATCATGGTTCAGCAGCAGCAACGCATCGTCCGCCGTCGCGCGGTTGAGGCGCGAACGGGACTCAGCCGTAGCACGATCTACGCGCGCATGGACCCCGAGTCCGAGCACTTCGACCCGGACTTCCCGCGTCCGATCAAACTTGGCAACGGCAAGAATCCGCCGGTCGGCTGGATCGAGGCTGAGGTCGACGCCTATATCGCGCTCCTGATTGAACGCAGTCGCGAGGTGTCAGCATGAACAATTTGCTGACCAACCCTGCCGCGCTGGCGAAGGAGCTTCGCGCCGTCATGGCCGCGAACGACGAAGCGCAACGCGACGCACTCGCAAGCCGGCTCGCATCACAGATGCTCGGCATCCTCAAGCAGCCCGCCCCGCCGCCGGTCGTCACCACCCGCTTCGCCGGTATCGACCAATGTGAGCTGACCGACGCGATGGCATTGGGCGACGCGATCCGCCGCCGGCTTGCACAGGTACGGGCAATCAACCGTCTGATGAGCAAGGCCGCCGAACTGGTCGGCGAAGTGCCTGACGACGTTATCGAGAACGCCGGATGGGCCGTAGCGGATTTGTCGGACGAAGCCGAAGAACTGACCAACATGCTGCAAGAACTGGTCGCAAGTGGCGAGGCGGCAGCATGACAGACGAAAAAAACGCCCGCTGTCCCGAAGGATCAACGAGCGCCACTCTCAAGCGCAATTTTAAACGAATCCACGCCGGCCTGCTCGCCGAGTGGCTGGTGATATTGGCCGTGTGCATCGGCATCCTGCTGCTGTCGGGGGTGGCGCGATGATCGACGCCCTGCTGTCCCGACTGGAGCGCGTCAAACAGACCGGGCCGGGCCGCTGGATCGCATCGGCACCGACGCGCGACGACAAGCGACCGAGCCTGACCATTCGCCAGTTAGACGACGGCCGCATTCTGCTACACGACTTCGGTGGAGATTCGGTGGACGCCGTGCTTGCCGCCGTCGGTCTGGATTGGTCGGCGTTGTTTCCCGAGCGCGCCGAGCACCAGGCGCAACCGATGCGCCGACCTTGGCTTCCGGCCGACGTGTTCGACGTGGCGCGCCTCGAAGTCGGCGTGGTGGCAGTGATTGCAAGCGACATGGTCAAGCAGCGCAGCATTGCCGATGCCGACTTCGATCGGCTGCAGGTGGCTATCTCGCGCCTGGCGCATGTCGCGGAGGTCGCATATGGCCACGCGTGAGGATGAGGTGCTCGCCAAATTCGGCAAGCGGAAGCCTGCTGTCGTGCAGAACATCGCCGACGCGAAGCCCGGACTTGCGGCCGACTCCACCCATTACCAGGTGGCCGACCATTGGCTTGAGCGTGTGACCGCTGAGACCGGCTGCCGGCCGATCCATACGCAGGGGACGCTGTGGCGGCTCGACCCGAATGACAAGCTGTGGAAGCCGATGTCGATGGACGCCTTGGCCGCTGATCTGGGACGCAGATACAGCGCGCACAAGCTGTGCCGGCGACAGAGCGATTACAAGCAGATTGCCGCAGTGGTCGGACAGATTGCCGGCAGCGATGATTTCTTCTCGTGCGCGCCGGCTGGCATTGCGGCAGCCGGCAAGTTCTGGAGCGTGTCCGAATCGGGCGAGATCCGGCACGACCTGCTCACCGCCGAACACCGCCAACGAATGCAGGTAGTGCAGCCGCCCGAATTCGAAGCCGGCGCACCCTTGTTCGAGGGCCTCCTGAGTAACGCCTTCGGTCCTGGTGTTGAGGGCGACGGACAGCGCGAGCTGTTGCAGATGGGACTCGGCGCGGCACTGACCCGACAGCTATGGCGACATCGAATCGTTCTGCTGCTGTACGGCAAGACCTCCACCGGCAAGTCCACCACGCTGGAGATATTCCGCGCGCTGTTTCCGCTGGACATGATCGGCGCGACCAGTCCGCAGAATTGGGCGAGCGAATACTACGTGGCCGCGCTGGCTGGCAAGCAACTGAACATTGTTGGCGAACTGGACCCGCATACGCCAATCCCAGGCGGCCCATTCAAGGCCGTAACGGGTGGCGACGTGGTCGAAGGCCGGCATCCGACGCACCGACCCTTCACGTTCGTCTGTGAGGCCGCGCACATTTTCAACTGCAACAGGCTACCGCCGACCCGCGACAAGTCCGACGCATTCTTCCGACGCTTTCGCATCCTGGAGTTCCGCAATCCGATTGCCGTCGGCTCGGAGATCACCGGCCTTGCCGAGCGCATCAACGCCGAGGAACAAGGCGCTGTGTTGGGCTGGCTGCTCGACGGTGCGGCAAAGCTGGCGCAGCGCGGCACGCTGCCGGAAACCAAAGACCACAAGGATCTGATCGACACATGGCGATCGGCGAACAACAGTGCGCTGCAGTTCCTGAACGACGCAGAGTTCTGCGAGACGGGCGTCGACCTCGAACAACCCGCCGCGCACGTCTTTGAGAGCTACCGCAAGTGGGCCAGCACTGAGGGTGTCAAGCCTCTTGGCCGTTCCGGATTCTACGAGGCGATCGCCGACGGTGCTGGTCGGTTCGGCGTGACCATCTTTGACGATCGCAACAAAGTCCGAAAGGTGAAGGGCTTGAGCTTGAAGAAGGAGTTCGGCTGATGCGTGCGGGTGTTGCGGGTGTTTTTCGGGTGGGGTGGGTCCATGTGCGCGGGTGCGCGCCATGTGCGCGCGCGTGTGTACGAGGTGGGGGGTAAAAACACCCGCAACACCCGCAAGTGCAGAAGAGGCAGTAAGCCTGGTGGGCACTGGCGACCAGGTCGGATTTGTGAAATGGAGATTTGAAAATGAACGAGATGAACACGTTGAAGAAAATGTGCGAGCCGTACCTCATGCGCAAGAACCGCAACGGGCATACGGCCACCGTCCAGTGGCACGATGGGGTCATGTTGTCCGAGGAATCACAAGAGTATTGCCGGCAGTTCGATGAGCGAGTCAGTCCCGTACTGCTCCAACTGTTCGACCAGAACCGCGAGCGCCTGCCAGAGAAAACGTGTCTGTACGTCAGCGGTTACGGGGGCTGGTATTCATGCCCGCGTGACATTGCGGACCAAGTCGAAAGCCTGGTGCGAGCCTTCCACGATGAGTTTGTGCCCGCCGCACTCGTTCGCATGGCAGCCAGAAGAGCCGAGCGCCGCGCATTCCTTGAGAGCCGAACCCATCTATCAGGGCATTCAGCCGAGACGCCAGACCCAGGCCGGGGGGGCGTTTGAAGAATGGAAACGACCCAAGCGGAAACCGGCCGCCTAGTCTTTTTTTTCGTACGACATGTTTTGCAAAGGGGGGGGGGTCAAAAACACCCGCAACACCCGCACACGTGTACCAAGTCTATCGAACCGCTGGCCTACTACAGGAGATCGCCAAGCATGAAACACCGCACCAACCCATCCGCCGCCGCCATCGCTGCCGCGCTCGAATTTCAAAGCCTGGATGCACCCGAGCTGCACCGGCGCTGGAACGTGTATTTCGACCATGCCGGCGCACCGATCGAGCGTACCTATCAGGTGCCGGTCCCGATGTCGCGTGTGCTTCGCGAGCACGCCGCCGCCATTGCCGCCGTCCCGGTCGCGGACGACTCGACCTACACGCTCGCTGCTCGCGCCAGGCTGCGGGGGGCTGCCCGATGAGCGCCGCGCTATACCGGGCTGTCAGCCAGGCGCGTCGGCGCACGCTCGAGGGCGATCGAACTTTTACGGGTGCGTGTCGCGAGGCGGCCGGGGATTTCGGCCTACCCGCTGAACGCATTGCGCTGTTTGCCGGCGAAGCCGTGTTTTCCGACCTGGTGGCGATCATCGAGCGCCTGCAGTGCCGATTGGATCAGGGCGATGTCTGAGCGCTGCCCGAACTGCGGCACCGTCATCGAGGCCGGCACCGACACCCTGACCCGGATGCACGCCTGGTGCGAGGCGTCCGGCGTCCGGCTGGACTTCGAAGACGCGATACCGACAGCCGATGCGGAGCGCCTGCTCGGGCTGGCACCGGGCGTCCTGCGGAACTGGCGATGCATGGGCACCGGGCCGGACTACATCCGCCGTGGGGGCCGATGCCGATACCGCCTTGCGGATCTGGCGAACTTTTTTTGCGACGAAGCGTAATCAAGCGTAATCAGGCGATTGGCATAGATTCGGGGTTGAATGATTCAATGGAACCACCATTCAACCGGAGCAATGCACGATGTCCAGATTCGCCAAAACCTATCCTTTCGCCGCCGCGTTCAAATGCATCGGAGCCGCCGACGGTAACCGCGATGAAGCGCTGCTATTTGCTCAGCGCGCGTACCCCGCAGAACGTCAAACCATCAACTTCCTGAAGTCCGACGCATCCGGCCTGGATACGGACGCGCTTCACAGCACGTACTCTTACGGCGGCCTGGTCGAGCAATTCACGGAAAGTTTGCGCCAGTTTTCGCCGTTCGACGCGATGAAAGCGGGCATGCGCGAAGTCCCGTTCAGAACCCCGATTCACAGCACCACCGGCATCGAAGGTGCAATTGTTGGCGAAGGCGAGTACGCACCAGTCAGCATGCTCGGCATTGACGACTCCGCGCTGATGCGTCGCAGGGCATCGAGCCTGATCGTCATGACCCTGTCCGCATTCCGAACCGATGGACTGCTGGCCCACGTACAGCGCGAGCTGGTGGCCGGCGCATCGAGCGCGGTCAATTCGGCCTTCCTTGCTGAACTCGCATCGGTCGCGACGCCTGAAACATCTGCCGGATCGACGGCCGCGCATGTGCTGACCGACGTCGAGAAGCTGCTCGGCAACATCCGCAAGCGCGGGCTGTCCAGTCTCTACCTTGTGGTCAGCCCGGATCACGCCGCACGCCTGGCGTGCAAGAACGCGGCCGGCGTGGTGTCTTTCCCGGACATGACACCGAACGGCGGAACCCTGGCCGGAATTACTGTCCTGGTCAGCGATCAACTGCCGACCGACTCCGACGGTCATCAAGTCCTGCTCGTGGACGCTGACGCGATCCTGTACGGGGACGACGGTATTGAGCTGATGCGCGCCTTGTCCGCGAACATTCGCATGAGCGGAGATCCCGAGAACGATATTGATCCGGCTGAGGTGAATCTGTTTGTGACGAACAGCACCGCGATCATGCTTGATCGGGTCATCGGGTTTCACGTCGTCCGCGCCGATGCTGTCGCGCTGCTGACAAACGTCGCGTGGTGACCGCCATGACCACCAAACGCACCGAGCCGCCCGGATGGGTGGCCGCGACCATGAAGGCCATCGCCCGGACACTCTCGCCGCACCTGGGGCGCATCGACGCCCTCGAACGCCGCCTCGCAGAGCTGGAGGGCAGTACGAAGATGCTCTATCGCGGCGTCTGGAAGCCAGGAGCCACCGCATCGAAGGGCGAGTTCTGGACGCACGCCGGATCCGTCTGGCACGCGAACGAAACCACCGACCAGCAACCGGGGGCGGACTACCTGGCGTGGACGCTCGCCGTAAAGCGAGGCCGTGACGCGCGGACAAAGGAATTAACCCATGACCATTGAATACGGATCGACCGAATACAAAGCCTGGGCCGCGCGCCTTGTCCAAACGCTGGAGACCGAGAAAGCGACCATTCTGGCCGCGCTGTCGGACTGCAGCGAGGTGCACGACCTGACCGCAGAGTTCCTCGAAGGGGGGGTTCGGCTGCACTTCATTGTCGACGCGGAGCACCGATGCGTGACGGTCACTTTGGACATCCCGCCTACACCCGATGAGCTGCACTGATGGCATTGCCTAAACCCGGAACGCACGAGTACGCACAGTGGCACGCGCGGATGATGGCCACCATCGGCCGCCAGCGCTGGCGGATCATCCAGGCGCTCGGGGCGCGCCATGACATCGTCGACGTTCAGGGGCGTTTCGCTGAATCGCAAGTCGAGGTGCACATTGTGCTGTCTCGTGGCGAGACCGTGATCGTTCCGTTTGACGTTCCGCCGGCATCGGTGGCGACAGGCGCATCCGCCGAAGGTCGGTAGTCGCCTCCGCCTATGTCGGGCACGTCAGGCACGATCACTGACCGCAAACACCGCCTGCGTGGCGGTTTTTTTGCATCTTGTGGTCTGTGGGGGGAAATGTGGGGGGAAAATCTGAATTTCGCCCTACAGGAGCAAAAACGCCACCCCGGAGGATGGCGTAAGTGCTTGATTCTGTGGCGCGCTCGGCAGGATTCGAACCCACGACCCCCTGGTTCGTAGCCAGGTACTCTATCCAACTGAGCTACGAGCGCGCTGAAAAGAAGCGTGATTATAGCGGGGTTTCGAGGAGCGTCAACTCGAGGGCCGGAGTTTTTCGCTTTTCCGCGGGCCCAGCGTTCAGCCGATCCGGGCCGAGTCGGTCGCGTGCTCGTCCATCGCCGGCAGCTCGAAACGCCAGCCGGTCTCGTCCTGCAGGCGCGCGATGTCCTCCGGGGTGTCCAGATCGGTAACGAAGCGCCGGTTGGTCGTCTCGTGCACGAACACCAGATCGGGGTTCCGGTCGACCAGATGGCGACAGCCGAGGTTTCGGCCGCTGGCGAGAATGTCGTCGCGGGCGACCGCATCGAGCACGATCGGATTGCCCCGCGCACCCGTGACCATCGGCACGACGACACGGCCCTTTGGGCGCTTCTTGAACGCGGCGATGAGTTCGGTGAGATCGTTCGAACCGATCAGCGGCTGGTCGGCCAGCACGATCAGCACCGCATCCATGCGCGGCGACAAGGCCTCGAGCCCACGTCGGACGGAACCCTGCTGGCCCTCGGCAAAGTCCGGGTTGCGCACCAGCGTCACCGGAAAATCGAGGATGGCCGCCTCGACCGATTCATGGCGGTGACCGGTGACTACGACGACCTCGTCGACGCCGGCACCGGACAGCGCGACCAGCTGGCGCCGGATCAGCGGCACCCCCTGCAGGCGGATCAGCGGCTTGGAAACGCCGCCCATGCGGCTGCCCTCACCCGCAGCGAGCACGACCGCGCCGATCGCAAGCCGCGCATACAGGCCGCCGCCCTGCTTCAATGGACATCCCATGATTCGTTCCTCGTCAGATTGCAGCCGGCAGCCGCTCCAGGCTGCGCAGATCGAACACCGGCACGAAGGCACGCACCCGCGCGGACGCTCCGCGCATCGCTGTGGACGCCGGAGGCTCACGGGTCGGGTGCAGCCAGACCAGGTCCGCGCCACGCTGCCGGACCCTGTCCAGTTCGAGCGCCAACTGCTCCGGTGGATCCGCATCGAAGCCGTCGCTGCACACCAGCACCAGATCCCGACGCGCCAGAGTACCCCGTAGCGGTCCGTCGAGCGCATCGGCCAGATTCGTTGCGATCCGAGTGCCGCCGCCGAACGCGAAGCTCACCGCATTGATGCGCTCCTGCATGCGCGCGCCCGGCTGGCGCAGCATCGCGGTGATCTCGGCCAGCCCTGTGTGGAACACGAACACCCGCGCACCCGCGCATTCACCGAACGCCTTCGCGATCCGCAGGAACAGCGGCGCATGCGCCTCCATCGAGCGACTGACATCGACCATGACCACCACCTGCGGACGACGCCGGCGGCGACGCTTCAGCGCGAGCTCGATCAGTTCGCCCCCGCTGGAACAGGCGGCGCGCAGCGATGCGCGCACATCCAGCGTGCCGTCACCCGCAGCCTCGCGCCGGCGCATCAGCACGCGCCGCAAGCGACGCGCAAACGCGGCCACCACCGGTTCGATGCGTTCGAGATCCTGCGGGGCCCATTCGGCGAACGGTCGCGTGTCGGCCGGATCGCCGCGGCTCGCGCCGCCCATCGCACGGCGCACGCCGTGCGCTTGCTCTTCGTCCGCGCCGGCCCCATCGCTTGCCCAGGCCGTCCGCGCCTCGGCACCGTGCCGGCTGTCGGCCTCCAGGCGCGCATGCAGATCCGCGACCCGCTCGGGCAGACTGCGCCCCGATCGTGCCGTGCCCGACACCTTTACCGTGCCCCGAAGCTTTCGCGGAAACCAGAACGCGTCGAACAGCGCCGGAAAGCGGTCCCACTGGCGACGGTCGCCACAGACCGCGCTGCGCCACATCGGCGCGACCGCCTTCCATCGCGCGACCGGCACTTCGGCCGCCATACGTACCATCAAGCCCAGTTCATCGAAGCCGATCGGATAGCCATGCATGCGCAGGTGGTTCGCGAAGCGGCGGATCTGACCACGCGGATCGCAGGCCGCAATGTCGGCGGGGGCAGTCATCGGCTCGCCACCGGGCTGGCCGCGACGCCGGCATCCTGCGCGATGCGGCGACCGCCGGCCAGCCGCCGCACCACGTCCGGTGTCATCTGGAACACATCGGCCCGGGTCTTCAGCAGCGCGGCGAGCGTCGCCGCGATCGCGTGCTCGTCGTCGGGCAGCGCGGTGTGGCCGAGCTGGAAAAGCGCCCGCACCCAGTCCAGCGTCTCGGCCACGCCCGGGGTCTTGTCCAGATCCTCGCGGCGCAGTTTCTGCACGAACGCGACCGCATCCTCGACCAGATGCCCGGCCGCCTCCGGCACCAGCCGCTTGACGATCGCCATCTCGCGCGCGAGATCCGGATAGTCGACGAACTGATACAGACAGCGCCGCCGCAGCGCATCCGACAGCTCGCGGGTGCCATTGCTGGTGAGCACGACCAGCGGCCGGCTCAAGGCCTTCAGCGTGCCCAGCTCCGGCACCGAGATCTGGTGTTCCGACAGCACCTCGAGCAGAAAGGCCTCGAAGGCCTCGTCGGCGCGGTCGATCTCGTCGATCAGCAGCACGGTCGCCTCCGGGCTCCGGATCGCCTGCAGCAGCGGTCGCTGCAGCAGAAAGGCTTCGCTGAACAGATTGTCGCGCAGTTGGCCAGCCCTGGCCTGCCCGGCCTCCGCCAGGCGGATCTCCAACAACTGGCGGCTGTAGTTCCATTCGTAGGCCGCCTGCGCCAGATCCAGCCCCTCGTAGCATTGCAGGCGCAGCAGCGGGCGCCCGAGGGCCTGCGCCGCGGCCGCTGCGATCGCGGTCTTGCCCACGCCGGCCTCGCCTTCCAGCAGCAACGGGCGTTCCAGCTTCAACGCCATCCACAGCACGCTGGCCAGGCCCTCGTCGGCCAGATAGCCGGCGCGCTGCAGATCCTGCTGCAGGCTGGCGATGGATGCGCCCGACGCGTTCATCCCGAGCGCCGTCCGAACAGACCGGCGAAGAAGTTGCGGATCATCGCCCACAGCAGCGCCAGCGCGTTGAGTTCCTTAGGTGCGGCCGGCGGCGCGGCGTGGCGGGCGGCCGAGTCCTGCTGCGCCTGCGCGGCACATTCGGTCGCGCTGGTGTCGGGCTGCAGATCGGCATCGGGCACGGTCTCGGGAGCCGGCGCCAGCGCCTGGGCCTTGTTCGAATAGTTGGTCGCGAACTGCGCCAGCAGCACGTCGGACACCGAGTTCAGCATGCGTCCGCCGAACTGCGCGAACTTGCCATTGACGATGACATCCGCCTTGCCCTGCAGCGTGCTCATGCCGTCCTCGGCCGCGACCAGCGTCGCGGTCAGCTCCATCGATGCGGACGAACCGCCCTTGTCGGCACCCTTGCCGATCATGCGCATCGTGCGCGCGGCCGCATCGACCTCCAGCACCTCGATGTCGCCTGAGAACGCCGCGATGGCCGGACCGACCTTGACCTTGACCGAGCCCTTGTAGTGCGTGTCATCCACCTGCTCGGTGATCTGCGCGCCCGGCATGCAGGTCGCCAGTGCGGGCAGATCGGTCATGACCGACCAGGCCGCATCCAGCGGTGCGGCGATCGGGTACTGCTTGTCCAGGGTCACTTGCATCGGGGATTCCTCGTCTCTTTTATTTCATCAGGTGTAATGCCCTCTGGCATACAGGCGGCGTTGGGACCGCCCGGGACCGGCCGGGACCGCCCTCCCATCAAGGGAAGGGTTGGGGAGGGGAGGGGTTGGGTTCAAGCAGCGCTGACGACCCATCCCCATCCTGACCTTCCCCTCTGGGAAGGAACCAGCCAAGCCCGACTACTGCGCCACGCCCAGCCGCTTCAGCTCCTTCCACATGCGATAGGCGGTATGCGGCATGTCGACATGGGTCACGCCCAGGTGCGACAGCGCATCGACCACGGCGCTGGTGAAGGTCGGGATGCTGCCCACGTGCGGCGACTCGGCCACACCCTTGGCACCGAGCGGATGGTGCGGCGACGGCGTCACCGTGTAATCCGTTTCCCACTTCGGCGTTTCGACCGCGGTCGGTACGAAATAATCCATCAGCGTGTTGCCCTGGATATTGCCCTGCTCATCGAAGGACAGCAGTTGCCCCATCGCGACCGCGAAGCCCTCGGTGAGCCCGCCGTGGATCTGGCCCTCGATGATCATCGGATTGATCCGGGTGCCGCAGTCGTCCAGCGCGTAGAAGCGCCGGATGCTGGTCTCGCCGGTGCCCTTGTCGATGTCGACCACGCACAGGTAGATGCCGAACGGAAAGGTGAAGTTGGGCGGATCGTAGTAATGCACCGCCTCCAGCCCCGGCTCCAGTCCGGCCGGCGGCTGATGGTAGGCCGCCCACGCGATGTCGGTCATCGTCTTGAAGCGGGCGTTGTCGCCGCGCACCTTGAAGCGGTCGACCTCCCACTCCAGGTCGGCCTCCGACACCTCGAGCAGATGGGCCGCGATCTTCTGCGCCTTCGCATGGATCTTGCGCGCCGCCATCGCGATGGCGGCACCGGCCACCGGCGTAGACCGCGAGCCGTAGGTGCCCAGCCCATAGGGCGCGGTGCTGGTATCGCCCTCCTCGACCTGTATCACTTCGGACGGGATGCCCAGTTCGGTCGCGATGATCTGCGCGTAGGTGGTCTGGTGCCCCTGGCCTTGCGTGATCGTGCCCATGCGCGCGATCGCGCTGCCGGTCGGATGGACCCTGATCTCGCACGAATCGAACATGCCCACGCCCAGGATGTCGCACATTTTGCTGGGACCTGCCCCGACGACCTCGGTGAAGGTGACCAGACCGATGCCCATCAGCGTCGGGCAATCGGGATCGGCGCGTCTGGCCGCCTGTTCGGCGCGCAACCCCGTGTAGTCGACCGCGTCCAGCACCTTCTGCAATGCGGTGTGGTAGTCGCCCGAGTCGTACTCGAAACCGAAGGCCGACGTATAAGGGAACTGCTCCTTGCGGATCAAGTTCTTCGCGCGGATCTCCGCCTTGTCCATGCCGAGCTTTTGCGCGAGCACGTCCACCATGCGTTCGATCAGATACACCGCCTCGGTGACGCGGAAAGAGCAGCGGTAGGCCACGCCGCCGGGCGCCTTGTTCGTATAAACACCCTTCACGCTGCAATGAGCGGCCGGAATATCGTAGGACCCGGACACGATATGGAACATGCCGGCCGGGAACTTGGTCGGATCGGCGCAGGCATCGAACGCGCCATGATCGGCGATGACATCGACCCGCAGCCCGGTGATCCTGCCGTCCGGGGTCGCAGCGAGCTCGCCGCTCATGTGGTAGTCGCGTGCAAAGGCGGTCGAGGACAGGTTCTCGATGCGGTCCTCGACCCATTTCACCGGGCGGCCGAGCACGATGGACGCGACGATCGCGCACACATAGCCGGGATAGACGCCGACCTTGTTGCCGAAGCCACCACCGATGTCCGGCGAGATGATGCGCACCTTGGACTCCGGGATGCCGGACAGCATCGACACCACGGTGCGCACCACGTGCGGCGCCTGGCTGGTGATGTGGGTGGTCAGCTCGCCGCGCACCGGGTCGAAGCTCGCGACGCAACCGCAGGTCTCCAGCGGGCACGGGTGCACCCGCGGGTAGAACATGTCCTGCTTGACCGTGACCGGTGCGGCGTCGAAGGCGGCGTCGGCCTTGGCCTTGTCACCGGCTTCCCAAGTGAAGATGTGGTTGTGATGGGTGCGCGCGCCATGGGCGCCCTCGGTCCTGCCGGCGAGATCCTCGCGGATGACCGGCGCATCCGGCATCAGCGCCGCCTGCGGCGTGATCACGGCGGGCAGCTCCTCGTACTCGACCTCGACCGCCTCGACCGCGTCGGCCGCGATGTAGCGGTCGTCGGCGATGACGACCGCGACCTCCTGCATCTGGAAGCAGACCTTCTCGTCGGCGAGCACCGCCTGCACGTCGCCGGCCAGCGTCGGCATCCAGTGCAGTTTCAGCGGCTTCAGGTCCTCCGCGGTCAGCACCGCATGCACGCCGGGAATGGCCAGCGCCGCCTCCTTGTTGATGCGCTTGATGCGCGCATGGGCAAGCGGCGAGCGCACGATGTCCATGTGCAGCATGCCGGGCAGCTTCAGGTCGTCGACATAGTTGCCCTTGCCCTGGATGAAACGGGCGTCTTCCTTGCGCAGGCGCGACTCGCCGATGCCCATCAGCGCCTGTTCGCGTTCCTTCACTGGTGCGTTCATTCCGTGTCCTCCTGCGGATCAGGCCGCGACGGTTTCGGTGGCCGGTTCGCGCAACTTGCGCGCAGCGTACTGAACCGCCTTGACGATGTTCTGATAGCCGGTGCAGCGGCACAGATTGCCCGACATGCCGACCCGGATCTCCTCCTCGCTCGGATTCGGGTTCTCCTGCAGCAGCCGGTAGGCGCGCACCAGCATGCCCGGCGTGCAGAAGCCGCACTGCAGACCGTGCTCCCTGTAGAAGCCTTCCTGAACCGCATGCAGCACGCCGCCGGTGGCGAGCCCCTCGACGGTCACCACCTCGGCGCCGTCGCACTGCACCGCCAGGCAGGTGCATGATTTCACCGACTCGCCGTCGATATCCACGGTGCAGGCGCCGCAGTGGCTGGTCTCGCAACCGATGTGTACTCCGGTCAGCAGCAGCTTCTCACGCAGAAAATGAACCAGCAGCGTACGCGGTTCGACCGCCTCCTCGACCGTCTTGCCATTGACCTTCATCGTTACCAGTTTCTTGCTCATGTTCGTCTCCCCTCCGGTCAGCGGCAGCGCTCGGCGGCCTGGCGCAATGCACGCCGGGTCATCTCGCCGGCCATCGCGGTCTTGTATTCCTCGTCGCCGCGCAGATCGACCGCGGGGTCGGCGATGCCGCGCACCAGCGCGACCGCGTGGTCCAGTGTCGCGTCGTCCAGCGTCTTGCCGGTCAAGAACTGCTCGGCGTCGGTCGCGCGCAGCGCGGTCGGTGCGACGTTGGTCAGGCCGATGCGCAACTGCGACACCCGGTCACCGTCCATGCGCAGCACCACCGCGGCCGCGGCGGTCGCCCAGTCTCCGGTCTTGCGCTTGAGCTTGGAATAGGCGTAACCGGTGTTCGGCGCGAACGGCTCGACCAGGATCGCGGTCAGGATCTCGTCCGCCTCGAGCGCGGTGAAGTAGGTGCCGAGGAAGAACTCGGTCGCAGGGACCTGGCGCTCGCCGTTCGGACCGGTCAGCACGAACACCGCATCCAGCGCCATCGCGATCGCCGGATGATCGTTGGCCGGGTCGCCGTGCGCGATATCGCCGCCGATGGTGCCGCGGTTGCGCACCTGCGGGTCGGCGATCTGGCGGGCGGCCTCGGGCAGCAGCGGCAGCCTGTCGCGCAGCAGCTGCGACGCGATCAGCTGGTTCTCGGTGGTCATCGCGCCGATGCGGATGCGCCCGCCCTCCTCGGTGACGCCGCGCAGGGCTGCGATCCGGTTCAGGTCGATCAACGTCGCCGGTTCGGCAAAGCGCAGCTTCATCATCGGCAGCAGGCTGTGGCCGCCCGCGAGTATCTTGGCTTCGTCGCCAAGCTGCGCGAGCAGGCCGACCGCCTCGCCGATGGAGCCCGGCGCATGGTAATCAAAGCTCGGTGGGATCATTCGTGTCTCCTCGTTATCCTCGTCGGCCCGGCTGCGAGGACCGCGTCCACATTTGCCGGGACGCTTGCAGTCTAGGTTTTGTCCTGGACGGAATGATCGAGGATTAACAAATGGCGACGAGGCCTGCACGAAACGCAGGCTGACTGCACGAAGTGAAACCGACGCTCAGCGCCAGCCCACCGCACCGGCGAGTCCGAGGTTCTCCATCAGGCGCGACACGCTGGCACGCGCCACCGGAATCTCGGCATCTTCGGGCTGGACCAGCTTGAGCAGGACCTTGCCGTCATCGCGCACGATCTGCTCCGCCTGCTCCAGGTTCACGATGTAGCTGCGGTGCACCCGCATGAAGCGCTCCGGGTCCAGGCGCGCTTCCAGATCCCCGATGGTCAGGTTGCAGAAGTAGTTGCCATCGGCGGTCTGCACCCAGGTGTAGTGACCATCCGAGCGGATGTAGGACACCGACGCGACATCGACCAGCACGATACGGTTCTGCCTAAGCGTCGGGATCTTGAACAGCTGGCGTTTGGCCTCGCGCCGCACACCGGCCCCGTCGTCACGACTGACCGCGTCGGTGATGTCATGGAAAACAAGCGTATAGCCCTGTACCTCACCCGCCGCATCGGTCATCTTGGAGACCTTGATCAACAGCACCCTCTCCGGGATGTTGATGATCATCGTCATCGGCGGCGGATTCGAGACCGGGCACTGGGCCTGCTCGAGCAGGAACGCGACCTTCGCACGGGAGACCTCGGGGTGGAAGCTGGTGACGATCTTCCCGAAGGGCTGTCGCTCGTCGACCGGCAGGGTCCTGCGCGCGAACTCGTTCATGCCCACGACCCGCAACTGCTGGTCCAGGTTGATCACGCCCACGTCGAAGCGCTCGAGCATGTACAACCAGGACGCACACCCGCTCGGCGAGTGATCGACTGGGCAACTTGTCATGGGACGCCCTCCTCCAAAGTATTGGTCCCTGCGCCGGCAGTGCCGGCCGTTCATGTCTCCGCAGTGCAGTTCGTGCACCGCTGTCGCGCTTCGTTCATGGAACGCGCGTTTTGCTTGTGGCGAATCTATAGTGGAATCTGTTCGAACAAAGTTCCATTTGTCTTGGACAATTAAATAAATTGTGCGGCCAGCAAGACGTCCTGACGAACGACTGTCGCTCACCACGATCACAGGCAATTTTAGACCCCATGGAGTCTGCAAGGTGCAGATGAATCCACTGGTGCAGAACTTCGGTTCCCAGACCCGCACGCCATTGCTGCTGCTCGCGATGGTCGCCGGCGCCTATTGGCTGGTGGGCGCATCGCTGGCGCGGATCGACTGGCCGGTGTTGCTGCTGACCGTCGCACTGGTCGTGGCCGGCTGCTTCGCGCTGGTCGCGATCCGGCCGCAGAGGGCCGGGCTTTCGCCCCCGCATGTGATGCTGTCGCTCGGTTTCGGCGGCATGCTGATCGGGCTGGCCTGGGATGTCACGCAGACCGGGGTGATGGCGCTGGAAGACTTGTGCGCGGGCACGGAGGGACTGCCGTTCGCGGCGGCGCTAGAGGCCCATTTGATGTTTCTGCCGGGCATGCACGTCGGCATGATCGCGGGCGGACTGGCCGCGATTCCGGGCTTGCGTCTGCTGCGACCCGATTGCGGGCGCTACCTGTGTTCGGTCTTCGCGCAAAACCTGATGTGCTCCGGCTGGATGCTGCTCGGCATGACCGCCGGCGCGCTGTGGCTGTCGCGGCTGGCGACCGGAGACGGTTACGGCCTGACCGAAATGCTGGGCGGCATGTTCGCCGGCATGACCTGGGGCATGGTGATCAGCGTGGCCCTTTATCGCGGCTACTTCCGGCTAAAGGACTGGCGAGCCGGCACACCCCGCAGCGGGCGCTCACGCTGAACATGCCCGGTCATCGCTGACCTGCTGGATCACGACAACACGAACGACGGAGACGACACGATGGACAGCACCGACCTCTCGGTCCTGAGAACCGCAATCGACTGGATCGACGCCGGCCGACCGACCGCCCTCGCCACGGTGGTCGAGACCTGGGGTTCGGCCCCGCGGCCGCTCGGCGCATGGCTGGCGATCCGGGACGACGGCCAGGTCGTCGGATCGGTCTCCGGCGGTTGCGTCGAGGACGACCTGATCGGACGCGTGCAGACCGAGATCCTGGCTCAGGACACGCCCGAGCTGATCACCTACGGCGTGACCCGGGACGAGGCCGCCCGCTTCGGCCTGCCCTGCGGCGGCACGGTGCGCATCGTGGTCGAACCCCGCCCCGATGTCGCAACCTTGCGCGCGCTGCTCGAACGCATCGCGGTCAAGCGCCTGACCATCCGCGAACTGGACACCTGCACCGGACGCTCGACGCTGATCGACGCGACCCGCGGCGACGCATTCGGCTTCGACGGCCGCATCATGCGCAGCTTCTACGGCCCGCGCTGGCGCATGGTCATCATCGGCGCCGGACAGTTGTCGCAATACGTCAGCGACATGGCGCTGGCCGCCGACTACGAAGTCATCATCGTCGATCCGCGCGAGGAATTCGCCGAGGGCTTCACCCATCGGGCCATCGAGTTTCGCCGCGACATGCCCGACGACGCCATCCTCGCGCTCGGGATAGACGGCCACACCGCGATCGTCGCGCTGACCCACGACCCCAAGCTCGACGACATGGCGCTGCTCGAGGCCCTGAAGTCCCCGGCCTTCTACATCGGCGCGATCGGCAGCCGCAGCAACACCGCCAAACGACGCGAGCGCCTGGCGATGTTCGACCTGTCGCAGGCCGAGATCGACCGCCTCCATGGCCCGGTCGGCCTGTTCATCGGCGCGCGCTCACCGGCCGAGATGGCGATCTCGATCCTGGCCGAGATCACCGCGGCGAAGTACCGCGTTCCGATCGTGCAGAAACGCGCGATCCCGGACATCGACCTGCAGCATCGGCACCTTGCGCTGGATGCAATGTCCTCGGCCTGCGCCCGCTGAACCGCCACACTGACCCGGACATCGGGGCCTGCGGCAGACCGGACCTGTACCGATGGAGCGCCACCGTGTTCGATCGTGCGGGGAGCGCAACGGTCCCAGCCTGACCATTGCCGAAGGCCCCGGGAATGGCGTGCTGTCTCTCAACCCGACAACCGCAAGGCCAGCGCAATCGAGATCGAGAAGAAGGCGACCAGATTGCCGATGATGACGATGGACGCCACCTTGGCCGGCTCCTGTCCGTAGCGCTCGGCGAACATGAAGTTCAGCACGGCCGGCGGCAAGGCGCCGAACAACACCAGGATGTCCGTCTCACGGGACGACAGATCGAACGCCAGACAGAAACCGTACGCGATCAGCATGCCGGTCAGTGGCGTGACGATAGCACCGACCAGGCCGATTCGCCACTCGGCAAACGGCGCGGTGTTCAGGCGCACGCCCAGCGAGAACAGCATCAGGCCAGTCGACACGTTGGCGATGATCGTCATCGCGGACAGCAACGGCGGCCATAGCCCGACGCCAGAGATGCTGACGGCCAGCCCGGCCAGGCCCGCGATGACCACGGGTTCACGGAAGATGCGCCAGAGCTGCGGGTTGTGGCCCAACCAGTAGGCCGCAATGACGAAATGCAGGATGTTCTCGACCAGGAACAGAATGACCGCGGCCGGCAGAACCTGCTCGCCGAACGCGAACAACAGCAGCGGCAAGCCCATGTTGCCGGCGTTCTTGAACATCATCGGCGGCAGCAGCGTCTTCGGTGCGTAGCCGAGCCACCGCGCGATCGGCCAGCCCAGCAAGCCGGAACCGAGTACGATGACCAAACCGCCCAGCGCGATCATCTGCAGATCGTCGAATGCGATCGCGCGACCGGCCAGCGCGGTGAAGACCAGCGCCGGCACGAACACGTCCATGTTCATGCGATTGGTCGCGATCATCTCCGGGCGGTGCCAGCGCCCGTACAGATAACCGACGACGATGACGGTGAAGACCGGAAAGACGATGCTCGCGATCTGGACGAACATGTCAGACTGGCGCGTCCGGATTCGTGCCGTTCAATGCGTAGTAGCTGCGAATCACCTGGCTGTCGTCCGCTCGTCCGTCTCCCCGACCGGAGGTGGCCATGAAGAGCTGATGCGCGAGCGCCGCGATCGGGGTCGCCGCCTGCACCTCGCGACCAGCCTCCAGCACGATGCCGAGATCCTTCACGAAGATATCCACCGCGCTGGTGACTTCGGGATCGGACTGAAGCATGCGTGGCCCACGGTCCTTCAGCATCCAGCTCGAGGCCGCCGAGCCACTCATGATTTCGAGCAACACGTTCAGGTCGACACCGACCTTGGCCGCCAGCGCGAAGGCTTCCGCGACGACCGCGATGTGTACGCCACACAGCAGCTGGTTCACGGTCTTGACCGTAGCGCCCTGTCCGGGCTGCTCACCCACATGGTAGATCCGCTGTCCTACAGCTTCGAACACCGGGCGCATCGCGTCGAAGCTCGTCTGCTCGCAGGCCGCCATGATGGTCAAGGAACCCGCCGTGGCACCCGCCACGCCGCCGGACACCGGTGCATCGACGAAGCGACGACCGGTGGCGGTCACATGTCTCGCGACCTTCTGGACTGCACCCGGCGGGCAGGTCGCCATCAGGCAGACTGTCGCCCCCTCGGGCAAGGCCGCCAGCAGTCCGCTGCCGAACAGGATCTGCTCGGCCTGGTCCGCGTTGACCACCATCAGCATCAAGACGTCGGCACCGGCCACCGCTGCGGTCGACGAATCGGCCCTTTCCCCGCCCGCAGCCTGCAGCTTCGCCAGCGCGTCCGGATTCACATCGATGCCGCGAACGGTGAATCCCTTGGCCAGGAGGTTTCTGGCCATCGGCAGGCCCATGGCCCCGAGTCCTGCGAATGCGATTGTTTTCATGAATGCACTTCCTTTCCAGGGCACCTGTGCGGTGCCCGATCGATTTCATTGATCAATAGAACGTGAACGCCGGCACAAACGAGATCAGCCCGAGCACCGTAATCGCCACCAGGTAGAACGGCCACAATTCCTTGACCACTGCGCCGACCGGCTCACGCGCGATCGCAGCCGAGATGAACAGGGTGGTACCGACCGGTGGCGTGAACAATCCGATGCTCAGATTCACCGCCATCATGATTCCCAACTGGATCAGGTCCAGACCGATCGCGTTGCCGATCGCGACGAAGGTCGGACCGAGCAGCAGGATCGCGGCCGGCAGGTCCAGGAACATGCCGACACACACCATGATGATGTTGAGCATCAGGATGATCTTCCACGGCGACCCCAGCGTGTCCAGTGCCCATTCCGCAACGAAGCGCGGCACGGCTTCGACGGTCAGGACGTAACCGACCAGGTTCGACGCGGCGATCACCAGCATCACCACACCGGTCGTGACCGCGGTGTGCACCAGTGCACCGTAGAGTCGTGTGAGGGTCAGGTCGCGATAGACCAGCGCGCTGACGACGAGTCCATAGGCGACCGCCATCACGCTGACTTCGGTGGGCGTCGCGATGCCGGCACGCAACAGGACGACGATGAACGCCGGCATCGCGAGCGCGGGCGCCGCAGCCACGGTGGCACGCAATACGTCACGCGGCGTGACCTTGTCGAGCAGTTGTTTGAAGCCTCTCAGTCGCCCCGACAGATAGCAGACGAACATGAAACCGCTGGCCAGCAACAGTCCCGGCACGATACCGGCGAGAAACAGCGACGCGATCGACTGGTTCGACACCGCCGCGAACAGGATCAACGGAATCGACGGCGGGATCAGGCCGGCGATTACCGACGACGAGGCCGTCACGGCCGCGGCGAAGCCGCCGGGGTAGCCTTCACGCTTCTGCCAAGGGATCAGCATCGAGCCAAGTGCCGACGCCTCGGCCACCGCCGAGCCGGACACCCCGCCGAACACGGTGGAGCCGACCACGGTGACTTGCCCCAGACCGCCCCGAAAGCGGCCGACCAACAGCGTCGCGAAGTTGATCAGACGCTTGCCCAGCGTGCCGCCCATCATCAGGCTTCCCGACAGCATGAAGAACGGGATCGCGAGCAAGGGGAAGCTTTGCGTGGGCTGGAAGATCTTCACCACCGCGAGCACACTGGGCATGTCACCCACGGTGATGGCCGCGAGCCCCGAACTGATCACCAGCGCGTAACCGACCGGCAGTGCCAGTACGAGCAGCGCGCCGAACACAAGAAGCATTACGAGCGTCATACATCCTCCTCGGCGTGATGAACACGCACGGCGAGCGGGTCTTCGGCGAGCAACAGGCGAACGAAGGTCGTCATCGCGGTGATGCCGATACCCACGAAGCCCACGATCATGGAGAGATAGGCCCAGTGCGCGGTGATGCCGGTGACTGGATACACCTCGGTGCCGGTGATCTCGAGCACCTCGAGCCCCACCCAGGCCAGGTAGAAGAAGGCGGCGACGAGCAGCACCTGGTGAGCCAGCGCAAGCAAGCGGTTGGCCTGCTTGCCCAGCCAGCCGGTCAGGGCCTTCACGGCGACGTGTTGGCCACGCTGCGCGGCCAGGACCACGCCGCTCATCACCAGCCACGGAAACAGGATGTTGGGCATCTCGGTCGGCCATCCCATGCCTTGATTGGTCAAGTAGCGGACAACGACATCGGCCATCAGCGCGACGAACATCACACTGATGGCCGTGATCGAAAGCACCACGCTGGCCGCCACGATCACGCCATCCACCCACTTCACCACCGACGCGGCCGCGCTTTTCGCACCGACTGCACTGTGGGAGTGGGCGCCGCTCATTGCTTGCTGGCCTCGGAGACGATCAGTTCGACCAGCGACGGGAACTGCTTGCCCCACTTCTCGTAGACCGGCTTGGTCTTCTCGATGAAGGCGGTCTGGTCCACCTCATTGATCTCGACACCGGCTGCGGTGAGCTTCTCACGCAGTTCGACATCAGAGGCCAGGGACATCTGGCGATTCATCGCACCGGCTTCGACGGCTGCTTCCAGGATAGCCTGCTGGTCGTCCTTGGACAGTTGATCCCAGATCCGCTTGCTGGCAATCAGCGGCGTGGTCTCATACTTGTGTCCGGTCAGCGAGATGTACTTCTGAACCTCGTACAGCTTGGACGAATAGATGTTCATCAGCGGGTTCTCCTGGCCGTCGAACACGCCCTGCTGCAGTGCGATGTAGAGCTCGGAGAAGGCCAGGGGGCCCGGGTTGGCGCCAAGGGCCGTGAAGATCTCCAGCGTCATCGGATCGGGCGGTGTGCGCACCTTGATGCCGGCCAGGTCTTCAGGTTGCGTGATCGGCCGCCGGCTGTTGCTGGTATGGCGGATGCCGTTGTCCCACAGCGACAACACCACCAGACCCTTGGTCTGCGCAGCCTCGTCGATCTTCTCGCCGACCACGCCGTCGACGACGCCATAGGCATGGTTCAGGTCGCGGAACAGAAAGGGCAGGCCGATCACCGCGATCTCGGGTACCACGTTCGAGGTCGCACCCTGCGAATTGGCGCTGAAGGCCAGCGTTCCGAGCCGCATGTTGGTCAGCGACTCGACGTCGTCACCGTACTGCGCGCTACCGCCGACATCGACCTTGATCCGACCGCCGCTCTTCTGCTCGACCAGTTCGGCGAATTTCAGCGATGCCTCCGCCTTGGGGTTGCCGGGCGCGGCGTTGTGCGAAAGACGCAGCACCTGCTGCGCCCAGCTGGCGGACGTGCTGAAGGCGAGTGTGGCTGCGATGGCGATGAGTGTCTTTTTCATGAGTATCTCCTTCCGTTTCGTTTGGCGGGTCATGAGGCGAGCGAAGCCGCTCCGGCTTCACTTACGCCACGTGTATGAGCGGACCAGAGGCCGCTTGTGGTGAAACCGTGGTGGGGTCGAACGATCAGCCGTGGATGAGCATGCCGCCATTCACGTCGATGACCGCCCCGGTGATGTACGACGACAGGTCCGACGCGAGGAACAGATAGGCGCCGGCGACCTCCTCGGCATTGCCCAGGCGGTTGAGCGGAATGCCTGCGGCGATCTCGGTCTTCTGCGCGTCGCTGAGCTTGCCGGAGCTGATGTCGGTCTGAATGAGCCCCGGTGTCACACAGTTGAACCGGATGTTGTCCGGGCCGAACTCGCGGGCCATGGCCTTGGCCAGACCCAGCACGCCGGCTTTGGCTGCAGAGTAATGAGGTCCGCCGAGGATGCCCCCGCCTCGTTGGGCCGACACCGACGACATGCAGGCCACAGCCCCCCCACCCTGCTTCTTCATCTGCGGAATGACCGCCTGCGACAGGTAGAGCACGCCGCGCAGATTGACGTCCAGAATGCGGTCCCAGCTTGCGGGATCGATCTCCAGTGTCTTGACCGGCTGGGTGATGCCGGCATTGTTGATCAGCACGTCGATGCGGCCGAATTCTGCGATTGCGCGCTCCGCGGCGGCGCGGCAGGCATCGCGATCGACCACATTGCAGGCATAGCCGCGATGCGCCGGTCCGATCTCGGCGGCCGCCTCGGCGGCCGCCTTTTCGTCCAGATCCAGGATGACGACCGTGGCCCCGTGGCGGGCGAACAGTCTTGCGGTGGCCAGCCCGATGCCGCGCGCCGAGGCGGCCCCGGAGATCAGCGCCACCTTGCCTTCGAGAAGTAGAGAATTGTTCATCTGATTGCTCCTGTGAAGTCAGCCGAGCCAGCTCTTGATGGTCGAGGCCATGACCTTGGTGGAAATGCCGTAGCGATCGTGCAGGGTCGGCAGTGCGCCCGCATCGAGGAAGGCGTCGGGCAATGCGATCTGGCGGAACTGCGGCGTCACGCCCGCACGAAGGAGTTCGGTGCCGACCGCTTCGCCCAGGCCGCCTATCGTGGTGTGGTTCTCGGCCACGACGACCAGACGTCCAGACCGACCCGCCTCGCGCAGAATCGTCGAGGTGTCGAGCGGCTTGATCGTCGGCACATGCAGCACCGCCACATCCACGCGATCCGCTTCGAGTTCCTTGGCCACCTCCAGCGCGCGCATGGTCATGATCCCGGACGAGATCACCAGCACGTCCCGGCCGTCGCGGATGAGCTTGGCCTTTCCGAGTTCGAACCTGTAGTCGTACTCGTCCAGCACCAGCGGGACGCTGCCGCGAAGCAGGCGCATATAGACCGGCCCCTTGTGCGCGGCCACGGCAGGCACCATCTGCTCGATGTCGAGCGCGTCGCACGGGTCGATCACGGTCATGCCCGGCATCGCGCGCATCAGTGCCAGATCCTCGGCCGCCTGGTGGCTGGGGCCGTAGCCGGTCGTCAGCCCGGGCAATGCGCAGGCGATCTTCACGTTCAGATTGTCTTCGGCGATCGTCTGATGCATGAAGTCGTAGGCACGGCGGGTCGCGAACACCGCATAGGTCGTCACGAACGGCATCGCACCCTCGTGCGCCATGCCGGCTGCGGCCCCCATCAGCAATTGCTCGGCCATGCCCATCTGGTAGAAGCGCTCCGGATAGGCCTGGGCGAAGATGTGAAGGTCGGTGTACTTGGCGAGGTCCGCGGTCATACCGACGACGTCGGAGCGTTCCGCAGCCAGTTTCACTAGCGCGTGACCGAACGGCGCCGCCGTGGTGCGCTGGCCCTCGCCGGCGATCGAGGCGATCATGGCCGAGGTCTTCAGTTTGGGTTTGGTCGTCACAGTCGAGTTCATGCTTGCCTCCCGGCTTCCAGTGCCTCGAGGGCGAGTTGCCATTCGTGTGCATCGACACGGATGAAGTGGTTCTTTTCGCGGGCTTCGAGGAAGGGCACACCGCAGCCCATGCGGGTATCGGCGATGATCATGCGCGGCTGCTCGCCGGGATGATTGCGCGCCGCGTCGAAGGCCGCGATCACCGCATCGAGATCGTTGCCGTCGATGCGCTGCGTGAACCAGCCGAAGGCCTGCATCTTCTCGGTCAGCGGCTCGAAGGCCATGATCTTGCTCGAGGGACCGTCGGCCTGCTGGTTGTTCACGTCGACGATCGCGATCAGGTTGTCCAGCTTCCAATGCGCGGCCGACATCAGGCCTTCCCAGATCGCGCCCTCGTCGAGTTCGCCATCCGAGAACAGGGTGTATACGAACGCCTTCGAGCCCTTGCGCTTGAGGCCGAGACCGCGCCCAACTGCGATGGTCAGGCCCTGGCCGAGCGAACCGCCGGACATCTCCATCCCCGGCGTGTAGCTCGCCATGCCCGACATCGGCAGACGGCTGTCGTCGCTGCCGTAGGTTTCGAGTTCTCCCTGAGGGACGATGCCGGCCTCGATCAGCGCCGCATACAGCGCAATCGCATAGTGGCCATTCGACAGCAGGAAGCGGTCACGCCCTTCCCATTCCGGATCTTCGGGGCGATAGTTCATCGCACCGAAATAGGACACAGCCAACACGTCGGCAATGTCGAGGGCTTGTCCGATGTAGCCCTGACCCTGCACCTCGCCCATAAGCAGCGCGTTCCGCCTGATGCGGTAGGCGCGCTCTGCAAGCTCGGCGCGGACGTCGGTTACGCTTTTCTCCACGCAGTTCTCCTTGGTTGGACCCGACTTCGAAACAAGCCCGGGTCAGCTTCGTTGCTCTCTTTTTCGAGCGGTTTTTCCTCGGCCGCCGCAAGCTCGTAAGAACAGCCGGCGAGTGGATGAAAGCTTATCCCCTTGATTTCTTGCGCTCAAACGAATATTAATGACCACATAAATGAATTGAATTCATGTGAGTATTGCAATGCAGCATCGGATTTCGCTCAAGGCAGTGCAGGCGTTCGAGGCCGCAGCACGCTTGTCCTCCTTCGCACTTGCAGCAGAGGAACTGTTCGTCACGCCGTCGGCGGTCAGTCACCAGGTCAAGTTTCTCGAGGAGCAATTCGGGGTGAAGTTGTTCCATCGGTTGCATCGCGCGGTGGTGCTGACCGATGCGGGACGGGTTTACGCAGAGGAGATCTCGGCCGCCTTCTCGAGAATCGAAATGGCAACTCGAGAACTGGGACGAACGGCCAAAAGCGACATTCTCACCGTGCACTCGACCCCGAGTTTTGCAACGCAGTGGCTGATGCCCAGGCTGGCACGCTTCAGCGCGATGCATCCGGACATAGATGTGCGGCTGAACGCCTCGTATCCGCCTCCGGCAGACCTGCTGATGCACGGGGTCGATATCGATATCCGCTATGGCAGCTCCCGGCGGCTGCAACCTGCCGGCACGATGGTGCTGCCCTTCCCCTCCGAGACCATCGTGCCCTTGTGCGCCCCGTCGATCGCAAATGGTCCGAACCCGATTCGCACGCCGGAGGATCTTCGCCACCACACGCTGATCCACAGCGAGGTCTGCTTGGTCAGCTGGCGCGACTGGATGCGGCTTCATCGAAAGGTCCCGCTGGACATCTCGCGCGGACCGCGTTTCGATCGTTCGTTCATGGCGATCAGCGCTGCCGTGGATGGCCTGGGAGTGTGCCTGGAGAGCCTGCTTCTGGTGCAGCGCGAACTGGAGACTGGTCGCCTCGTCGCCCCGCTTGGCCTGGAAGGCCCGAAGATCCTGGGCTACACCGTCAACCTGCTCAAGTCTCGCGCCGATCTGCCCAAGGTCCGCAGTTTTCAGGACTGGCTGTTCGATCAGCTCGAGAAAAACGGCTCGTACTGATGCGCGTACCTCCGCACCGCGATACAGCGACGACGAAACTGACGCCTGTTCTCACCAACGAGATGCGCCAACAACATCATGTCGCTACGAGCTTTCTCGATTACCGCCGTTCTGCTCGCCATCACCCCCGGGGCCGGGCGTCACCTACGTCGTCGCACGCACGGTGTGCACCGGGAGCTCGGAAGGCCTGGCGTTCGGAAGACCAGGTACCTAGATTCGATTCGACCGACGACGTCATCCTGACCGGTGCGCAAACCGACTCGTGACCCTGCCCTCACTGCTCGGTGATGTCGACCGCGGTGACGCGGTGAACACGCTTCATCACAAGGTACCCGGAAACGCCCCGCCGTCGAGCAGCACGTTCTGCCCGACGATGTAGCCGGCCTGCGCACTGCAGATGAACGCGCAGGCCGCGCCGAACTCGGCAGGATCGCCGAAGCGGCGGCTCGGATTGTCCGCGATGCGGGCCGTGCGCACTTCGTCGAAGGACTTGCCGGACGCCTTCGCCGCCCCCTCGAGCGTCGCGTTGAGCCGATCGGTTTCGAACGGACCGGGCAGCAGGTTGTTGATCGTGACGTTGTGCTGCGCGACCTGACGCGCCAGCCCGGCCACGAAGCCGGTAAGCCCGGTGCGCGCGCCGTTGGACAGCCCCAGCGCCGGGATCGGGCTCTTGACCGCGCCCGACGTGATATTGACGATCCGGCCGAAACGGCGCGCGATCATCCCGTCGATCACCGCGCGGATCATCTGGATCGGCGCGACCATGTTGTTCTGCAGCGCGGCGTGCCAGGCGTCCTCGTCCCAGTCGCGAAAGTCACCCGGCGGCGGACCGCCCGCGTTATTGACCAGGATGTCGGGGTCCGGGCATTCGGCCAGCACCGCTTCACGCCCGGCCCGCGTCGTGATGTCGGCCGCCACCGCGATGACCTGCACCCCATGGCGTTCGCGAAGCTCGACCGCGGTTCGCTGCAATGCGGCTTCACTCCGCGCATTGATGACCAGATCCACCCCTTCGGCCGCGAGCGCCTCTGCGCACGCCCTGCCCAGACCCTTCGAGGCCGCGCACACGATGGCGCGGCGTCCGGCGATATTCAGATCCATTGCACGTTTTCTCCTGTCGGACATCGGACACGAACACCGGCGCGCCCGTTCCGACGTTTTCGGCGTGCGGCGCCGACGCAGCATGCTTGCGATCGCCATCGACGGTCAAGTGTTCGCGGCCGGGGTGGTGCTCGGGGGCGCGCGATCGTCCGTCGGTTCAGGCAGCGGCAGGCTCACCCGGCATGCGTCAGCGGGATGCGCGCCTGATAGACTTAGCGTCTGTCTAAGCGCGTTCGACTGCGCCCCGACATTCGACGTCCGCTGCGCGAGAATCACGGAGACACCCGACCATGTCCAACTCACCGGAAGCGACCGCGGATCCAGCCCAGTCCGGCGCCCTCGCGCCTCTGCGCGGACCGGTCTTCCGCATGCTGTGGATGGCGTGGCTGGCCGCCAACGTGACGATGTGGATGAACGAGGTCGCGGCCGCCTGGCTGATGACCTCGCTGACCGACAGCGTGGTCATGGTGGCGATGGTCCAGGCCGCGTCCACGCTGCCGGTGTTCGTGCTCGGTCTGCCCAGCGGTGCGCTCGCCGACATCATCGACCGCCGCCGCTACTTCGCATTCACGCAGCTCTATGTCGCGATGATCGCGGTCGTGCTGGGCATCCTCGCGATGACCGGCGGCCTCACCGCCAACCTGCTGCTGGCGCTGACCTTCGCCAACGGCATCGGCATGGCCATGCGCTGGCCAGTGTTCGCCGCGATCGTGCCCGACGTCGTGCCCCGCGATCAGCTCGCGGCCGCGCTCGCGCTCAACGGCATCGCGATGAACATGTCGCGCGTGATCGGCCCCGTGGTTGCAGGTGCCTTGCTGGCGACCGCCGGCAGCCCCTATGTCTTCGGGCTGAACGCCATTCTCGCGATCGTCGCTTTCATGCTGATCATCCGCTGGAAGTCCGAACCCAGGCCCAGCGTGCTGCCAGGCGAACGTTTCTTCGGCGCGATGCGGGTCGGCGTGCAGCATGTGGTGCAGTCGCCGCGCATGCGCGCGGTGCTGGTGCGCATCTTCCTGTTCTTCTTCCAGTCGACCGCGGTGACCGCGATGCTGCCGCTGATCGCGCGCGACATCCATGGCGGCGGGCCGGTCACGTTCACGATCCTGCTGGCGGCGATGGGTGGTGGTGCGATCGTCGCGGCGCTGAACCTGAATCACCTGCGCAAGCGCATCGGTCGCGACGCCTTCGTGCGCCTGGGGACCCTCCTGCATGCGCTCGCATCGGTCGTGGTCGTGCTGTCGCCCTACACGTGGCTTGCGGTGGTCGCGATGGCGGTCGCCGGCATGGCCTGGATCGCGACCGCCAACTCGCTCACCGTGGCCGCCCAGATGGCGCTGCCGAACTGGGTGCGCGCACGCGGCATGTCGATCTACCAGATGGCGCTGATGGGTGGTGGCGCGGCCGGTGCGGGGCTGTGGGGTTACGTCGCGGGACAGACGACGGTCGTCACCGGCATCGTGGGGGCCGCGTCCTTCGGCCTGTTCATGCTGCTGTTCACATGGCGCAGCCGCCTGGGCGGTGCGGGCGACGAAGACATGACGCCGGCGCGGATCCAGAGCAGCGCCCCGCCCCCCCGGATCGACATCGCACCGGACGAGGGCCCGGTCATGGTGACGGTGGAATACATCATCGATCCGTCGCGCGAAGCGCAGTTCAACGACATCATGCAGGAGACCCGCCGTGCGCGGCTGCGCCAGGGTGCCTTGTCGTGGGGGCTGTTCCGCGACGCCGCGCAGCCCGGCCGTTACATCGAGTATTTTCTGGACGAGAACTGGATAGAGCACCAGCGCCGCCTCGAGCGCTTCACCGCCGCGGACGTGGGCTTGAGGGAACGCCGCCAGTCCTTCCACATCGGCACCGAGGCGCCGCGCGTGCGGCGCTACGTCGCGGAAGCGGGCGGGCGCCGGGGTGGCAGGATGTAAGGTCCGGTCGCGATCGCGCCTGTCGGATCAGGCCGGCTGAATCGTCACCGACACGCTGCCCAGCCCCGGAAACTCCGCACTGACTTCGCTGCCGGCATCGGCGTAGATGAGACCGGTGCAGGTGCCGGTGGTCACGAACTGTCCGGCGCGCAGGCCACCGGCGCGTTCTGCGACATGGTTGGCGAGCCAGGTCAGCAGCCGGAAGATATCGCCGGCGACATTGCCGCCGACGCGCTCGACCATCTGAGTGCCATCGATGGTCAGCGTCACCGCTTGCTGCGTCTGATCGATCAGGATCGGATCGGTGCGCCCCGCTCCCCACACGAACCCGCCATTGCCGAGTGCGTCGGCCGCCACCGCGAGCGGCGGCTGCGCGGCCGCGTCCGCGAAGCGGTAGGTCACGATCTCGATCGCGGGATGAATCGAGCCGATCGCGGCGACCACCTCGTCGCGGGTATACGGCGTATCGCGGCGCGGCAGGTCGAGCTTGAAACGCACCGCGATCTCGGCCTCGATGCCGGATCGTCCGACCAGCGGCGGTGCGATGCTGCACGGCGCCGCGCGGATCAGCGATGCGGGCATCGGCGCACAGGTGGGCTCCAGATCCGGTCCCTTCGCGCCGACCTTCCAGCCGCCGACCGGCCCGAGCCCCTCCGCCACCGCATCCTGAATCGCGTACGCGCCCGACACGTCGGTCGGCACGCAACCGGTCGGCAGCGAATCGAGCAAGCGGCCGCTGGTGCGGGCTTCCAGTAGCAGCCCCGCTGCCAGATCGATGTCTTCAGTCTTCAATTCGGTTTCGCTCCGTTCCTGGCTTCATTGGCATACGCATCGCGCCGCAGATTCTTCTGCACCTTGCCCATCGTGTTGCGCGGCAGTTCGGCCACGAAAAAGACCTGTTTGGGCACCTTGAAGTTCGCCAGGTCCGCCTTCAGCCTGCCTATCACGCGCGCCGCGTCCAGCCTCGCGCCGGGCTGAGTCACGATCACCGCCGCCACCGCCTCGCCGAAGTCAGGATGCGGCAGGCCGATCACCGCCGATTCCTTCACGCCGTCGATGTCGTCGATGCAGGCCTCGATCTCCTTCGGATAGACATTGTAGCCGCCGGTGATGATCAGATCCTTGGATCGGCCGACCAGCACGACGTAGTCGCGTGCATCGATCATGCCGAGGTCGCCGGTGCGGAAAAAACCGTCGTCGGTGAACTCCTCGCGCGTCTTCTCCGGCATGCGCCAGTAGCCCGGGAACACGTTCGGTCCGCGCACCTGCACATGACCGATCTCTCCCCGCGGCAGGGGCCGGCGGTCCTTGTCGACGATGCGCACGCTGACGCCGGGCAACGAGAATCCCACCGTGCCGGCGCGCCGCTCGCCCACATAGGGGTTGGAGGTCAGCATCTTGATCGCCTCGCGCAGCGGTGTGCGCGACACCGTCAGGCGCTCGCTGAGTTCGCGCTCGTTGAGTTTGGCGCCCGGTGCGAGTTCGCCCTCGATGATGCGCTGACGCAATCGCGTCGCGACCTCCTGGTGCAGCGCCTGCCTTGGGATCGAGACCGAATTCCTCGCGCTACGCGGCAAGGACGAGACAGGGCTGCCGACCGGTTGGCGGTACGGGGTACCGGCCTGGGCAAGGTCAAGGGCGCATGTTCCGCATCGCCCATCTCGGCGACTGCAATGACCTGACCCTGATGGCAACCTTGTCGGGCGTGGAGATGGGCATGAAGTTGTTCGGCATTGCGCTCGCCGGCAGCGGCGTGCAGGCCGCAGGGCGTGTGGCGCGTGAAGATGTTCCAGACCTACGGGGCCAATCCGTCGCCGATGGCCTTGTCCGAGGTCTTCGTGGCAGTGCAGACCGGGGGCATGGATGGTCAGGACAATCCCTTCACGCAGATCTACTCCTCCAAGTTCCAGGAAACCCCCGGCGTCGTGCGCAGCCCGGCGCCGATGCTCGGTCAGCACACCCGGGAGATACTCGAACAGCATGGACTTTCGGAAACCGAGATCGGGCTGCTCGTGGCCGAGGGCGCGATCGAGCTCGGCAGCTGAGACCAGGCCGCCGGATCGGCAGAGGATCGGGAGAGGCGCACAGGGTCCACACGCCGATGGCTGGCCGAGAATCGTGTGCGCAACCGACGTCTCGCCAGTAGAATCCTGATACACGAGTTGAATTCCAGGTTTCGTGCACACACGAACGACGAGGAGAACCCGAATGCAAGCCACCGATGTCATGACCAGGGACGTCATCACCGTTTCACCCGAGACCGAGGTGCGCGATATCGTCGAACTGCTGATTCAGCATCGCATCAGCGCGCTCCCGGTGGTCACCGCCGACGGGCGCGTGGTCGGCATCGTCAGCGAGGGCGACCTGATGCGCCGGGTCGAGAACAACACGGACAAGCGCGACTCGTGGTGGCTCAGCGCGCTGTTCTCCGGGTCCAATGATGCCGAAAACTACATCCGCTCGCACGGACACAAGGCAGCGGACATCATGAGCCGCGATCCTGTCACCATCCCGGACGACTTTCCGCTGTACAAGATCGCGCAGACGCTGGAGAAGCACCACATCAAACGGGTGCCCGTGGTCCGGGACGGCAAAATCGTCGGCATCGTGAGCCGGGCCAATCTGCTGCAGGGCTTTGCGGTGGCCTATCAGAACGACACCGCCAGCGGCTCGGACGATGATCAGACGCTGCGCGACAAGGTGATGCATGAACTGACCCGCAAGGCCGGGCTGTCGGGGGCGCGCATCAACGTCGTGGTCGCCGAAGGCGAGGTTCAGTTGTGGGGTCTCGTCGAAACCGCGACCGAGCAGAAGGCAGCCGGTCTCGCCGCGGAAAGCGTAAAAGGCGTCAAGCGAGTCGTGAACAATCTCGGCGTCGCCCCGCCGGCCACCCGCGCGTACTGAGCAGGGTGGTCCATTCATGAACGCGAACGGGGGCGGCGGCCCCCGTTTCCTTTCCCGTCCGTCCGGACATCGGTGCGCAGCCTGACTAAATGACGCGCAATTTTCCGCTGCACATTTATATCTCGACCGTGTTCCTGCTGCTGATCCTGGTGGTGGGCGGCACCATTGGCGCCCTGGGATATCGGCTGGCCGCGCAGATGCTGGAGGCGACCGCCAACGATCTGACCGCGCGCATCGGCCAGGAACTGGCCAGCGAACTGTCGAACCTGGTCGCACCGGCCGAGATGGCGACCAACATGGTCGCGTTCGATGCACTGGTCGACGAACGCGAACTTGCCGCGAGAATGCGGCGTCTGCCGCTACTCAGGGAGGCCTTGCGGGACTCGGCCGCGCTGTCGTCGATCTACGTCGGCTATGCCGATGCTGATTTCTTCTTGTTCCGGCGTCTGCGCGACGACGCGGAGCGCCGCGGGTTCGATGCACCGCCCGACTCTGCCTACCTGGTGCAGTCGATCGCGCGGCAGGAGGATACAGCCATCGGTCGCTTCGTCTTCCTCGATCAGGAGTTACTGACGCTGCGCGAGGACCTTCGGCCGGAATACGCAGCCGGTTACGATCCGCGCAGCCGCGGATGGTATCGCGACGCGCTCACGGCATCGACTGCGATCAAGACCCCGCCCTATCTCTTCTTTTCCGATCGCAAGGTCGGCGTCACGCTTGCGACCCCGGCCGCGAGCGGCAACGCGGTGGTCGGCGCCGACATCCAGCTCGAAACCCTCGGGACCAGCCTGAGTCGGCGCAAAGTCACCCCGGGAACGCATATCGCGCTGGTCAATCGGGACGGCTGGGTGCTGGCGCATGAGGATATCGACAGGCTGGTGTCGGTGCCGGATCAACCCGCTGCGCAACCAACACTGAGGCAGTTGCAGGACTTCGGTCCGTCGGTGCTGGTCGAGGCTATGGCGCTGCTGCACGAACTGAACGGGCGCACCGGCATCGATACGCTCACACGCGCCGACGACGACAACTGGCGCATGCATGTCGGCACCGTCGACTTCGACGGGGTACCGCCGCTTTATCTGGTCATGGCGATTCCGGAGAGCGAACTGTTCGCGGACGCGATCGGACTGGCCAGGACGACCGCCTGGTCGATCATCGGCATCATGCTGCTGGCGATGCCGCTGACCTGGGGTATCGCCCGCCTGGTGTCCGGTCCGCTGCGCAAACTGTCGCACGAGGCCGAAGCGATACAGCGCTTCGAGTTCTTGGAGCCCGTCCGGGTCGAATCGCGGGTCAGGGAGGTCAGCGAGCTGTCGCGCACGATGGACGGCATGAAGCGCACGATCCGGCGCTTCCTGGATCTGAGCGAAGCAGTCGCCGCCGAGACGGACTTCGACCGACTGTTGTCGCTGCTGCTGACCGAGACGCTGTCGGCGTCCAGCGCCGAAGCCGGCATCCTGTACCTGATCGACGACGACACGCTGGTCCCGGCTGCCGCGACGAGCCGGACCGGCCGCGACGGCATGGCCGGCCTGCAGACGCTGACCCAGGGTCAGACGGGGCCGCTGATGTGCCGTGCGCTCGACACGGACGTACCGCTCGTGGACAGGCTGAGCGACGCGGACATCCGCGCTGCCGGAATCGGGACGATCGTGTCGGACAACGACTGTCACGAGGCGGTGTTCGTGCCGCTGCTCAATCGCGACCGGCAACGGGTCGGCGCGCTGCTGCTGCTGCATCGCAAACCGATCGCCGATGCGCATGTGGCGTTCGTGAAGGCCTTGTCGAACTCGTCTGCGACTTCGCTCGAGACGCGCGAGCTGATCAGGGCGCAGAAGGACTTGTTCGAGGCCTTCATCCGCCTCGTGGCGGGCGCGATCGATGCGAAGAGCGCCTACACCGGGGGCCATTGCGCGCGCGTGCCGGAGCTGACCCGCATGCTCGCCGTTGCAGCCTGCGCCGACCGGAGCGGACCCTGCAAGGACTTCGAGCTCGACGAGCAGGGATGGGAGGCGCTGCATGTCGCGGCATGGCTGCACGACTGCGGCAAGGTCACGACGCCCGAGTACGTCGTCGACAAGGCCACCAAGCTGGAGACGATTTACGACCGCATCCACGAGATCCGGATGCGCTTCGAGGTACTCAAACGCGATGCCGAGATCGAATGCTGCCATGCGATCGCGCGCGGCGAGGACGAAGCCGCTGCCCGCGCGCACCGCGATGTGACGCTGAAGCAGCTCAATGACGACTATGCCTTCGTCGCCGGCTGCAACGAGGGCGGCGAATTCATGGCGCCGGACAAGCAGGCGCGGCTCGCCGCGATCGCCGGCCGGACATGGCTGCGCACGCTCGACGACCGCATCGGCATCTCGTACGAGGAGAAGGCCCGCAAGGCGCGCCGCCCGGCCCAGCCGCTGCCGGTGCTCGAAGCCCTGATCGCCGACAAGCCCGAGCACCTGTTCGAACGCCGCGCGCAGGACCGCCTGCCTCAAGACGAGCGCTGGGGTTTCACGATGGCCGTGCCGGAGCTGCTCTACAACCGTGGCGAACTGCATAACCTGTCGGTGAGCCGCGGCACGCTGTCCGACGAGGAACGCTTCAAGATCAACGAGCACATCGTGCAGACGCTGGTGATGCTGTCGCAGCTGCCCTATCCCAAGCATCTGCGGCAGGTGCCCGAGATCGTCGGTGGTCACCACGAAAAGATGGATGGCAGTGGCTACCCAAGGGGTCTGACCCGGAACGAGATGAGCCTGCAGGCCCGGATGTTGGCGATTGCCGACATCTTCGAGGCATTGACCGCGATCGACCGCCCGTACAAGCAGGGCAAGACGCTGTCGGACGCGATCCGGATCATGGCGCAGATGAAGAACGACGAACATATCGATCCCGACCTGTTCGACCTGTTCCTGCGCTCGGGCGTGTTTCGCGATTACGCCGAGCGCTTCATGCGTCCGGAACAGATCGACGAAGTCGAGATCGGACGCTACCTTTAACACGGGTACCGCCCCTTTCGGCACATCGGCCGCAGCGGCGGATCTGGGCCACCCGCACCCGGTCAAGCACACGCCCGTGCGCACAACTTCACAGAATTGGGCAATCGGAACGTGACACAGGTCGTGACCGGCACCTAGAATGCGAATCGCGTGACGGCGCGATCCGACTCCTCGGACATGCGTCGTACAGCCGCATCGGGCCGAATCGATCGCTGCATTCGACCCGTGCGACATCCAGAGGGCGTGAACATGATCAACCACTCGACTCGAATGATGACCGTGAATAGTTTCGACAAGAAGGGCGAAGAGCTGAAGCGGGAGCGATTCCGGATGCTCGAGGACATCGCGGTGGAGCTCTCCGGCGATGTCGTGTTCCCGACCTACTTCGATTCCGTCCTGCGCCTGCGCAACGCATTGCGCGACCAGGCCATCGACGACGACAGCGTCGTCAGCCTGATTCGCACCGAACCGCTGGTTTCGGCGCGGCTGATCCATCACGCGAATGCCGCATCGAAGGGGTCGAGGCAGGAGGTGCGCGACCTCACGACCGCGATCGACAGGCTCGGCATCGACGCGGTTCGCAACACTGCACTGACCGTGGTGATGAATCAGCTCGTGCGCTCCAAGGAACTGGTGCTGTTCCACGACATGTCGCGTACGCTATGGCAACACTCACTTTACTGCTCGGCCGCGGCCGAGGTGATCGCGCGTGAACTGTCGGACGTCGATCCCGACGAGGCCTCGCTGACCGGGCTGATTCACGATCTCGGTGCTTTCTACATGCTTTACCGCGCGGCTCAGTATGCCGATCTGCGCGCACGTCCCGACACCGTTCGCTACCTGGTCGCGCAATGGCACGACAGCATAGGCGAGACGCTGCTGACATCGCTGAAGCTGCCCGCCGCCGCGATCGAGGCGGTGCGACTGCATGACCAACCACGCCCGCCTCTGATGGAGGCCCCGCGGACGATGAGCGACGTCATCTACGCCGCCAATACGCTCGCCCGGGCGGAGTTCGAGTGGCTGGAGGACGGGCCCATCGAGCGCATTCTCGGTGATCAGTACCATGCGTTGAGGGCCGAGATCGAGGAGCACTTCGACGCGTTGCAGGACGACTACGTTGCGATCGCGGCCTGATGGAACCGCAGCGCCCAAACTTTGATCGCGGTCGCTTGCCGAAAGCGTCGAACGTGTAGGCGCGCGGGGGTCATCACAGCCCTAGGAGGCTGTCGGACTTGAGGCTGATCTACTGCGCCGGTGGGAGAAGCGGTCCATATCTGCCCGATTTTTCGTTGCATAGAACCACTATGCGCCTCAAAATCGACCAGATCTGTCCTCGCTTTCCCACCCGGCTCGTGACGATCGCTCAAGTCCGACAGCCTCCTAGATGCAATCCTCCCGGGCAATAGGCTTGTCACGCGTTCAGAGGCCCACCGGTCATCGCGCGGCGACGCTCGCTACCGCTACCCATCGCGCCGGCCCCGATGCCCGCGAACTTGGTTGTCGTGGCCAGAGCAGTCACATCAGACTCCCAACAGTGTGGGATGAAACGGGACGAGAAGGGCACAGTGACCGGGCGAAGCGGACACCGGACGGACCGGCGTCACACCCGATTACGTCGGATCTCAATCCGGGTGATATTCCATCCAGTTCGATTTTGGCGTGCCACATTCGGGGCACACGAAGTCCTCGGATACGTCCTCCCATCGGGTTCCGGGGGCGATGCCTTCCTCCGGCAGGCCGGTGGCCTCGTCATAAGGGAAGTAGCAGGCACTGCACTGGTATTGGGCCATGATTTGTCTCCGTTTGGTTCTGGGGTTGGGGTTTGTGGGGCTTGTCGCCCCGGAATCCTTGTAGAACGGGGCGTCCGGTGGGAACGCAGGGGCCGATCATGAAGCGACGTGTTCGTTCAGGAAGGCGGCGAACTTCGGCCGCCAGAATTCCTCGGTGATCGGCACCGGGCGCAGGGTCTTCACCGACGCGAGTACCACCTTCAGATGGCCTCGCACCCGCAACTGCTCGCCCGCATAAGCGCCGATCGACAGTCGCAGCGACGCGTTGCCGATCTCCTGCACATGCAGCCGGAAAGTCAGCAGATCACCGTAGCGCGACGGCGCGAGGTATTCGACATCCAGCCGAACGGCCGGAATGCCCAGACCATGGTCCTCGTGCAGCGTATGAAAGTCCACACCGAGACCCTCCGCGAACCAGTCCTCGACCACTTCGTTGAACAGTTCCACGTAACGCGGGTAAAAGACGATCCCGGCAGGGTCGCAATGGGAAAAGCGGATACGTTTGCTGCGCTCGAAAATCATCGTTGATACGCTCCTTGTCAGGCTTTGCATGAAGCCTCTTCACCTTGTTCCGGCCGATCAGACCCCGAGATGCTTGCGGATCATCTCAGGGTCGTTCCTGACCGTCTCGCTCGGGCCGTCGAAGACAACCGACCCCTTGACCAGGACCATCGATCGATCGGTCAGGGATGTCACGGCCGAGTGATTCCGGGCTGTTGCGGATCTGTTCGGGCGGCCCCGATTCCAGCACCACTCCGTCCACCATCACCTTGATCGTGTCCGCGACGGCGAACACCGCGTCCATGTCGAGCTCGGCCATCAGCACCGCAGTCGCGCCGACCGTCAGGCCGTTGCCCAGCCCATACGCGAAGAACGACTTGGCCGCCGAGAACACCACGTCCGACTCGCTGCAGCCGAGTACCGGACGGGCATACAGCTCGACGGTCTGGATCAGGCTGGAATGGATGTGGACGGTGCCCTTGGGCGCACCGGTCGAACCGGACGAGTACAGCCAGAAACAGGCGTCGTCGGCCAGCGTGGGCGCCGCGTCGAATGCATCCCGCCCTGTCGGTCTGCGTGCCTGCATCGAATGGCTCGGGGGTGCAGAATGTGACGACCGGGCCGGCTGCGGCGGGTCGTCACGATATTCGTCAGCTGCCGAGCAGTGCCGCGTCGACCGCATCGACCGCCAGCGCCTCGAGCAAGGCGGGACCGCCCTGCACCACGAAGCGTCGGTGATACATCGCCAGCGCTCGTAGCCCGCCGAGTTCCTCGCCGCCACCGGCGCGGCCGGGGCCGCCGTGCAGGCAGCTGGGCATCACGTTGCCATGGCCGGTGTGCTGAGAGCCGACCGCCGCATCGACCACCATCACGCGACCATGCAGATCCGCAATCGCGGGCACCAGTTCGGCGAGGAACGCGGCATCCCCGGAATACACCGAGGCCACCAGCGAACCCCGCCCACGGCGCGCGATCGCGACCGCGTCGGCCGTATCCGCATAAGGCAGCACGGTGGCCACCGGGCCGAACACTTCGACGTCATGCACATGCTGCGCGGCCATCCCCTTGTCGCAGAACAGCAGCGTGGGCTGTACGAAGGCGGCGACCGCCGGATCGGCATCGATCGGCATGAAGTGCTCGTCGCCGCCGAACACAACCCTTGCATCCTGCCGCAACCTGGCGATTCCCTCGAACGCGGCCGTCTGTTGCGCCTTGCTGACCAGCGGCCCGACGCGCACCCCTTCGCTTCGCGGATTGCCCACCGACATGCCCGCCAGCCTGGCCGCCACCGCGTCGGCCAGCGCGGATGCAATCGTGGCAGGAACAAGAATGCGACGAATCGCGGTGCACTTCTGGCCCGCCTTGATCGTCAGTTCGCGCACGACCTCCTTCACCGCGAGATCGAACTCGGCGCTGCCCGGGACCGCATCGGGACCGATGATCGCGCTGTTCACGCTGTCGGCCTCGATATTGACGCGTACCGATTGCGCGACGACCGCCGGGTGATTGCGGATGCGGGCCGCCGTATCGGCCGAACCGGTGAAGGACACCACGTCGCACTCACCGACATGATCGAGCAGATCGCGCGCCGATCCGCAAACGATGTTGATCGCACCTGGCGGCAGAATGCCGGCGGCCACGACATCGGCCACCATGCGCTGAGTCAGCCACGCGGTGGGCGTGGCCGGCTTGACCAGCACCGGCACGCCGGACAGCAGGGCCGGTGCTGCCTTCTCCCAAAGACCCCAGGCCGGGAAATTGAAAGCGTTGATGAAGATCGCGACGCCGGTCAGCGGCTTCAGGAAGTGCTGCCCCTGGAAGGCGTCGGTTTTCGCCAGCGGAACGCGCACTCCTTCCGTCAGAAGACGGCCGCTGCCGAGTACCCTGCCCGCGCGGGCGTATGTCTTCAGCGTGAAGATCGCACCATCGACGTCGAACCCTGCGTCGGCCGCGGTAGAACCCGAGTTGCGCAGCGAGATATCGAAATAGGCGTCACGGTTCGCGGAAAGGACGTCAGCGATACGTCCGAGCAGTCCGGCGCGCGCTTCGTAACTCATCGACCCAAGCCCTTGTCCGCCCTGCTCACGCGCGAATCCAATCGCGGCGCCGAGGTCCAGGCCATCGGACGAAACCCGTACAAGTTCTTCTCCGGTCACCGGGTCGGACAGGACGATCCCTTCTCCCGCCCCGTCCAACCACTGTCCGCATAAGTGATTTGCGAGTTTCATCATGTCTCCTCGTGCTTCACTACATCTGACACGCAATTATACGTGCACTAAAACGCAGTTATTGCCATGCGAATGTGCAATAGCCTACACGCTGAAAGCTATCCGTCAAGCACTTTATTGCCACATTTTATCGAACCGTGCGCTGGCATATGCACGATCTAACGCTCGCTTCGAAGACACAGGTCGGAGCTTTTAGTTAAAGATGCACTAACTTGCTTGTTTGCATTTGACACATGCTTTTTGTTGCACTATCGTTCAGGTCAAGCATGAATTTCGATGCAGTCACAAACAGGTTGAGTTGCCCCCCATAAAGAGGAGATAGAAGGTGGAAGCAGTCGCAGACAAGCAGGAGGTCGCAGCAATCGCGGTGAATGCCGAATCCAGCCAGCCGGTCGACTACCGTACCGACCCGTCGCAGTACCGTCATTGGTCGCTCGCGTGCACGGGGCAGGTGGCCACGCTGACACTGAACATCGATGAGGACGGGGGCCTCCGGCCGGGCTACAAGCTCAAGTTGAACTCCTACGACCTGGGCGTGGACATCGAACTGCATGAT